>DATHUJ010000040.1:0-50464 GCA_035462375.1 Jiangellales bacterium
CTCGAGGTCGACGCCGACGATCCCCGGAGCGAGCGGGACCGCCGCGAGCGCGGCGAGGTAGGGGACGAGGGCGACGCCCGGGGCGAGCCGGTAGACGGTGCGGTCGGCGCCGGCCGGGACGACGTCCTCCTTCTGCGCGAACTTGACGCCGTCGGCGACGAGCTGGGCCCAGCCGTGGAAGCCCCCGGCGTACATGGGTCCCACCCGCCCCTGCATGTGCGCCATCACCTTGTGCTCGGCCTGCCCGATCAGCAGGGGCAGGACCAGGAATGCGGCGAGCACGCCGACCACGCGCAGCACCACCTCCAGGACGTCGCCGATCACGGCTCGCCACCGCCCGACCCAGGTGCGCGTGGTGGCCGCGGCCCCCAGGTCTGCGGGTCGGGCACGCCGGGCGGCAGGAGTCGCCGCCGCGACGGCGAGGCGGCACCCTCGTGCCCCTCACCGGGTTCCTTCGCCCCGGGCCACGGCTTCGCCGCCCGAGAGGCGAGGACGAACTCCTTGCGCACCGGGTGACCCTCGAAGCCCTCGGGGAGCAGCAGCGGGTCCAGCGAGGGGTGACCCTCGAAGCCGATCCCGAACATCTCGGCGGTCTCGCGCTCGTGCCATGCGGCACCGGCGTAGACGGCCGTCGCCGAGGTGAGGACCGGGTCGGTGCGCTCCACCCTCGTACGGACGAGGACGTGCAGGACCGGTCGGCGGGCGGGGTCGGCGACGTGGGCGACCACGGAGAACCCCTGCTCCTCCTCGTCCACCGCCGACAGCCAGTCGAAGAAGGTGAGCCCGGCGTCGCGGGCGGCCTCCAGGGTCGCCACCCACGCATCGGCGGCGACGTCGAGGACGGGTACGCCGAAGGCGTCGCCCACCTCGGCGTCCGACCCCGCGGCGGCAGCGACCTGGGTGGCCCAGTCGTCAACCGTCATCCGGCGCGGCTCCTGCCGGCCCGGTCACCCGGCCGGACGGCCGGACGGCCGGACGCGTGAACGCCGACGCCGGCAGGCCGCGGCGCGCGACGGCCACGTCCGCGGTGGCCGCGCCGGCGTAGCGCTCCCCGAGGTGCTCCGCGGCGATCTTGTCCTGGAGCTTGAGGATGCCCTGCAGCAACGCCTCGGGGCGCGGAGGGCAGCCCGGCACGTAGACGTCCACCGGCACGACCTGGTCGACGCCCTTGGTCACGCAGTAGGAGTCCCAGTAGGGGCCGCCGGAGTTGGAGCAGGCACCGAAGGAGATGACGTACTTGGGCTCGGGCATCTGCTCGTAGAGACGCTGGACCGCGGGGGCCATCTTGTCGGTGACCGTCCCCGACACGACCATGAGGTCGGCCTGTCGAGGGCCAGGGGCGAACGGGATGACACCGAGCCGGATGAAGTCGTGACGGGCCATCGAGGCGGCGATGAACTCGATGGCACAGCATGCCAGCCCGAAGTTGAAGACCCACAGCGAGTAGCGCCGCCCCCAGTTGAGGACGACGCGCATCGGGTCCGGCGCCATCCGCTGCAGCGCCCCGACCCGCGGCTCCGGCAGCGGCGTCACTCCCACCGCAGCACCCCCCGCTTGGCGGCGTACAGGATCCCGACGGCAACGATGCCGAGGAAGACGAACATCTCGACGAGGGTGGTGAGGCCGTAGCCGGGGGCCGCGAAGACCGTGGCCCAGGGGAAGAGGTAGATGGCGTCCACGGCGAAGATGACGTACAGATAGGCGTAGACGTAGTAGCGGACGTAGGTCTGCGCCCAGCCGTCGCCGACGGGGTCCACACCGCACTCGTAGGTGAGCAGCTTGTCCGGTGTGGGCCGTGCCGGCGCGAGGACCCGGTTGGCGCCCAGGGCGGTGGCGACGAACAGCACACCGACGACGAACACGCCGACGACCACGGCGTAACCGCCCAGGTAGGTGTCCAGCCCGCTCACCTCCATCGGCGTCCTCGGCGCCAGCCTAGACCCGCGGTCGTCGGGTGCTCGCGGCACGCCGACCGTGTCGTGGACTCCTGCCACGCGGCGGCCCAGCGGCGACGTAGCATGTCGGGTGGTCGTCGAACGGCGGCGACACGCCGGGCCACGCGCCCGAGGGAGGCGAGACCGTGGTCAAGCTGGTCGAGCGACTCGACCGTGTCATCATCCGTTTCGCCGGCGACTCCGGCGACGGCATGCAGCTCACCGGGGATCGCTTCACCTCCGAGACCGCCTCGCTGGGCAACGACCTCGCGACGCTGCCGAACTTCCCCGCCGAGATCCGTGCGCCGGCCGGGACCTTGCCGGGGGTGTCGAGCTTCCAGGTCCACTTCGCCGACCACGACATCCTCACGCCGGGTGACGCCCCCGACGTCCTGGTCGCCATGAACCCGGCAGCGCTCAAGGCCAACCTGCCGGACGTGCCCAAGGGCGCGACGGTGATCGTCGACACCGACGGCTTCACCCAGCGAGCCCTGGCCAAGGTCGGCTACCCGAGCGACCCGCTGTCCGACGGCACGCTGGAGTCGTACAAGGTGCACGCCGTCGACCTCACGGGCCTGACGATGGGGGCGCTCAAGGAGTTCGGGCTCACCCGCAAGGAGGCCGGGCGGGCGAAGAACATGTTCGCGCTGGGCCTGCTGTCGTGGATGTACGGCAGGCCGGTCGAGGGCACGATCCGCTTCCTGGAGACGAAGTTCGCCCGGCAGCCGGCGATCCGCGATGCCAACCTCGCGGCGTTCCGGGCCGGGTGGAACTACGGCGAGACCACGGAGGACTTCGCCGTCTCGTACGAGGTGCGGCCGGCGCCGATGCCCGCGGGCACCTACCGCAACATCACCGGCAACCTCGCGCTCTCCTACGGCCTGGTCGCCGCGTCGCAGCGCTCGCGGCTGCCGCTGTTCCTCGGCTCGTACCCCATCACGCCGGCCAGCGACATCCTGCACGAGCTCTCACGGCACAAGCGGTTCGGCGTGCGGACCTTCCAGGCCGAGGACGAGATCGCCGGTGTGGGTGCCGCCCTGGGCGCCGCGTTCGGTGGTTCGTTGGGCGTGACCACGACCTCCGGGCCGGGCGTGGCGCTGAAGTCGGAGACGATCGGGTTGGCGGTCTCGCTGGAGTTGCCGCTGATCGTCGTCGACGTGCAGCGGGGTGGCCCCTCGACCGGTCTCCCGACCAAGACCGAGCAGTCCGACCTGCTGCAGGCCATGTTCGGGCGCAACGGCGAGGCGCCGGTGCCCATCGTCGCCCCGCGCTCGCCGGCCGACTGCTTCGACGTGGCGCTCGAGGCGGCCCGTATCGCACTCACGTACCGCACGCCGGTCTTCCTGCTCTCAGACGGCTACATCGCCAACGGTGCCGAGCCGTGGCGGGTGCCTGCCGTCGACGAGCTGCCCGACCTCCGCGTAGAGTTCGCCACGGTGCCCAACGGCGACGCCGGGGAGTTCCTGCCGTACCTCCGGGACCCGCGCACGCTGGCGCGGCCCTGGGCGGTCCCCGGCACCCCGGGTCTGGAGCACCGCATCGGGGGGATCGAGAAGGCCGACCGGACGGGCAACATCTCCTACGACCCCGACAACCACGACCACATGGTCCGGCTCCGCCAGGCCAAGGTCGACGGCGTCGACGTCCCGCCGCTGGAGGTCGACGACCCCGGCGGTCGGGCGAGGGTCCTGGTGCTCGGCTGGGGGTCGACGTACGGGCCCATCGGTGCGGCGGTCCGGCGGGCCCGGCTGGCCGGTCGCGACGTGGCGCAGGCGCACCTGCGACACCTCAACCCGCTGCCCGCCAACACCGGTGCGGTCCTCCGCTCGTACGACCGGGTCCTGCTGCCGGAGATGAACCTCGGGCAGCTCGCGCTGCTGCTGCGGGCGCGGTTCCTCGTCGACGTCGTCAGCTACACCCAGGTCCGCGGCCTGCCGTTCAAGGCGGAGGAGCTCGCGGGCGTCATCGAGGACGTGATCAAGTGACCGGCGAGACCTCGGTCGACCTCGGGCTGCCCGGCCTGCGCGGCGTGCCCGCGACCGACGAGAAGCAGACCAAGAAGGACTTCACCAGCGACCAGGAGGTCCGCTGGTGCCCGGGCTGCGGCGACTACGCGATCCTCGCCGCCGTGCAGGGGTTCCTCCCCGAGCTCGGGCTGCGCCGGGAGAACATCACCTTCGTCTCCGGCATCGGGTGCTCGTCGCGTTTCCCGTACTACCTGGACACCTATGGGATGCACTCCATCCACGGCCGGGCCCCGGCCATCGCGACCGGGCTGGCGGCCTCGCGGCCCGACCTCTCGGTCTGGGTCGTGACCGGTGACGGCGACGCCCTGTCCATCGGCGGCAACCACCTCATGCACGCGCTCCGGCGCAACGTGAACCTGACGATCCTGCTGTTCAACAACCGGATCTACGGGCTCACCAAGGGCCAGTACTCCCCGACGTCCGAGCTCGGCAAGATCACCAAGTCGACGCCGATGGGCTCGCTCGACCACCCGTACAACCCGGTCTCGCTGGCCCTCGGGGCCGAGGCGACCTTCGTCGCCCGGACGATCGACTCCGACCGGGCCCACCTGACGTCGGTGCTCCGGGCGGCCGCCGCGCACCGGGGCACCTCACTGGTGGAGATCTACCAGAACTGCAACATCTTCAACGACGGCGCCTTCGACGCGCTCAAGGACCGCGAGACCCGCGAGGACGTGCTGATCCGGCTCGAGGACGGCGAGCCGATCCGCTTCGGCGCCGACCTGGACAAGGGCGTCCGCCACGCCCCGGGCACGGCTGCGCTCGAGGTCTGCGCGGCGGACGATCCGGCGGTTCTGGTCCACCGTGCCGGCGCCGACGACCCCTCGCAAGCCTTCGCGCTCTCGCGCCTGTCGGACCCCGGATCGCTTGCCCGGACGCCGATCGGGGTCTTCCGCTCGGTGGAGCGGCCGACCTATGACGACCTGATGACCCGCCAGCTCGAGCAGACCGTCGAGACCCAGGGCCGCGGTGACCTCGGGGCGTTGCTGCGGGGGCGGGACACCTGGGACGTGGCCTGACGCCCGGCCCTCCGTGATCGGCGTGTGCTGACCGTCCCGCGACCCGGCACCTGAGCAACACGGTGATCTCAAGGCGCCCACCATGCTGCGGTCCATCGCACCGCCGACAGCAGCGTGCGTAGAGGTCGCTCCTGACCACCAGGTAGGCTCCCCCGGTGAGCACGACCCGACGCGGCGCCCTCTACGGCGTGGCGGCGTATGGCCTGTGGGGGCTGTTCCCCCTCTACTGGCCGCTGCTCGAGCCCGCAGGCGCGGTCGAGATCCTCGCCCACCGCATCGTGTGGTCGCTCGTCGTCGTCGTGGCGCTGCTTGCGCTGGGCGGACGAGTCGCCGCCCTCCGCCGGCTCGGGCGCCGTGCGTACGTGCTGCTATCCCTGGCGGCGGTCGTCATCACCGTCAACTGGGGCACCTACATCTGGGGCGTCAACAACGAGCACGTCGTGGAGACGAGCCTCGGCTACTTCGTCAACCCCCTGGTCACCGTGCTCATGGGGGTCGTGGTGCTGCACGAACGTCTCCGTCCGGCGCAGTGGGGCGCGGTCGCCCTCGCCACCGTGGCCGTGGTCGTGCTCACGCTCGACTACGGCCGGCCGCCATGGATCGCCCTGGCGCTGGCCTTCTCCTTCGCCACGTACGGGTTGCTCAAGAAGAAGGCCGGCGTCGGCGCTGCCGAGAGCCTCGCGGTCGAGACCGGCGTCCTGGTGCTGCCGGCGGCGGCGTTCCTGGTCTGGCTGGGCTCTCGGGGCGCCGGGACCTTCGGCACCGAGGGGCTCGGCCACGCCGTGCTGCTGGCCGGCGCCGGGCTGGTGACCGCGGTACCCCTCCTCTTCTTCAGCGCCGCCGCGACCCGCGTACCGCTGACGACGCTCGGACTCCTGCAGTACCTCGCCCCCACCTTCCAGTTCGCGATCGGCGTGTTCCTCTACGGGGAACCGCTCCCGCCCGTCCGGCTGGTGGGCTTCGTCCTGGTGTGGGCCGCCCTCGCGGTCTTCACGGTCGAGGCGCTCGAGCACCGGCGCCGCCAGATCCGGCTCGCGGTCCAGGCTGCCGCCGCCTGACCCGACAGATCGTCGGATCCGAGCCCGGTCAGGCGGTGCGGTCGACCACGCCGTCGCAGACGGCCTGCAGCGCGCGCTTCGCCGAGCTGTCCGGCAGAGGGTCGAGCGTGGCCCGGGCCTCGCCGGCCCAACGTCGCACCTCGGCCCTGGCCTGCTCCATGGCCGGGTGGGCACGCAGCACCCCCAGCACCTCGGCATGCTCAGCGTCGTCGGTCACCGGCGCCGACAGCAGGCGCCGGAGGTGGACATCGGCCGGGTCGTGCGACCGCAGCGCGTAGTGGACCGGCAGGGTCGGGACCCCCTCGCGCAGGTCCGTACCCGGGGTCTTGCCGGACTCGGTGGACTCGCTCGCGATGTCGATGACGTCGTCGGCCAGCTGGAAGGCCACACCGATCCGCTCGCCGTAGCGCGTCACGACCGACACCACGTCGGGGTCCGCCGCCGAGAGCATCGCGCCGAAGCGTGCGGAGGTGGCGATGAGCGACCCGGTCTTGTCCGCGAGCACGGACAGGTAGTGCTCGAGCGGGTCCGCTCCCTGGCGGGGTCCGACGGTCTCGCGGAGCTGGCCGCGGACCAGGCGCTCGAACGTCCGGGCCTGCAGCCGGACGCACTCCGGGCCGAGGTCGGCCACGATGTCGGAGGCCCGGGCGAAGAGGTAGTCGCCGGTGAGGATGGCGACCGAGTTGTCCCACCGGGCGTTGGCGCTCGGAGCGCCCCGCCGTAGCGCCGCCTCGTCCATGACGTCGTCGTGGTAGAGCGTGGCCAGGTGCGTCAGCTCCACGACGAGCGCTGCCGGCACGATGCCCTCGGCGCGGGGGTTGCCGAAGTGCGACGCCAGCAGCACGAGCAGCGGGCGGAACCGCTTGCCGCCAGCCTCGATGAGGTGCCGTGAGGCCTCGGTGAGCAGGGGTTCGTCCGAGCGCACGGACTCCCGCAGCCGCGACTCGACCTCGTCCAGACCCGTGGCCACCGATTCCGCCAGCGCCGGGTCGACGGCGGGGATCCCCAGGCCGGAGGTCGACGGCACGTGGCTCCCGGTGGTCAGCGGACGAAGACCGCGGCCTGCTCGGCCAGGGTCAGCAGCGGGCCCGGCAGGATGCCCAGCAGGACGGTGGCGAGCGCCCCGACGGCGATGGCGGCAGAGGTGAGCATGCTCGGCACCGCGACACTCGGCCCCTCGGCGGCGGGCTCGGAGAAGAACATCACCACGATGACACGGACGTAGAAGAACGCGGCGATCGCGCTGGCCACCAGGCCGACGACCACGAGGGACACGGCGCCGGCCTCGATGGCTGCGGCGAAGACCGCCAGCTTGCCGATGAAGCCGCTGGTGAGCGGGATCCCCGCGAAGGCGAGGAGGAACAACGCGAACGTCGCCGCCACCACCGGGGACCGCTTGCCGAGGCCGGCCCACTTCGCCAGGTGGGTGGCCTCCCCACCGGCGTCACGGACGAGCGTGACGACCGCGAAGGCCCCGACGGTGGTGAACCCGTAGGCGGCGAGGTAGAAGAGCACGCTGGCGGTCCCCACGGTGTCGGCGGCGACCATCCCGGTGATGATGAAGCCGGCGTGGGCGATCGACGAGTAGGCCAGCATGCGTTTGACGTCGGTCTGGGTGAGCGCGACGACCGAACCCAGCAGCATGGTGAGGATGGCGACGGCCCACAGCATCGGCTGCCAGTCCGTACGCAGGCCGCCCAGGGCGACGTAGAACACCCGGAGCAGGGCACCGAAGGCTGCCAGCTTGGTGCAGGCGGCCATGAAACCGGTGACCGCGGTGGGGGCTCCCTGGTAGACGTCCGGGGTCCAGGCGTGGAAGGGCGCGGCACTCACCTTGAAGAGCAGGCCCACGGCGATGAGCCCCACCCCGGCGAGGAGGAGTCCCTCGGCTCCCACGCGCGAGGCCAGCGCCGTGTCGATCTCGGAGAAGCGCATCGAGCCGGCGTAGCCGTAGACCAGCGCCGAGCCGAAGATGAAGAAGGCCGAGGAGAAGGCTCCGAGCAGGAAGTACTTCATGGCCGCCTCCTGCGAGAGCAGACGGCGGCGGCGCGCCATCCCGCAGAGCAGGTAGAGCGGAAGCGACAGCACCTCGAGGGCGACGAACATGGTGAGCAGGTCGTTGGCAGCCGGGAAGAGGAGCATGCCGCCGATGGCGAACAACGCCAGCGGGTAGACCTCCGTCTGCAGCACCCGCTGCTGCGTGAGCACCCGCTCGTCCTCGCTCCCGGGCAGGGCAGACGCAGCCGGCGCAAAGATGTCGCCGCTGCCCTCGAGCCGACGCTCGGCGAACAGCAGGAGGCTCAAGGCCGAGAGCACCAGGACGGTGCCCTGGATGAAGAGGGCTGGTCCGTCCACGGCCACCGAGCCCTCCACCGCGACGATCCGAGTGCCGGAGAGCCAGACGACGAGGGCGAAGGCGGCGACGACCGCGGCGAAGGCCAGTCCGAGCTGGACGGGGTGGCGCAGCCGTCTCGGGACGAAGGCCTCGACGAGGACGCCGACCACTCCGGCACCGAGCACCACGAGGATGGGGGAGATCTCGGCCCACTCGATGACGGGCGCGACGGGGAGGTCCTGGGCCAGGATGCCGGCGATCACGGCTGGTTCCCTTCGGCGGCCTGGGCGGGGACGAGCGGCTCGGGATCGCTGACGCCGACCTCGGACAGCGTGGCGCCCACCCCGTCGTCGATCACGTCGAGAGCGGTCTGGGGGAAGAAGCCGAGGACCAGCAGCAGGGCGAACAGGGGCGCCACCGCCAAGACCTCGCGCCCCCTCAGGTCCGGGATGGCAGCGGTCTCCGGGCGGACCGGGCCGGTCATCGTGCGTTGGTACACGAGCAGGATGTAGATCGCGGCCAGGATGATCCCGACCGTCGCCACGACCGCGGCCACGCGGTACTGCGTGAACGTGCCCAGCAGCACGAGGAACTCGCTCACGAACGTCGCCAGCCCCGGCAGCGCCAGCCCGGACAGGCCGGCGACGAGCAGGGAACCCGCGAGGACGGGCGCAGGCTGGGCGACCCCGCCGTAATCAGCCACCAGCCGCGAGCCGCGCCGGGCGATCATGAAGCCCACGACGACGAAGAGCGCGATCGTGGACAGCCCGTGGTTGACCATGTAGAGCGTCGCCCCCGCGCCGCCCTGGCTGGTGAGCGCGAAGATACCCAAGACGATGAAGCCGAAGTGGGAGATCGACGTGTACGCGATCAGCCGCTTGAGGTCCGTCTGGCCGATCGCGAGCAGCGCGCCGTACAGGATGCTGATGACGGCGAGCGTCACCACCACCGGCGCGAAGGTCCGCGAGGCGTCCGGGAACAGCGGCAGGACCAGCGCGATCATGCCGTACGTGCCGACCTTGTCCATGACGCCGGAGAGGAACGCGGCGTTGGAGGGGGTGGCCTCGGCGGCGGCGTCGGGCAGCCAGGTGTGGAAGGGCCACAGCGGAGCCTTGATCGCGAAGGCGATCATGAAGCCGAGGAACAGCCAGGCCTGGGTGGACTCCGGGATGCCGATCCCGACGAGGTCCGCGCGCAGGAAGGTGCCCTGGCCGTCCTCGAAGGACTGCACGTACAGCCCGATGACCGCCGCCAGCATGAGCAGGCCACCGAAGAGGTTGTAGAGCAGGAACTTGACCGCGGCATACCGGCGCTGCGGACCGCCGTAGAGCCCGATGAGGAAGTACATCGGGATGAGCATGGCCTCGAAGAGGATGTAGAAGAGCAGTACGTCGCCGGCGGCGAAGGCGCCGATCGTCATCGACTCGAGCAGCAGCAGCAGCGCGAAGAACCCCTTGGCGCGACGACCCGAGTCCTCGGCCTCGGTCCACATCGCCACCATGACCACAGGAGTCGCCACCGCGGTCAGTGCGACGAGGGCCAGGGCGATGCCGTCGACCCCCATGGCCCAGGAGAAGCCGAGGGCGCCGACCCACTCGTACTGCTCGGTGAGCTGGAACCGGGGGCCGCCGACGGAGAACTGCAGCGACGCGCCGACGGTGAGCAGCAGCACCAGGACGGCCACGCCGAGGGCGAGCAGCTTGGCGAGGCGGTCGCGTCCGGTCGGGACGAGCGCCACGAGCAGGGCGCCCACCGCCGGCAGGGCGACGAGCGTGGTCAGCCAGGGGAAGGTCACGGCAGCCTCACCAGGAGCAGCGCGACGACGACCAGGACGGCCCCGGCGAGCATGGACAGTGCGTAGGAGCGGACGAACCCGGTCTGCCACCGCCGCCATCGGGAGGACAGCCCGCCGACGGCCGCGGCGGTGCCGACGACCGCGCCGTCGATGCCGCGGTTGTCGGCGTAGACGAGCGACCGGGTGAGGTACTGGCCGGGCCGCATGAGCAGGGCCTCGTTGGCCGCGTCGGCGTAGAGGTCGTTGCGAGCAGCGACCGTGACGACGCTGCCCCGCGGGGCCGCGGTCGGCACCGGGCGGCGCCCGAAGAGCTGCCAGCCGATCGCGATGCCGATGAGCACGACGACGGTGGTGATGGCCTGCAGGGCCAGCGGCGGGACCGGGTGCGGGCTCTCCTCGAACCCGGTGACCGGCTCGAGCCACGGCTCGATACCCGGCAGGCCGGGGAGCCCGAACTCCAGCAGCATGCCACCCACGACCGACAGCGCCGCCAGGACGATCAGTGGCACGGTCATGATCCACGGGGACTCGTGCGGGTGGTCGTCGGGGGCCCACCGCTTCTCCCCCAGGAAGGTCATGACGAAGAGCCGGGTCATGTAGAAGGCCGTCACCCCGGCGCCCAGCAGCGCACACAGGCCGATCACCCAGTTGCGGCCGACCGCGGCCTCGATGATGAGGTCCTTGGACCAGAAGCCCGCGAACGGCACGATGCCGATGATCGCCAGGTACCCCGCAGCGAAGGTCCAGAAGGTGATCGGCATCGCCGTGCGGAGGGCACCGTACGTACGCATGTCGACCCGGTCCTGCATGCCGTGCATCACGGAGCCGGCGCCGAGGAACATGTTGGCCTTGAAGAACCCGTGCGTGAGCAGGTGGAAGATCGCGAACACGTAGCCGACCGGACCCAGGCCAGCGGCCAGCATCATGTAGCCGATCTGGCTCATCGTGGAGCCGGCGAGCACCTTCTTGATGTCGTCCTTCGCGCACCCGATGATCGCGCCGATGATCAACGTGATCGTCCCGACGAGCACGACGGCGGTGGCGGCCACCGGCGCCCCCTCGAAGATCACGCCCGAGCGCACGACGAGGTAGACGCCTGCGGTGACCATCGTCGCCGCGTGGATCAGGGCCGAGACGGGGGTCGGACCCTCCATCGCGTCGAGCAGCCAGGACTGCAGCGGGAACTGTGCCGACTTGCCGCAGGCGCCGAGGAGGAGCAGGAGCCCGATGGCGACCAGCCACCCCTCGGACGCGCCCTCCGCCGAGCCGAGGACGCCGGCGAACGTGGTCGTGCCGAAGACCACGAACATCGACATGATCGCCAGGGACATGCCGAGGTCGCCGACGCGGTTGGCCACGAAGGCCTTCTTGGCGGCGACGGCCGCCGACGGCTTGTGCTGCCAGAAGCCGATGAGCAGGTACGAGGCCAGGCCGACACCCTCCCAGCCGACGTACAGGATCAGGTAGTCGTCGGCCAGGACGAGCAGCAGCATGGCCGCGACGAAGAGGTTGAGGTAGCCGAAGAAGCGGCGGCGCTTCGCGTCGTGCTCCATGTAGCCCATGGAATAGACGTGGATGAGCGTGCCCACCCCCGTGATGAGCAGGACGAAGGCCATGGACAGCGGGTCGACGAGCAGGCCCACCTGTACCTGGTAGTCACCGACGTCGAGGAACTGCCAGAGCTGCTGCGAGACGGCTCGCTCCTCCTCGCCGCGCCCCAGCAGGGCCACGAAGAGGACGGCTGCGATGACGAACGACGCGAGCGGCGTGGCGGTGCCGAGGACATGACCCCAGGCGTCGCCGCGTCGCCCCGACAGCAGGAGGACGGCGGCCCCGAGGAGCGGCAGTGCGACGAGCAGCCAGGTCAGGGTGAAGACGCCGTCGGCCGGCGAGGCTTCGGCCACCGCTTCGGCGGTGGCGAGTGCGGGAAGTGCTGTGACGGTCATGTCCTCGGCATCTCCACGGCGTCAGAGCTTGAGCAAGCTGGCGTCGTCGACCGAGGCCGACCGTCGCGTACGGAAGATGGTCACGATGATCGCCAGCCCGACCACGACCTCGGCGGCGGCCACCACCATGACGAAGAAGGCCGCGATCTGGCCCTCGAGGTTGCCGTGCATGCGCGCGAAGGCGACGAACGCGAGATTGGCGGCGTTGAGCATGAGCTCGACGCTCATGAAGGCCACCAGCGCGTTGCGCCGGGTGAGGACGCCGACCGCGCCGATGGCGAAGAGCAGCGACGACAACACGACATAGGCGTTGACGCTCACCGCTCACCGCCTCCCCGCGGCCGGCCGTCCTCCGGGGGTGCCTGGTGCTCGCCACCAGAGCGCTGTTCCGGCGACGGGTCGGACCCTGTCGGCGGGCGCTCGGCCGGTGAGTCCTCGTCGCGGGGCCGCTCGTCGCCGTGTGTCAGCTCGTCGACCTGCGCCTCCAGGGCGCGGACGTCGCCGGCGGACTCCTCCGTCGGCCGGGCCACGCCCCGGGCCACCAGCACCGGGGACACGGACAGGTCACTGGGGGTCCCGTCGGGGAGCAGGGCAGGAGTGTCGACGGCGTTGTGCCGGGCGTAGACACCCGGGCTGGGGAGCGGCGCGATTCCTGCACCCCCGGCGCGGACGCGCTGCTCGGCGCGCTGGCGCTGCGACCGCTTGGCGGTCAGCCGCTCCCGGTGCGTCAGCACCATCGCACCCACCGCCGCTGTGATGAGCAGTGCCGCCAGCACCTCGAAGGTGAACACCCAACGGGTGAAGATCTGGTCGGCGATGGCGTAGACGTTGCCCTCCGGCTGGGCCGCCGCCAAGCCGGCGAACCCCGGCAGCACCGCTCGCGACGCGACCGCCGCGAGCAGGATCCCGAAGCCCAGCCCAGCCAGCACCGCGGCGATCCGTTGGCCGGGGATCGTCTCGACCCGGGAGTCGCTGGCATCGACACCGACGATCATGATCACGAAGAGGAACACCATCATGATCGCGCCGGTGTAGACCACGACCTGGACGACGCCGAGGAAAGGCGCCTCGAGCACCACGTAGAGCACGGCGATGCACATCATCACGACGGCCAGGAACAGGGCTCCGTGCACGGCCCGTCGAGAGACCACCAGCCCGAGCGCGCTGAGCACCGAGATCGGCGCCATGACCCAGAAGACCCACGCCTCCCCCACCGAGCCGCCGGCAGTCGTCGTCGCAACGTCCTGTAGCACGGGGAGCAGGCCCGTCATCGGGCTGCCTCCTCGTCGGGCGTGCGCAGACCCGCTCCCAGGTAGTAGTCGCGCTCGTCGTCACCGAGCCGCATCGGGTGCGGGGGCTCCTCCATGCCCGGCAGGAGGGGGGCGAGCAGGTCCTTCTTCTCGTAGATGAGCGCCTCGCGGGTGAGGTCGGCGAGCTCGTACTCGTTTGTCATCGTGAGCGCGCGGGTCGGGCAGGCCTCGATGCACAGCCCGCACAGGATGCACCGCAGGTAGTTGATCTGGTAGACGCGGCCGTAGCGCTCCCCCGGGGAGTAGCGCTCCTCCTCGGTGTTGGGCGCGCCCTCGACGTAGATGGCGTCGGCCGGGCAGGCCCAGGCGCAGAGCTCGCAGCCGATGCACTTCTCCAGGCCGTCGGGGTGGCGGTTGAGCTGGTGACGCCCGTGGAAGCGTGGTGCGACGGGATGCGGGTCCTCGGGATACTGGGCCGTCTCCACCTTGCGGAACATCGTCCGGAAGGTGACCCCGAAGCCCGCGACGGAGTCGAGGAACTTAGGCACCGGAGCTCTCCTCGTCGGTCGGGCGTTCGGTCCCCGTCGGGCCCGCGGACGGTGCCGCGACGGTCGTGACGGGCTCTGCGTCCTCGGCCCGGCCGGCCACGGGGCCGGTCTCCTGTCCAGGCATCGGCGGCACAGGGTATCCGGCGGCGAACGGGTCGAACCCCTCGCCCCGCTCGGGCGGCTCCGGGAGCTCCATCTCCTGCGGCTTGCGCGCGGGCAGCATGGCGAGCACGAGCAGGAGGGCGGTGATCCCGGCGCCCCAGTAGATGATCGTCTGCCGGTCGACACCGCCAGTCGTCACCAGGCGCAAAGCGGCGACGACGAAGATCCAGAGCAGCGACACGGGAAGGAGGACCTTCCAGCCGAGCGCCATGAACTGGTCGTAGCGCAGCCGCGGCAACGTCCCACGCAGCCAGATGAAGACGAAGAGCAGCAGCAGGACCTTGGCGACGAACCACAGCAGCGGCCACCAGCCGGTGTTGAAGTACCCGTCGCCGATCGCACTGATCGGCCAGGGCGCCCGCCATCCGCCGAGGAAGAGCGTCACTGCGATCGCCGAGACGTTGACCATGTTGATGTACTCGGCGAGGAAGAACAGGGCGAACTTGAGTGACGAGTACTCCGTGTGGAAGCCGCCCACCAGCTCGCCCTCGGCCTCGGGCAGGTCGAACGGCGCCCGGTTCGTCTCGCCCACCATCGAGATCAGGTAGACCGCGAAGGACGGCACGAGGGCGACGGCGTACCAGAGCGAGGTCTGAGCCTCGACGATCTGCGAAGTCGACATCGACCCGGCGTACAGGAAGACCGCGACGAAGGAGAGTCCCATCGCCAGCTCGTACGAGATCACCTGCGCGCTCGAGCGCAGGCCGCCGAGCAGCGGGTACGTCGACCCGCTGGACCAACCGCCGAGCACGATCCCGTACACGCCGACCGCCGCGACGGCGAGCACGAAGAGCACGGCGACCGGGAAGTCGGTGAGCTGCAGCCTGGTCTCGACGCCGAAGATCGAGACCTCGGGACCGAGCGGGATCACCGCGAAGATGAGGAAGGACGGCACGACGGCGATCACCGGCGCGAGCCAGTAGACCGCCTTGTCGGCGTTCTTGGGGATGACGTCTTCCTTGAGGGCCAGCTTGACGCCGTCGGCCAGGCTCTGCAGGAGCCCGGCCGGCCCCGTGCGGTTGGGACCCACCCGGTGCTGCATGCGGGCCACGACCCGCCGTTCGAGCCAGATGTTGAAGAGCGTAAAGAGGACCAGCAGCACGAAGATGAAGACGATCTTGATCAGGACCAGCCACCAGGGATCGTCGCCGAAGCCCTCGATCTGGTCCTGGACGAGGACGGACCGGTTCATGCGGCACCCCCGCGGCTGATCGAGACGACGGAGCCGGCCGAGGCGCCGAGGTCGGCGTGCACGTGGGACCCCGGTGAGTTGCCCGGCAGCCACACCACCCGGTCGGGCATGTCGGAGACCGACAGGGGCAACGTCACCCGGCCCCGGGGGCCGAGGACGGTGACCGGGTCGTCCTCGCCGGCGCCGAGGTCTGCGGCAGTGGCCGCTGACAGCCGCACCACCGGGCGGCGTCCGGTCCCCGCCAGGTGGGGCTCGCCGTCCTGCAGGCGACCGGAGTCGAGCAGCATCCGCCAGGACGCCAGCACTGCCTCGCCGCGCTCCGGGTGCGGCGGCTCGACTGCGCGCACGTCCGGCAGGTCGGCACGAGCGCCGTCCCAGGTACCGAGCTCGGCGAGCTCGGCGCGGGCCGCCTCGACCGTCTGCAGGCCCAGCCGGACGCCCATCTCGTCGGCGAGCAGGGTGAGCGCGCGGCAGTCGGGCATGGCGGCGGAGTCCTCGAGCACCGTCGGGAACGAGCGCTCGCGCCCCTCCCAGTCCACGAAGGTCCCGGACTTCTCGACCACGGGCGCGACCGGGAGGACGACATCGGCCAGGGCGGTCGCCTCGCTCTCCCGGACCTCGAGGCTCACCACGAAGCCGGCAGCGGCCAGCGCCGCACGGGCAGCGACGGGATCGGGGAGGTCGGCCAGCTCCACGCCCGCGACGACCGCGGCACCCAGCTCCCCTGCCCCCAGCGCCGCGAGGATGCCCGAGGTGTCGCGACCGGGCGACGCCGGCAGGGACCCCGAGCCCCAGGCGGCCCCCACGTCCACCCGGGCCTCGGCGTCGGCGACCGGCCGGCCGCCGGGGAGCAGGGTCGGCAGGGCGCCCGCCTCGAGCGCGCCCCGCTCGCCTGCCCGGCGCGGCACCCAGGCCAGCCGGGCACCCGTGGTGCGGGCCAGCCGGGCGGCCGCGGACAGCGCTCCGGGGATGGTGGCCAGCCGCTCGCCGACCAGGATCACCGACCCGTCGACCCGCAGCGCGTCGGTGACGGGAAGCACCCGCTCGTCCCCGGCCCCGACGGCGTCGAGGACCTCCACCTCGGTGCCCGGAGCCGCCGGGACCAGTGTGCCGAGCATCTTGTCCAGGCCGGGCGACGCGAACGGCGCCACGGAGTGCACGACCGTGCCGTGCTTGCGAGCGGCCTTGCGCAGGCGCAGGAAGACGATCGGCGACTCCTCCTCCGGCTCGAGGCCGACGAGCAGCACGCCCGGAGCGGACTCGAGGTCGGCGTAGGTCACCGCGAGGCCGGTCCCGGCCACCGCCGCGGCGAGGAAGTGGGCCTCCTCGGCGCTGTGCGCCCGGGCGCGGAAGTCCACGTCGTTGGTGCCGAGGGCGACGCGGGCGAACTTCGCGTAGGCATAGGCGTCCTCCACCGTCAGCCGGCCACCGGCGAGGACGCCGACACCGCCCGCCTCGCGCGCAGCGGTCAGTCCTCGCGCGGCAAGGGTCAGCGCCTCGGGCCAGGACGCCGCGACCAGCTCGCGGGACTCCTCGTCACGCACCATCGGGTGGGTGAGCCGGTCGCCGAGGCGCGAGTACGCGAACGCGAAGCGGCCCTTGTCGCAGTTCCACTCCTCGTTGACCTCCGGGTCGTCGCCGGCGAGCCGGCGCATCACCTTGCCGCGGCGGTGGTCTGTACGCAGGGCGCACCCGGAGGCACAGTGCTCGCAGGCCGTCGGAGTCGAGACGAGGTCGAACGGCCGGGCCCGGAACCGGTAGGCCGCCGACGTGAGGGCTCCGACGGGGCAGATCTGGATGGTGTTGCCGGAGAAGTAGCTCTCGAACGGCTCCTTCTCGTAGATGCCGACCTGCTGCAGCGCCCCCCGCTCGAGCAGTTCGATGAACGGGTCGCCGGCGATCTCGTTGCTGAACCGGGTGCACCGCGCACAGAGGACGCAGCGCTCGCGGTCCAGCAGGATCTGGGTGGAGAGGGCCAGGGGCTTCGGGTACGTGCGCTTGCGGCCCTCGAAGCGGGACTCGCCCCGACCGTTGCTCATCGCCTGGTTCTGGAGCGGGCACTCGCCGCCCTTGTCGCAGACCGGGCAGTCGAGCGGGTGGTTGATGAGCAGGAACTCCATCTGCCCCTGCTGGGCCTTGTCGGCGACCGGCGAGGTCATCTGGGTCCTGACCACCATGCCCTCGGCCACCGTGGTCGTGCAGGAGGCCTGCGGCTTGGGCATCCCCCGGCCGTTGCCGGCGTCCGGGATCTCGACCAGGCACTGCCGGCAGGCTCCGACGGGTTCGAGCAGCGGGTGGTCGCAGAAGCGCGGGATCTGCACCCCGATCAGCTCGGCGGCCCGGATGATGAGGGTGCCCTTCGGCACGCTCACCTGGTAGCCGTCGATCGTCAGGGTGACGAGGTCCTCGCGCTGCTCCACGCCGCCCGCGCCACCGGCGGGGACGTTGGACGTGACCGTCATCAGGCGCTCGCTCCAGCCGTCGGTGCGAAGAGGGTCGACAGGGCGGGGTCGAAGGGGCAGCTGCCGGTGCTGAAGTGCTCGACGTACTCGTCCCGGAAGTACTGCAGCGACGAGGTGATCGGGCTGACGGCACCATCGGCGAGCGCGCAGAACGACCGCCCGAGGATGTTGTCGCACAGGTCGAGCAGCTTCTCCAGGTCCTCCTCGCTGCCCTCGCCCTGCTCGAGCCGGTGCAGGATTTGCACCAGCCACCAGGTTCCCTCGCGACACGGCGTGCACTTGCCGCACGACTCGTGCTTGTAGAACTCCGTCCAGCGAAGGACCGCGCGCACGACACACGTCGTGTCGTCGAAGATCTGCAGCGCCTTGGTGCCCAGCATGCTGCCCGCGCCCGCGATGCCCTCGTAGTCGAGGGGGACGTCGAGGTGCTCCGCCGTCAGGAGCGGGGTCGAGGATCCGCCCGGCGTCCAGAACTTCAGCTCCCGGCCGCCCCGCACGCCACCGGCCAGTTCGAGCAGGTCGCGCAGGGTGACGCCCAGCGGCGCCTCGTACTGGCCCGGGCGCTCGACGTGACCGGAGAGGGAGTAGAGCGTGAAGCCCGGGGACTTGTCCGATCCCATGGTCCGGAACCAGTCGACCCCGTTCGCGACGATCGCCGGCACCGACGCGATCGACTCGACATTGTTGATCACCGTGGGGCTGGCGTAGAGCCCGGCGATCGCGGGGAACGGCGGACGCAGCCGGGGCTGGCCGCGACGCCCCTCCAGCGAGTCGAGGAGCGCGGTCTCCTCGCCGCAGATGTAGGCCCCGGCGCCGGTGTGGACGACCAGTTCGAGGTCGTAGCCCGAGCCGAGCACGTCGCGCCCCAGGTAGCCGGCGTCGTAGGCCTCGCGCACCGCGTGCTGGAGCCGACGGACGACGTGCAGCACCTCACCCCGTACGTAGACGAAGGCGTGGGCGGCGCGGATGGCGTAGGAGGAGATGATGACGCCCTCGACGAGCGCGTGGGGGTTGGCCATCATCAGCGGGATGTCCTTGCACGTGCCCGGCTCGGACTCGTCGGCGTTGACCACCAGGTAGTGCGGCTTGCCGTCGCCCTGCGGGATGAAGCCCCACTTCATGCCGGTCGGGAAGCCGGCACCACCGCGCCCGCGCAAGCCGGAGTCCTTGACCAGCGTGATGACCTCGTCGGGGGCCATCTCCAGCGCCGCGCGCAGCGCGTCGTAGCCGCCGTGCCGCTCGTAGCCTGCGCGCGTGTAGGAGTCGGCGTCGTCCCAGTGCGCCGAGAGGACCGGCGTCAGCGTGGTCACTTCTCCTCCTCGGGGGTCGTGCCCGGCGACTCGGCGATCGTGGGCCGCGAGTCCTTGGGGGCCTCCCGCGGGTCGCCCCCGGCCTCGTCCTGGTGTCCCGGTTCGGCCGCGTGCGCGGTGTCGCTCTCGGCGGTGGTCACACCCTCGCTGGTCCCGGAGTGCGGCCGGCCGGCGGGGGCCGCCGTCACGTCGTCGCCGGTGCCCTCGGCCCGCTCGCCCGAGTCGGCCGTGGTGCGGGGTTCCTCCCCTGGCCTCGCGGGGGCCGTCCAGCCGCGGTCGCGGGCCAGCTCGAGGCCGACGAGTGAGGCGGGCCCGGCAGCCGGTCCCTGGGTGGCGCGGCCGTCGGGGAAGCCGGCGAGGATCCGCTCGGCCTCGCGGAAGGTGCACACCCGCGGTCCCCGGGTCGACCTGACCTCCTCCCCGGCGCGCAGCTGCTCGACCAGCTCCCGCGCGCTCTCGGGGGTCTGCTGGTCGAAGAACTCCCAGTTGACCATCACGACCGGCGCGTAGTCGCACGCCGCGTTGCACTCGACCCGCTCGAGCGAGACGGCGCCGTCGTCGGTGGTCTCGTCGTGTCCGATGCCGAGGTGGTCGGTGAGCTCGGTCCAGATCGCGTCGCCACCCATGACGGCGCAGAGTGTGTTGGTGCACACGCCCACGTGGTACTCGCCCATCGGCCTGCGCTTGTACATGGTGTAGAAGGTCGCGACCGCGGCGACCTCCGCCTCGGTGAGGCCCAGGACGTCGGCGCACAGCTCGATGCCCTCGGGCGTGACGTACCCGGCGTACGACTGCACGAGGTGCAGCATCGGGAGGAGTGCGGAGCGCGCCTGCGGGTAGCGCTCGACGATCTCGAGCATCTCTTGGCGTGCGCGCGGCGGCAGCCCGGGCAGGTCCGAGGGCCCGGCGAGTCGGGTGGTCTCTGCGGTCATCCTTATCGGTCCACTCCACCCATGACGGGGTCGATGCTGGCGACGGCGGCGATGACGTCGGCCACCATCGAGCCCTCCGACATCACCGGGACGGCCTGAAGGTTGTTGAACGACGGGTCGCGGAAGTGGGCCCGCCATGGTCGGGTGCCGCCGTCGGACACGACGTGGACGCCCAGCTCGCCGCGGGGCGACTCGACGGCGCTGTAGACTTGGCCGGCAGGTACCCGGAAGCCCTCGGTCACGAGCTTGAAGTGGTGGATGAGCGCTTCCATGGACTCGCCCATGATGTGACGGATGTGATCAAGCGAGTTGCCCATGCCGTCGGTGCCGAGGGCCAGCTGGGCCGGCCAGGCGATCTTCCTGTCCGCGACCATCACCGGGCCGGGCTCGAGCCGGTCGAGGCACTGCTCGATGATCCGCAGCGACTGCTTCATCTCCTCGACCCGGATGCGGAATCGCCCGTAGGCGTCGCAGCTGTCCCAGGTCGGCACCTCGAAGTCGTACGTCTCGTAGTCGCAGTACGGCTGCGCCTTGCGCAGGTCCCAGGGCAGTCCGGTCGAGCGGAGCACCGGACCGGTCATGCCGAGCGCCATGCAGCCGGCCAGGTCGAGGTAGCCGATGCCCACCGTCCGGCCGCGGAAGACGGGGTTCTCGTTGCAGAGCGCCTCGTACTCCGGGATGTGCCGCTTCATCCAGGCCACGTACTCGCGGACCTGCTCGACGGACCCGGGCGGGAGGTCCTGTGCGACGCCGCCGGGACGGACGTAGGCGTGGTTCATGCGCAGGCCGGTGATGAGCTCGAATACGTCGAGGGTGCGCTCGCGCTCGCGGAAGCCGATGGTCATGACGGTGAGCGCACCCAGCTCCATGCCCCCGGTCGCGATCGCGACGAGGTGGGAGGAGATCCGGTTGAGCTCCATCATGAGGACGCGAATGACCGTGGCCCGGATCGGGATCTCGTCGGTGATGCCGAGCAGGCGCTCGATCCCCAGGACGTAGGCGGCCTCGTTGTAGAACGGGGAGAGGTAGTCCATGCGGGTGCAGAACGTGACCCCCTGGGTCCACGTCCGGTACTCCATGTTCTTCTCGATGCCGGTGTGGAGGTAGCCGATGCCGCACCGGACCTCGTTGACCGTCTCGCCGTCGAGCTCGAGGATCAGCCGGAGCACACCGTGCGTCGACGGGTGCTGCGGTCCCATGTTGACAACGACCCGCTCCTGGCCGGCTGCGGCCGCCCCGACGACGTCGTCCCAGTCCTGGCCGGTGACGGTGTAGACGGGACCCTCGGTCGTCTCGCGGACACCGGCGTAGGGGTCCTCCTGGAACGGGTCCGGCTCGGCCGTGGTGTACGTGACGTCGCTGTCGTCTCGGGTACTCATCAGTGGTAGGCCCTCCGCTCGTCGGGCGGCGGGATCGTGGCGCCCTTGTACTCCACCGGGATGCCGCCCAGCGGGTAGTCCTTGCGCTGCGGGTGGCCCGGCCAGTCGTCGGGCATCTCGATCCGGGTCAGCGCGGGGTGGCCGTCGAAGACGATCCCGAAGAAGTCGTAGGTCTCGCGCTCGTGCCAGTTGTTCGCCGGGTAGACGTCGCAGATCGACGGCACGTGCGGGTCGGCATCGGGGCACGTGACCTCGACCCGCAGCCGACGGTTGTGCGTGACGGACAGGAACGGGTAGACGGCGTGGAGCTCTCGGTCGGCGTCGTCGGGGTAGTGCACGCCGTTGACGCCCAGGCACATCTCGAAGCGCAGCGTCGGGTCGTCGCGCAGTGGGCGGACGACGTCGAGGAGGCGCTCCCGCTGGACGAAGAGCGTGAGCTCGTCGCGGTCGGCGAGGACCCGCTCGACCGCGCCGTCGAAGCTCTGCCCCGCCGTCTCGAGCGCCGCGGCGAGTGCGTCGACGACCTCGTCGAAGTAGCTGCCGTACGGGCGGGGGCTTGAGCCGGGGAGCTTGACCGGGTTGGTCTCGCGGCGGACCAACCGGCCGTAACCGGAGGTGTCGCCGGATCCCTCGGCACCGAACATACCGCGGCGGTCGGCGTGCGCCGGCGGCAGCGGCGGGGCCGGTGGGGCGACCTCGGGCAGCTGCTCGCCGCCGGCCACCTTGTCCTCGTCGCTCAACGAAGCAGGCCCTTCATCTCGTGCGTGGGAGTCGCGGTGAGGGCGAGCTGCTCGCGCTCGGCGTCGCTGTTCTCACGGTTCACGCCCAGCGGAGTGTGCTGGATCTTGTCGTGCAGCTTGAGGATCGCGTCGATGAGCATCTCCGGTCGCGGGGGGCAGCCGGGCAGGTAGATGTCGACCGGGACCACGTGGTCGACGCCCTGCACGATCGCGTAGTTGTTGAACATGCCGCCGCTGGAGGCGCAGACGCCCATCGACAGCACCCACTTGGGCTCGGCCATCTGGTCGTAGATCTGACGCAGGACGGGCGCCATCTTCTGGCTCACCCGACCGGCCACGATCATCAGGTCGGCCTGGCGGGGCGAGGCCCGGAAGACCTCCATGCCGAAGCGGCCCAGGTCGTGCCGCGGCCCGCCGGACGCCATCATCTCGATCGCGCAGCAGGCGAGGCCGAACGTCGCCGGCCAGAAGGAGCTCTTGCGGAAGTAGCCGGCCAGCCCCTCGACGGTCGAGAGCAGGACGCCGCTCGGGAGCTTCTCTTCGATGCCCATGGTGGTCGCTCCTCCGTCAGTTCCAGTCCAGCCCGCCGCGCCGCCACTCGAATACGTACGGCACGGTGATCAGCACGAGGAACAGCATCATCGCGACGAACCCGAAGGTGCCCAGCGCGTCGAACCGGACCGCCCACGGGTAGAGGAAGATGATCTCGATGTCGAAGATGATGAAGGTCATCGCGGTGAGGTAGTACTTGATCGGGAAACGCCCGCCACCCACCGGTTGCGGTGTCGGCTGGATGCCGCACTCATAGGAGTCGAGCTTGGCGCGGTTGTAGCGCTTGGGCCCGGCGAGGGTGCCCGCGACGATCGAGAACACCGCGAAGCCCGCCGCGAGCGCCGCCAGCCCGATGATCGGGACGTAAGGGTTCACTCGGCCACGCTCCTCTCGCCCGCCTGCGTCCCGGACCGCGCCCGGGGCCTGGGCCCCGCGGCTGGCGCGGGCATGCGGTGGCCCATCCTAGTGACGTGGATCACGGGGCTGCCTCCGGGACCGGGTGGATGTCGCGGGGTGTCGGGCGGTGCTCGTGAACGCGTTCACGAGCACCGTCGGCGGCCAGTCTAGGGACCCTCACGGCGCTCCACGACCGGGGGGATCGGGCGTCTGACCTGCGGATTTATGCGCAGGGGACGTTGCGGAAATCTCGCCGGCCGCCGCGGTCGTGCGGCGCCGCGTCGGGGTCGCCGGGCGTGCGGTGGGGGCCGCCGGGCGTCGGGTCGGGGCCGCCGGGCGTCGGGTCGGGGTTGGCCGGACCGCCTGGTGCAGTGCCACGACGCCTCCGCTCAGGTCGCGCCAAGCCACCTCGCCCCACCCCGCGGCGGCGATGCGGGCGGCCAGGCCGCCCTGATCGGGCCAGGCCCGGATCGACTCGGCCAGGTAGACGTAGGCGTCCGGGCTGCTGGAGACCGTCCGGGCCACCCGGGGCAGGGCTCGCATCAGGTACTCGACGTACACCGTCCGGAACGGCTCCCAGGTGGGGTGGCTGAACTCGCACACGACGAGGCGCCCGCCCGGGCGGGTGACCCGCAGCAGCTCGCGGAGTCCGGCGTCGGGGTCGTGGACGTTGCGCAGCCCGAAGGACATGGTCACGGCATCGAAGGCGGCGTCGGCGAACGGCAAGCGGAGCGCATCACCGGCCACGAACGGCAGACCCGGACGGTGCCGCTTGCCTTCCCGCAGCATGCCCAGGGAGAAGTCGCAGGGGACGACTGTGGCGCCGTCCCGGGCGAACGGCTCGCTCGAGGTGCCGGTGCCCGCCGCCAGGTCGAGGACCCGCTCCCCCGGTTGGGCGCCGACCGCCCGCTGGACCGCCCGGCGCCAGGCCCGGTCCTGGCCGAGGGACAGCACGTCGTTGGTGAGGTCGTAGCGCCGCGCTACACCGTCGAACATCGCCGCCACCTCGCGCGGCTGCTTCTCGAGGGAGGCGCGGGTCACCCTGCCAGCCTGCCACGGGCGACCCCGGGCAGCGCTCCCCCCACCCCGGCCCCTGGGCGTGGGATCGAGCGCGGAGTTCCGCTCCCTGGCCGGGACCCGAGTCCTGCGCAAGCCCGCGCTCGATGCGGCGACGCCGCGTCATCGATGCCCGAGCAGTTCCCGCTGCCGTTCCATCCGGGCAGTACGCGGCGTACGAGGACGTCGGGGAAGGTGAACACGTCCTGGGCGACGATGCGCATCACCGACCACCCGTGCTCCTCGAGGACCTCGTCGCGTCGGACGTCCTCCCGCCATCGTCGACGGTTCATCCGGTGGTCGTCGCCCTCGTACTGCAGCGCCAGCCGCAGCTCCGGGTAGGCGAGGTCGGGCCGGCCGATCCACTCGCCCCACTCGTCGAAGACATCGAGACCGGTGACCGGGCAGGGCAGCCCGCCGAAGACCAGGACGAGCCGGGTCCGGGTCTCCATCGGCGAGTCGACACGAGGGCGGAGGAGGGGCAGAGCCGTCCGGGCCCGGACTACTCCCCGTCGGCCGTCGCAGCGCCTCAGGTACGCCGCCAGGTCGGCCGGCGCGCACCATCGGTGGCGGAGCAGGGCGTCACCGAGTACGACGACCTCGACGATCCCCTCCCGACCCGTGGCGGCCTCTCCTTGGCGACACCCAGCCACATCTCGGGGACCCCGACCAGGGTCCGGCCACCCCACGAGACGCCGCCCTCCGTCGGGATGTCGCGGTGCGGGCACAGCCCGGGGCGGCGATCGACCCTGGTGGCGCCCGTGGGGAGTCCGACATGGACGGTCCCGTCGTCCTCCACCGGCAGCCCTCGCAGCAGTGCCGCCGTCCGCCCGCAGAGCACCGCCTCCGGTGGGCACAGCAGGAGGGCGGCGGCGGCTCTGAGCTCCACCGAGTCACTGACGTGTGCGGCGACGTGGATCCCCCGGAAGAGCTGCCGGTACTCGGGGCCGGCGAGCCTTCCGCGGGTCACGCCCAAGCTCGCGGCATCGCTGGTCGAGGCCCGGTGTGGCGAACGCCGCTCCGCCCCGGGGAGCCCCGCTCGTCTTCGCCACCTACGCTGGTCCGTCGTGACGACGCAGGCCCCCGCGGCTGGGGCCACCCCCCTGGTGGTCCGCACCGCAGAGGTGGCGGATCCCGGTCCCCTGCTCGGGCTGCTCCCCGACCCTCGTGGTCTTGCCTGGGTGCGCCGCGGAGAGGGCCTGGTCGGCTGGGGCGAGGCGGCCCGGGTGCGGGTAGGAGGTCCGGACCGCTTCGCCGCAGCCGAGCGCTGGTGGTCGTCCCTCGTCCGTACGGCGGTGGTCCGCGACGAGGTGGAGCAACCTGGCTCCGGGCCGGTGGCCTTCGGATCCTTCACCTTCGGTGACCAGGAGGGCTCGTCCCTGGTCGTCCCGGAGGTGGTCGTCGGCCACCGGGCCGGGAGGTGGTGGGTGACCACCGCGACCGCGGGCGGGGCCATCCCGCCGCTCGCGGAGCTCCCGCCGGTGATGGCTCCACGACGGCCCGACGGCGTGGCCTTCGCCGACGGCGCCCGGTCCGGCGCCGAGTGGTCGACGGTGGTCGCCACGGCGCTCGAGCGGATCGCCGCGGGTGAGGTCGAGAAGGTGGTGCTCGCCCGGGACCTGGTCGCCGAGGCCGCCGAGCCCGTGGACCTCCGCTGGCCACTCGCCCGGCTGGCCGGGACCTACCCCGGCTGCTGGACCTTCGCCGTCGACGGTCTGCTCGGCGCCACGCCCGAGCTTCTGGTCCGGCTCGACCTGGGGCTGGTCACCTCCCGGGTGCTGGCCGGCACCATCCGCCGTACCGGGGACGACGCGCACGACCTCGTCAACGCCGCCTCGCTGGCGCGCTCGAGCAAGGACCTCGAGGAGCACGAGTACGCCGTACGGTCGGTGGCCGACGCCCTGGCTCCCCACTGCACCGGCATGAACGTCCCCGAGACCCCCTTCGTGCTGCACCTGCCCAACGTCATGCACCTCGCGACAGACGTCACCGGCGTGGTCGGGGACGGGTGGACGTCGCTGCGGTTGGCGGCGTCCCTGCACCCGACGGCGGCCGTGTGCGGGACCCCCACCGAGGCGGCCCGCCGGGTCATCGCCGACGTCGAAGGCCTGGACCGCGGCCGCTATGCCGGCCCGGTCGGCTGGACGGACGCGCGGGGCGACGGCGAGTGGGGGATCGCCCTGCGGTGCGCCGAGGTGGACCCGGCCGACGGGCGGCGGCTGCGGCTCTTCGCCGGGTGCGGCATCGTCGCCGGGTCGGACCCGGAGGCAGAACTCGCCGAGAACGCAGCCAAGCTGGTGCCGATGCGGGACGCGCTGACGGCCTGAGCCGCCGGATCGAGATCACCGTGTCGGGCAGGTCCCGCGCACCGGCACCACGACCGCACGGTGATCACGCTCTAGGAGCTGGGGAGCCGGATCGAGATCCCGTGTCGGGCAGGTCCCGCGCACCGGCACGAGCAGCCCACGGTGATCACCCACCCGGGGCCCCGGCGGTCAGGCGCCCAGCGCCGCGGCAGCGACGGAGCGCAGCCGAGCGTGCAGGTCCCGGTGGGCGGAGCGGTCCACCCGGACCTCGACCACGCGCACCCCCTCGGGCCGTCCCAGCTCGGCCACCAGCCCGTCCAGGTCGGCCACCCGGACGTGCCCGGTACCCGTCGCCGAGCACAGCGCCGCCAGGTCCACCCCGTGCGGCGTCCCGAAGACCCGCTCGAACGCACCGGCGTGCCGGGGCGCGCCCTGCTCGAGCAACGTGAAGATCCCGCCCCCGTCGTCGTTGACCACGACGACCGTGAGGTCCGGCCGCGGCTCGGCCGGCCCCACGACCAGGCCGTTCGCGTCGTGCAGGAAGGTCAGGTCGCCCATCAGCGCGTACGCCGGCCCAGGCCGGGCCAACGCCACGCCGACCGCCGTCGACACCGTCCCGTCGATCCCCGACACGCCCCGGTTCCCGTACGGGCGCACGCCGGTCCGGGGTCCCGCGGCCAGGTGCAGGTCCCGCACCGGCTGGGAGGCGCCCACGACCAGGGAGGCACCCTCCGGCAGGCACGCCAGCACCGTCCGGGCGACGCCGGGCCCGGTCGGCCCGGCCTGGGCGTCGAGCACCTCGCCGACGGCACGGGACACCGCCTCACCGGCCGAGACCCACGCCGCGGCCCAGGCGCCCGCCACCCGGGCACCCCCGGAGGGGACGAGGCCGGGCACGACCCGCGCGACCGAGCGTCCGGGGTCGGGGTAACGCGCACCCGCCACGGCCCAGACCTCGACCGACTCGTCCGCCAGCAGCCGCAGCACCGGCCTGGACAGCGTCGGCCGACCGGTCACCACCACGCGTCCGGGCCGGTGGTCGGCCAGCCAGCCGCCCACCCCGAGCAGCAGAGGCGCGGCCGCGACCGCGACCGGGGGGACGAAGGAGCCACTCACCGGCTCGGCCAATACCGGCCAGCCGAGTTCCGCACCCAGCCGGGCCCCGACCCCACCGTCCCCTGCGCCCGCAACCACGACGGTGGGCCGGTCGGGGTCGGTCACCTCCACGGCGCCCGGCCGGACGGCGTCGGCCGCCGACACCCACGGCGCCCCACCCGCCCGTCCGTCCAGCGGTTCCGGCCAGCCCGACGACCTCGAGCCGTCGGGCAGCAGCGGCTCACGCAGCGGCAGGTTCAGGTGCACCGGCCCGGGGTCCCCGTCGAGGTCCCCGCGGGCTGCGATCAGGGCCCGTCCCACCAGCGCCCGCCAGTAGGCCACCTGCCCTGCCCGCTCCTCCGGCACTCCCACGTCCTGCGAGAAGCGCACCCCGGACCCGTACAGGCCGACCTGGTCGACGGCCTGGTTGGCCCCCGTCTCGCGCAGCTCCGGAGGGCGGTCCGCCGTGAGGAGGACCAGCGGCACCCGCCCGTGCGACGCCTCGAGGACGGCGGGGTGCAGGTTGGCTGCCGCCGTCCCGCTCGTGGTCAGCACGGGCACCGGCCGGCCGCTCGCCCGGGCCAGCCCCAGCGCCAGGAACGCCGCCGACCTCTCGTCGATCCGTACGTGCAGACGCAGGGACGCCTCGGCGTCGGCCGCATGGAGCGCCAGCGCCAGCGGGGCCGACCGCGACCCCGGCGCGAGCACGGCCTCCCGGACCCCGCCGCGCACGAGCTCGTCGACCAGCACGGTTGCCAGGGCGGTCGACGGGTTCACCGGAGGGCCTCCACCCGGGCGATCCTCTCGCGCCACCAATGCTGCGCCGTGTCGGAGGCCGCTGTCGCCTCCACCAGCGCGCTGGCGGGTTCCGGCCGACGGACGGGCACCACGCCACCGACGGCCAACAGGGGGTCGACCACCACGTCGAGCTCCAGCAACCCCGCCGTAGCCAACCCGCACGCGTACGGCAGCTCGGGCAGCGCAGCGGCGAGCGCGACGCCCGCGGCGATCCCCACCGACGTCTCCAGCGCAGAGGACACGACCGCGGGGAGCCCCACCCGCTCTGCGATCCGCAGGCACTCGCGAACTCCGCCCAGCGGCTGCACCTTGAGCACCACGAGGTCGGCCGCCCCGAGCCTGGCCACGCGCAGCGGGTCGTCCGCCCGCCGGATCGACTCGTCCGCCGCCACCGGGACGTCCACCCGACGCCGTACGGCGGCGAGCTCCTCGACCGAGGCGCAGGGCTGCTCCACGTACTCCAGCCCACCCGCCGCCCGGTCGTAGGACCGGATCCGCGCGACGGCCTCCTCGACGTCCCACGCCCCGTTGGCGTCGACACGCACGCGACCCCGACCGCCCAGGACGTCCCGTACGGCGGCGAGGCGGTCGAGGTCCTCGGTCACGGGCCGGCCCGGCTCGGCCACCTTGACCTTCGCTGTCGTGCACCCCGGGAATCGCGCCAGGACCCCCGCGACGTCGGCCGCGGGGACGGCCGGCACGGTCGCGTTGACCGGCACCACCGACCGTACGGGCGGGGGCCAGCCCGTGTCGGCCGCCTCGCGCGCCGCCCGCCACCAGGTGAGCGCCTCGCGATCGCCGTACTCGCGGAACGGCGAGAACTCCCCCCATCCCGCCGGCCCACGGACCAGGACCACCTCGCGGACGGCGATCCCGCGGAAGCGCCGGCGCAGCGGCAGGGAGCACACGGCCAGGTCCGGGGGCACGGCGCCTATCCTCGCGCCCGTGATCTCCGAGATCTTCGATGCGTCGGCCTGGACCGAGGTCCGGGGGTTCGACGACCTCACCGACCTCACGTACCACCGTGCGGTGGGCGTCGGCGCCGTCCGGGTGGCCTTCGACCGGCCGGAGGTACGCAACGCGTTCCGTCCGCACACCGTCGACGAGCTCTACCGCGTGCTGGACCACGCCCGGCAGACCACCGACGTCGGGTGCGTGCTGCTCACCGGCAACGGGCCAAGTCCCCAGGACGGCGGCTGGGCGTTCTGCTCCGGCGGCGATCAGCGGATCCGCGGACGGGACGGCTACCGCTATGCCGAGGGCGACGACGCCGGCACCGTCGACCGTGCCCGGGCCGGACGGCTGCACATCCTCGAGGTCCAGCGGCTGATCCGAACCATGCCCAAGATCGTCGTCGCCGTGGTCCCGGGGTGGGCGGCCGGGGGTGGTCACAGCCTGCACGTCGTGTGCGACCTCACGATCGCGAGCCGGGAGCAAGCCCGCTTCAGGCAGACTGACGCCGACGTCGGCTCCTTCGACGCCGGCTACGGCTCGGCCTATCTCGCCCGCCTGGTGGGCCAGAAGCGCGCCCGCGAGATCTTCTTCCTCGGCCGCACCTACGACGCGGAGGCGATGCAGCGGATGGGTGCGGTGAACCTCGTCGCCGACCACGCGGACCTCGAGGCCGTCGCACTCGGCGTGGCCCGAGAGGTGCTCGGCAAGTCACCGCAGGCACAACGGATGCTCAAGTTCGCCTTCAACGCCGTCGACGACGGGCTGATGGGGCAGCAGGTCTTCGCCGGCGAGGCGACGCGACTCGCCTACATGACCGACGAGGCGGTGGAGGGGCGCGACGCCTTCCTGGAGAAGCGTGCCCCCGATTGGAGCGGCTACCCCTGGTACTTCTGACACCCGCCCCGGCCGCAGAGGGCGGGGTCGTAGCCTGGACCGCGCCATGGTCAGCCCCACTCCCCCAGCTCCGCACGGCCGGAGCGGCCTGCGCGCGGTCCACGCCGTCGCCGCGCCCGATGGCGCCGCGGTGCTGCGTCGGATCCTCCCGGCCGTGGCCACCGCCCTCGAGGGTGGGCCGGCGGTGCTGCCGCTCCCCGAAGGACCGCCCGCGCTGCGGGACCACTTGCTGGCCACCCTGCGTCCCAGCCTCCCGGTCGAGTTGCCGGACGAGGTGGACGGGTCCGGGCAGTTGGACCCGGTGGCGCTGGTCGTGCCGACCTCCGGCTCCACGGGCGAGCCCAAGGGGGTCATGTTGGGGGCGGCGGCGCTGCGGGCCTCTGCGACGGCGACGGTGGCCCGGCTCGGTGGTCCCGGCCGGTGGCTACTGGCGCTACCCGCGACCCACATCGGCGGGTTGATGGTCATCGTGCGCTCCGTGCTCGAGGGGCAGGAGCCCGTGGCCCTCGACCTCAGCGGAGGCTTCGACGCCGAGTCCTTCGCCGCCGCGAGCATGCGCGTCCTGGCGACGTCACGGACCCGGCGCTACACGGCGCTGGTCCCGGTCCAGCTCGGACGCCTGCTCGACGCCGGCGGCGCCCCTGTTGACGCCCTCTGCGCCTACGACGCCGTCCTGGTCGGGGGCGCCGCCATCTCCCCGCGCCTGCTCGCGCGGGCGATGGCGGCAGGAGTCAACGTGGTCACCTCGTACGGCATGACCGAGACCTGCGGCGGTTGCGTCTACGACGGCCTGCCCCTCGACGGGGTGCGGGTGTCGGTCGCCCCCGACGGGCGGCTGCGCATCGGCGGGGACGTGCTCGCCCGCGGCTACCGGCTCCAGCCGGAACTGACCGAGGACGCCTTCGCCGGCGGCTGGTTCACGACATCCGACCTCGGCCGGGTCACCGGCGAGGGCCGGGTGGAGGTCCACGGGCGGATGGACGACGTCGCCCTCTCCGGCGGGATGAACGTCCCCCTCGCGGCGGTCGATGCGGTTGTGGGACTGCACCCCGGCGTGGCCGAGGTCGTGGCGGTGGCCCTGCCCGACGAGGAGTGGGGCCAGCGCGTGGTCGCGGTCGTGGTGCCGGTCGACCCGGACGCCCCCCCGACCCTCGAGTCGGTACGAGCGGCGGTGGCCCGGCGGGCCCCCGTCGCCCATGCACCACGTGCCCTCCTCCTGGTCGAGAGCCTGCCGAGCCGCGGGAACGGCAAGCCCGACCGGCGCGCGGCCACCGACTTGGCCCGCGCGGCCCTCACCCCGGCCGACGGGGAGACGGATCGCTGATGGCCACCGCCACCCAGTGGGTGGCCGGCGCGCGCCCGCGCACGTTGCCGGCCGCCGTCTCCCCGGTGCTGGCCGGGACCGGCGCGGCCGCTGCCGTGGGTTCGGTGGTGTGGTCGCGCGCCCTGCTGGCCCTGATCGTCGCGCTGGCCCTGCAGGTGGGCGTCAACTACGCCAACGACTACTCCGACGGCATCCGCGGGACCGATGACGCACGGGTGGGACCGGTTCGCCTGGTGGGTTCGGCACTGGCCGCGCCGGAGCGCGTGAGGGCGGCCGCCTTCACGTCCTTCGCCGTGGCGGCCGTCGCTGGGCTCGTCCTGGTCGTTCTGGCCCAGGCCTGGATCCTGCTCGGGGTGGGCGCCCTGGCGATCGCGGCTGCCTGGTTCTACACGGGCGGCGAGCACCCCTACGGCTACCGGGGCCTCGGCGAGGTCTCGGTGTTCGTCTTCTTCGGCCTCGTCGCGGTGATCGGCACGACGTACGTCCAGGTGGGCCGGGTGACACCGGGCTCAGTGATCACCGGCGTGGCGATCGGTTCACTGGCCTGCGCCATCCTGGTCGTCAACAATCTCCGCGACATCCCGACCGATGCAGTCAGCGGCAAGCGCACCCTCCCGGTGACGCTCGGCCAGAGCCGCACGCGGCTGCTCTACGCGGGCCTGATGGTCCTCCCGTACCTGCTCGCGCTGGTGCTCTCCCTTGCCGGGCGCCCGTGGAGCGCGCTCGCCGTGCTGTCGGTGCCACTCGCGGTCCGGGCGACGCGGCCGGTCCTCGCGGGAGCGTCGGGGCCCGACCTCGTGCCGGTGCTGCGCGACACCGGGCTCACCGAACTCGCCTACGCGGCCCTGCTGGCCCTCGGCCTGGCGCTCTCGGCCGACTGAGCGCGGCAGACACGGTGGGCGTCATGGTGCGGGCCGAGCGGGCGGATGACCCGGCCGAGCTCGCCGCGATCCGTGCGGTCGTCCGCCGCGCCTTCGGTCAGGACGACGAGGCAGTACTGCTCGACGCCCTCCGGGCCGATCCTGCCTGGCTACCCGGGCTGGCGCTGGTCGCCCTGCTCGGCCCGGACCCCGACGGCCCGGCGGTGGGCCACGTCGCCGGCACCCGCCTGGACGTGGGCGGCCGGCCCGCGGTCGCGCTCGCTCCTCTCGCCGTCGACCCCGAGCACCAGCGCCGTGGTGTGGGCACCGCTCTCGTCAAGGCACAGCTGGCCGCCGCTCGCGACCGGGGCGAGGTACTGGTCGTGGTCCTCGGCGAACCGGGCTACTACCGCCGCTTCGGCTTCCGGCCGGCCCACGAGCTCGGGATCACCGGGCCGTACGACGAAGCCGGCGACGCATTCCAGGCCGTGTCGCTGGCCGACGGACCGGCGCCGACAGGGTGGGCGACGTACGCGGCCGCCTTCGGTGCCTGAGCGGGTCGACCGGGCCCGAACGCGACGCTCACCAGGGCGCGAGCCGCAGGCCGTCGTGGAGCGATCTGCACTCGGACGTCTCGGCGAACAACCGCCCCGCACCAGATTCCCGCGCGGCCACGACCGCCGACGTCAGCTCGCCGACCAGCCGTGCCTCGCCCAGGAGTACCTCCCCGACCACCGGTCCGGCGGCCCGCGCGAAGAGCCGGTCGTCCTCCACCGGCAGCGCAGCGATGCGCGGCCGGACCCTCTCCAGGACATCGACCGTCTCAGCGAGCACGCGATCGGTCTCGGCGGCCAGGGCGACCAGGTCCGCGTCCTCCGGACTGCCCGTGGAGCCCAGACGGCCCCTCAGGTCGACCGTCCGCACGGTCGAGGCGTCGACGACCGCCAAGGCCTTGCGTCGGACGTCCGCCGGCTCAGCAGTGCCGTCCAGGGCCAGGGCCCGCATGGAGTCCTCGTCGCGGTCGGCATCGGCCAGCCACCGACCCAGTGCCGAGCAGGTCGCGGCCACCCAGGCTGCGTCGGACGTTGCCCTGGTCCGGGTGGTCGGGGTCGAGGCCGCCGGTGACGGCCCGGCAGGCGCCGAGCCGGGTCTGGTCGCGCCGGCATCCGCAGTCGCGGTAGCCGCGCCGTCGTCGAGCGGCCCTGCGGTAGGCGAGCCTCTCGGGTCCGCGCACGCCCCGACCGGCAGCAGCAGGACGGTGACGGCGGCGGCGAGCCGCACTCGTCGAGACCGGGACACGCCAGCCACCGTACGGCGTCGGTGCGCACCCACCGGGGCGGAGACGGAGGGGCGGGCCCCCGAGGGGGCCCGCCCGACCTACCACAGGTCGGTGAGCGGGTGGTTCCCTGACACCTCCTCCCTGCAAGGAACTGGCTGCGAAGTAATCAGATCCGCGTCCGGTCGAGCCGGTTGACGACCGGCGTGGCAGAGACGCCGTGGAGCACGACGGAGAGCAGGACGGTGAAGGCGACCACGGACCACAGCTCGCCGTCCCCAGGGAACTCGGCCTGTCCCGTCGCGTAGGCGAGGTAGTAGAAAGACCCGATCCCCCGGACGCCGAAGAAGGCGATGGCCGCCTTCTCGCCGGGGGTGCCCGGCCCGCCGCGCAGGGCCAGCCAGCCGCTGAGCGGCCGCACGACGAGGACGAGCAGCACGCCGACCAGGGCCCCGCGCCAGGTGAGGTCGTCGAGCATCCCCGTCGCGCAGGCGTGACCCAGCAACAGCAGGAGCCCCAGCGTCAGGAGGCGTTCGATGTGCTCGAGGAAGCCGTGGAGCACGCCGTGGTACTCGTGGCTGCGTTCGTAGTCGCGCAGAACCAGCGCACTGACGAAGACCGCCAGGAAGCCGTAGCCGCCGACAGCCTCCGCCAGCCCGTACGAGAGGAACACCGCGGCCAACGCGACCACGGGCTCGGCAGTCTCCGCCAGCCGGAGCATCCTGCGGCGGGCACCGAACACCGCCCTCGCCATGACCCAGCCGGCCGCGATCCCCATGACAGTGCCGACGACGACCTTGCCCACCAGCTCCCAGCCGAGCCAGCGCAGTCCCCAGTCGGCGACGGGGGCACCCGCGAGGAAGACCGCGGCGTAGACGAACGGGAAGGCCAGGCCGTCGTTGAGGCCCGCCTCGGACGTCAGGGCGAACCGTGCCTCGTCCTCCTGCTCCGCGCCGGGTCGGCCGACCTGGACGTCCGAGGCGAGGACGGGGTCGGTCGGGGCCAGGGCGGCGCCGAGCAGCAGGGCGGAGGCAGGCGCCAACCCCGCGATCCCCCAGCCCAGCAGGGCCACCGCGGCGATGCACACCGGCATCGCCACGCCGAGCAGGCGCCAGGTGCTGGACCAGCGCCGCCAGCCCACCCGGCGGTCGAGGGCCAGCCCCACGCCCATCAGGGCCACGATGACGCAGACCTCGGTGAGCCGCTCGGTCACGGCGCGCTGCGTGGTCGGGGCGATCTCCGGGAGCGGGACCGGCAGCAGGCCGGCCAGGGCACCGACGGCTACGAAGGCGATGGCTGGCGAGAAGGGACGGCCGGCCAGCAGCCGGGGCAGCACTGCGGCGAGCATCAGCCCGACGCCCGCGGTCAGGTAGACGACCTCGTCCGTGGCCTCCACACCGGGAGACCCTAAGGACCGGGCGGGCGCTCGCCTTCCGGAGGCTCCCCTTGCTCGGGCCTGCGTGGTCGCTTCGGCTGCGGTGGCGGCCCACCGGCCAGGTCGTCCTCCGCGGCCGCGCGCTCGTCGATGCGCCGGTTGACCTCGGAGATCCGGTGCGTGATCGCGCTGGAGACGTCGTCACGGGATCGGCTGAGCACCACGAGGCTCACCGCGCCCGAGATCAGCAGGGCCACGATCAGCAGGAGGAAGCCGCGGAGCCCGACCAGGTAGAGGAGCGCCGCGGCGGCCACGAAGAGCAGCAGCCGCAGGGCCGTGTACCTCAGGATCGCCATGACTCCGACGAGCCTACGACGGCGGGCGGTCGGCCAGCAGGCGGGCCAGGAGTGCGGGGTCGACGTTGCCGCCGGAGACCACGGCGACCGTGCGGCCGGGCCGGTCAGGGCGGGCCAGGTGCGCCGCGACGGCCAGGGCGCCGCTCGGCTCGACGACCAGCCGTGCCCGCGTGGCCAGCAGGACCGTGGCCTCGAGGATCGCGTCCTCGCCGACGGTCACGACCTCGTCGACGTGGTGGCGGAGGTGCTCCCAGGTGAGCTCACCGACGCTCGGCAGCCGGACGCCGTCTGCAACCGTGCGGTAGGTGAGCGCGGTGTCCCAGGTCACCCGCTCACCGCGGGCGAGGCTCTCGGCGAAGTCGGCCGCGAGCTCGGGCTCGACGGCGACGACCCGCGCCCGCGGTGCCAGGGCCGCCACGGCGACGACGACACCCGAGGCAAGCCCTCCGCCGCCGACGGGGACGAGGACGGTGTCGACGTCGGGCAGGTCCTCGGCGATCTCCAGACCGACCGTGCCCTGCCCGGCGATCACGTCGGGGTGGTCGTACGGCGGCACCAGGGACAGCCCGCGCTCCTCGCGCAGCCGCTCGGCCACCGCGACCCGCTCGGTCGGCTCGACGAGGACGACCTCGGCACCGAGCGCGCGGGTGGCCGCCACCTTGACCGGCGGGCTCGTCGTCGGCATCACGACGACGGCCGGGACGGCGTACGACCTCGCGGCCCAGGCGAGGGCCTGGGCATGGTTGCCGCTCGAGTGAGTGACCACGCCCCGCGCCCGGGCGACCGGGTCCAGCACGGCAACGGCGTTGGTCGCCCCGCGCAGCTTGAAGGCACCGGTCGGCTGGAGGCTCTCCGGCTTGACCCACAGGTCCCCGGGGGCCCACGGGCACGGGAGCAGCGGCGTGCGCACCACGCGGCCGGCGAGCCGACGGGCGGCCGCCCGCACCTCGTCCACCGTGACCGGCCGAAGCGTGGCACGATCAGGCATGCGGCCATGCTCGCAAGCGCCTCGGCCGGCGGGGTCACGGGGGACGCTGCACGCGCGGGAAGACCGACCTAGGCTGGGGGTGTCCCCGACCGGTCGAGGAGGAGGTGGCGGGAGGTGTCGCGAGCCTTGCTGATCATCCTCCCGATCGTGCTGGCGGTCTACGCGCTGATCGACTGTGCCCAGTCCGACGCCGACCGCGTGCGAGGCCCCCGCCGTGCGGTGTGGGCGGCGATCATCCTCCTGCTGCCCGTGGCGGGACCGGTCGCGTGGCTGGTCGGGGGGCGGCCGCGCAGCGGTCCACGCCGACCTCCGAAGCCCGTGGCCCCGCCGCTCGCCCCGGACGACGACCCCGAGTTCCTACAGCAGATGAACGAGATCGACGCGGAGCACGAGCGCCTGCTGGAGCAGTGGGAGCGCGACCTCCGCCGGCGGGAGGACGAGCTGCGCCGCAACGACGACTCCCCCGGCGACGGTGGCTCCCCGCGGACGGACCCGTAAGGCCCGCGGTCGCACGGTCCCGACCGGCGCAGCGCCGTCCCGAGCGGACGTCGTCAACGCCTCGGGTCCTCCTCCCCCGTCGCCGGGGCATATCCGGCCGTCGTGCCCACGGGGGCGAGCGGCTGGCCGATCCGCAGCGCGTTGCGCCATGGGTCACCCAGGGCGAACTCCCGCATGGCCCACTCGCGGTCGCCGAGCTCCTCGAGGACCGCGCCGCCGCTCACCGGCGGGCTGTCCGCGAGCCCGGCCGCCACCTGGGCGTGCACCGTGTCCACGGTGTCCACGTGCAAGTAGCAGGTGACCGGTCCGCGGGAGCGGTCCCGGACCAGGTAGAGCTCGGCGTCACCCAGCCGTACGGCCCCGAAGGTGCCCTGCCACGTCCACATCGGGGTGGCTCCGAGCACGGCGGCGTACCATGCCTGGGCCGCCCCGACATCGGCCACGACCAGCTCGGGCACGACCCGTCGCGCGTACGTCATTGCGTCACAGCCCTCCGTACGAATGCAGTCCCTCGAACAGGATGTTCACGCCGAAGAAGTTGAAGATCAAGCTCCCGTAGGCGACGAGGGCTACGACGGACGCCCTGCGCCCCCTCCAGCCGGCGGTGGTGCGCGCGTGCAGGTACGCGGCGTAGACGAGCCAGGTGACCAGGGACCAGACCTCCTTGGGATCCCAGCCCCAGTAGCGTCCCCAGGACGCCTCGGCCCAGATCGCGCCGGCGATGATCGCGAAGGTCCACAACGGGAAGCCGAAGGCCGTCACGCGGTAGGCCAGGGCGTCGAGCCGCTCGGACGGGGGCAGCCCGCCGGCGTAGCCGGTGCGGCGGCCGGAGCGCTCCGCCCGCTCCGCCACGATCTGCAACGCGCTCGCCACCATCGCGATGGTGAAGACGGCGGCGGCGATGGTCGCCGCGGCGACGTGGATCACCAGCCAGTACGACTGCAGGGAGGGCACCAGCGGTCCCACCGGCACGTAGAGGACGGTGACCGCCAGGCCGAGGGTGAGCAGCAGCGTCGCCACCACCCAGACGCCGAGGGCTCGCAGATCGGGCTGTCGACGCGCGGCGACCAGGTAGACCAGCGCGACCACGAAGGTGCCGCTGATCGCGAAGCCGTACATGTTGCTCCACGGCACCCGCTCGGCCGCGAGCCCGCGCGCGAGCACTCCGAGGCCCAGCAGGCCGGTGCCCAGCACGAGCACGGAGGTGCCGACCCGCCCGTAGCGGTCCGCCCGCCCGGCAGCCACGGGAGGGACAGATGACCCTGGTGGGACCGCGGCCGCGACGTCTTCGCCGGGCCCGGACCGGCCCTCCTGGCCGGCGGCCCGGACGGCGACGAGCGACCGGTCCGACGGCGCACCCGCAGGCACGCGCCGCGACGCCGCCTCGGCGGCCAGGGCCACCATCACCACGGCGAACGCCGCCATGGCGGCGTAGACCAGGTTGTCGCTCAGCTGCGCCAATGCCTCGCTGCTCACCGGCCGTCCTCCCTGTCGCCGCCCGCGGGCCCCCCGGCGCCCAGCCGTTGCCTCACCCCGTCGATGAGGGCGTCGACCTCACTCGCGAGGTCGCCGCCCTGGTCCGTCTGCGACCGGTCGAGGCCGGCCGCCTCCACCACCGTACGCCCGGGGGCGGCGGCGACCACACGGACCCACGCGCGCCGGCGCCGGACGAACATCGACGCCATCAGGCCGGCGAGCGCCAGGAGGGCCCCGACGAGGGCCAGCTCCTTGCCGGCGTTGCGTCCGACCTGGAAGTTCACCCACGGGACGTAGCCGTCGAGCGTGACGCTGCCGTAGCCGTCGGGGAGGTCGACGCTCTCGCCCACGGAGAGCCCCGCCCGGAAGGCCGTCCCGTCCTCCCCGACGAACTGCTGCATAGCGTCCGTGTCCAGGCGGTAGACCGACTGGGGTACGCCGTCGTCGAGGCCGAGGTCACCGCGGTAGGCGGTGAGGAAGAGGGCCGGGTTGCGGGGCTCGGGGAACACCGACCGCGGGCCCCCCGCGTCGAGCACAGCGGTCGGCAGGAAGATGCCCTCTATCCCGAGGTCCTCACCGAGCCCGCGCCCCGGGGGGACCGGCACCTTGACCACGCCGGTCGAGGCGAACGTGTCGTCCTGGGGCAGGAAGGGCGCCGGACCGGTGAAGAGCACCTCGCCGTCGGCGTCCCGTACCGTGACGACCGGTGCGTAACCAGGGTTCAGCACGTGCACGAGCGTGCCGCCCACGGACAGCGGCTCGTTGACCCGGATGGTCCGGGTCTCCGGCTCGGCACCCGGCTCCCGGGTCAGGGAGACCGTCGCCGCGTACTCCCGCGGAGTGCCGGCGGCCGGTCCCTCGTCCACGAAGTCCATGACGAACTCCTCCAGCTCGAGGGAGAACGGCGGCAGGTCCGTCGGGTCGAAGAGCGAGCCGGACTCGAGCGAGTCGAACTGGATGACGGAGTTGGCGAAGCCGCGCCCCTCGGGCACCAGCACTGTGGCCCGGTAGCCGAAGAGGCTGCCGAGCGCCACCGCGAGCAGCACGACCACGACCGCGAGGTGGAAGACGAGGTTGCCTGTCTCGCGCAGGTGGCCCCGCTCCGCCGCGAGGGAGGCGCCGTCCGCGGCGACGCGGTACCGGCGGTCGCGCAGCGTCGCATGGGCGGCGGCGAGGACCGCGTCGGCAGGTGCTGGGACCTCGAACCGGCGGTGCTCCGGGAGCCGTGAGAGGTTGCGGGGCGCGGCCGGGGGCCGGGCCCGTACGGCCCGCCAGTGCTGGCGGGACCGGGGCAGGATGCACCCGACCAGGGAGACGAGCAGAGCGAGGTAGATCGCCGCGAACCACGGTGCCGCGTAGACGTCGAAGAGGCCCAGCCGGTCGTACCACTCCGACAGCGTGGGGTTGGCCTCCCGGAAGTCCGTGACGGCGAGCGGGTTCACCGTGCGCTGGGGCACCACGGAGCCGGGCACGGTCGCCAGCGCGAGCAGGAAGAGGAGCAGCAGCGCCACCCGCATCGAGGTGAGCTGCCGCCACGCCCAACGCGCCAGCTCCGGGGTCGAGAGCGCGGGCGGCGGGGGAGGGGCAGCCGCCTCCTCGCGCTCGGCGCGCACCGTGCTCACACGACCACCTCGAAGCTGCCGATCCACCCCTGCATCGAGGCGACGAGCTGCGACCAGGCTCCTGTCACGAGCAGGAGCCCGAGCACGACGAGCATCGCACCCCCGACACGCATGACCCACACCTGGTGCCGGCGGACCCAGCCGAAGGCGCCGAGCGCCCTGCGGTAGGCCAAGGCCGCAACGACGAACGGCAGGCCCAACCCGACGCAGTAGGCGACCGACAGCAAGGCCCCTCGCAGGGCGCTCGCCTCGTCGAAGGCGAGCACCTGAACGGCTGCCAGCGTCGGTCCGAAGCACGGCGTCCAGCCGATCCCGAACAGTGCCCCGAGCAGCGGCGCGCCGACGAGGCCCACCCGCGGCGAGGCGTGCAGCCGCCACTCCGCGGACAGTCCGGGCAGCCACCCGGCGAACAGCAGGCCGAGCCCGATCGTGACGACGCCCAGGGCCCGGGTGATGACCTCGGCGTGCTCCACCAGGACGGAGCCGAGGCCGCCGAACAACGCGCCGTACGAGACGAACACCGCCGTGAAGCCGGCGACGAAGAGCAACGTCCCGGTCAGCACCCTCCCCCGCCGGCCGCCGGCGATCTCCGTGCCGGACAACCCCGTCACGTACGAGAGGTAGCCCGGGACCAGGGGGAGCACGCACGGCGACAGGAAGGAGACCAGACCGGCGACGACGGCGACGGGCAGCGCCACCAGCAACGACCCCGAGAGCACGGCCTCGCCGAAGGTCTCCCCCACCGACTGGCCGGTCATGCGCCCGGAGCCGCCTCGCCCGCCACGTCCGTGACGAGGTCGCGCAGGGACGCTTCGGTGATCTCGCCGAGCACGCGGGCCGCGACCCGGCCCTCGCGGTCGAGCACGAGGGTGCTGGGGATCGCCGCGGGTGGCAGGGTGTCCCGGAAGGCCAGCAGCCGCGCACCCGAGGCGTCGACCACGCTCGGGAAGGTCAGGCCGAACTGTTCGACGAACGCCTGGGCACCGCTCTCGGTGTCGCGGGTGTTGACGCCGAGGAACTGCACGCCCTGGTCCCGGGTCGCCTCGTGGACGGCCTGAAGGGCCGGTGCCTCCTTGCGGCAGGGGGCGCACCAGGAGCCCCAGACGTTGAGGACGACGACCCTCCCCCGCTGGTCCGCGAGCTCGACCTCGCCGCCACCGAGGAGGGGACCCCCGAAGTCCACCGCCGGCGCGCGGTCGGGGGGCGGGACGGTGGTGACGACGCCGGTGCCCGCGACGAAGCCGGTCTGGTCGCCGGCGGTCTCGCTGCGCTGCACCTGCCCCTCCGAGCAGGCCGCCGATGACAGCGCCACGACCACGGCCATCGCAGCGGCGGCGAGACGGGCCGGTGTGCGCATCATGCCCCGGCCGAGAACGTCGTGCCCGGGTCGGCCGGCAGCAGGTCGGCCGCGGGCTCGCTGTACGCCACAGAGACGACGTCGTCCCCCTCGTAGGTGAGGGTGGTGAGGCTGGCCACCGAGCACTGCCGCTTGCGCGGGTCGTGCCACAAGCGGCGACCCTCGACCGACGAGCGCACGCTCCAGATCGGCAGCTGGTGCGAGACGCAGAGCGCCTCGTGACCGGTCGCGGCGTCGCGGGCCGCGGCCAAGGCGGCCAGCATCCGGGCGACGATCGCCGTGTACGGCTCGCCCCAGGAGGGCCGGAAGGGGTTCCAGAGGTGCCGCCAGTGCCGAGGCCGGCTCAGCGCCCCGTCACCGACCCCGAAGGTGAGCCCCTCGAAGACGTTGCCAGCCTCGATCAGCCTCTCGTCCATCACGACCGGGAGCCCCAGCACCTCGGCGGCGGGTGCAGCAGTCTCCCGAGCGCGCTCGAGCGGTGAGGAGACGATGTGGGCGATGTCCCGCTCGGCCACCGTGGCGGCGATCCGCTCGGCCATCGCGCGGCCGCGGTCGGAGAGGTGGTAGTCGGGGAGCCGCCCGTACAGGACCCCGGTGGGGTTGTAGACCTCGCCGTGCCGCAAGAGGTGCACGCGGGTGGTGCTCACGCGTCTCCTTCCCGCTCGTCGTCCGCGGTCGCCGCCCCCGGCGGCCGGGCCTCCTCGGCGGCCGCCGCCGCGCGTGCCGCGTACGGCAATGCCTCGGCGACCCGCTCCAGTGCCGCGTCGTCGTGCGCGGCGGAGACGAACCAGGCCTCGTACGCCGACGGCGGCAGCGAGACCCCGCGGGCCAGCATCGCGTGGAAGAACGCTGCGAAGCGGATGGTGTCCGACCGCCTCGCCGTCGCGAAGTCGGTCACCTGCGGAGTCCTTGTCGGGTCGACGAAGAAGACGCTGAACATGTTCCCGGCATGCTGCACGAGGTGCGGCACCCCCTCGGCGTCCAGGGCCTTGCCGACCAGCGCACCGATCTCGTCCGCGACGCGGTCCAGCGCCGCGTAGACGTCCGCGTCGGCGAGCCGCAGGGTGGTCAGCCCGGCCGTGGTGGCGACGGGGTTCCCGGACAGCGTGCCGGCCTGGTAGACGGGGCCGTCCGGGGCGAGCAGGGCCATCAGGTCGGCGCGCCCGCCGAAGGCCGCTGCCGGGAAGCCGCCGCCCATGACCTTGCCGAACGTGACGAGGTCAGGGGCGACACCCTCGAGCCCGTACCACCCGGCGGGTGAGACCCGGAAGCCGGTCATGACCTCGTCGAGCACGAGCAGGGCGCCGTGGGCGTGCGCCGTGTCCAGGAGCAGCTGGTTGAAGCCGGGCGCCGGGGGGACGGCCCCCATGTTGCCGGCCGCCGCCTCCGCGATGGCGCAGGCGATGTCGTCGCCGTGCTCGGCGAAGGCCGCGCTGACGGCCTTCCGGTCGTTGTACGGGATGACGATCGTGTCGGCGGCACTGGCCCCGGTCACGCCGGGCGTGTCGGGCAGGCCGAAGGTGGCCAGGCCGCTGCCGGCGTGGGTCAGCAAGGCGTCGACGTGGCCGTGGTAGTGCCCGGCGAACTTGACGACCTTGCTGCGTCCGGTCGCGCCGCGGGCCAGGCGGATCGCGCTCATCGTTGCCTCGGTGCCGCTGGAGACGAAGCGTACCTGCTCGACGTGGCCGACCCGAGCGACGATCTCCTCGGCCAGTTCGACCTCGGGACTCGTCGGGGCGCCGTACGACGTGCCCTTGACAACTTGGCCCTGGACCGCAGCGACGACCTCGGGGTGGGCGTGGCCGAGGACGAGGGGCCCCCACGAGCAGACCAGGTCGACGTACTCGCGGCCGTCCGCGTCCACCACGTACGGACCGTGGCCGCCGACCATGAACCGTGGCGTCCCGCCGACGGCGCGGAAGGCCCGTACAGGGGAGTTGACCCCGCCGGGGGTCACCGCGCGGGCACGCTCGAAGAGCGCCTGGCTGGCGGGGGCGTCGTACGGGTAGGTCACGGGGTCCAGTGTCCCAGCCGCCGGTCGGTGCCCGCCCGGTGAGGTCCCGCGGCCCCGAATGACCACGTTCACCACCCTCGTCGGGCCATCACGAGGCGTCGACGCCTTGGGATGACCCCAGCGGCCTGGTGGTGGCCCGGTATGGCGGACGGGGACGGGCAGCCGCGGCTGGTCCCCGATCGATCGTCGGTGACCGAGCCAGGCCGGCCCCGCGTGAGCGCCCGACGCAGGGACCGTTGATCGGCTCGCGCGTGGCCGGGCACGGCCGTCGGCGCGCGCCGGTCCTGGAGGAGCACGACCCCCTCCGACCCCCTCGGCCTGGGGACTGCCCGACCGGGCACCGATCGGCCTAACCTGGATGGGTGCCCGAGCCGGAGCCCCTCCGCGACGACCTCGCCGCCGCCGTGGCCGCACGTCGCGACCTCGGACCCGACTACGACGACGCGGTGCTGGAGTCCTTCCTGGCGCGGCTGGACCAGGCCGTGACGGCGCGGGTCGACGCTCAGGTGGCCGAGCGCACTGCGACGGCGTCGACGGACCGCGGGGCAGGAGGACGGCAGTTGGCCCTGGGGATCGTGTCCGTGGTCTTGGGAGTGCCCGTCACTGCGATCGCCACCAGCAACGCCGATGGGCTCGGGGCGCTGGCCGTCTCCTGGGCCGGGATCGCGGCGGTCAACGCCGCCCATGCCTGGACGGTCCGCCGCAACCACTGGCCCGCGACGCACGACCGGGCCCGTGGCCTTCGTGATCACGGCTGATGTCGAAGCATGTCTTGATCAGGGTCAGATCAGGTCAGACGAAGTCGAACACCGGCGGGAACGCGATGACGACGACCGCTGCCCACGCGGCGTAGACGGGTAGGTAGCCCGTCTGCCACCGCTCGAGGGCCCGCAGCGGCACGCGCCGCCGCAGGAACCCGACGCTCAGCCACGCCGACCAGGCTAGGTTCACCAACAGCACGAGGTTGAGCCCGAGGGCAGCGGACTTGTTCGCGCTGAAACCGAACTCGGCGATGCGCGCGAGCATCGCCGACAGCATGAGCACGTCGACGGCCAGAGCGCTGCCCACTAGCAGAAGCTGCAGCCAGTCGAACGCGCCGGGAGGCGCGTCCGGGTCGCGGGCCGAGATCGCGTAGAGCAGCAGGCCGAGCACGAGGACGAGGATCAGGTCGACGAGGATGAGCAGCTCGCGCTCGACCTGGACGACGTCTCCGCCGGCGAGGGTGGCGATGAGGAGGGCCAGCAGCATGAGCGTGGTGAGCGGGGTGAAGACCTTGGTCAGCACCGGGGCGATGTTCTCCACCACGCTCTGCTTGGCTTCTACGAGCCATGCCGCGACGAGGACGGCACCCATGGCGCCGCACGGCAGCACCCACGTGCCGACGAACTCCGCCGCGTCGGTGCCGAGCAGCGCGAAGCCGGCGATGGTGAGCCCGCTGAGCACGCCACCGCCGAGCGCGAGCAGCGTGTAGTAGACGGCCCACTCGCCGGTGAACCGGATGAAGTCCATGCGCCGCGTGTGTGAACGCCACAGTCCGCCGACGTACGCGAGTCCTACTACCAGCCACAGCACGACCGGCAGATGGATGGCGGTGAGCACCTCGGTGGCGCCGCCGCTGGCGAAGGGGTACACGTTCGCGACCACCGCGGCCACGGCGAACGGCGGGACGAGCATCAGGGTCGCCCGGCGGGTCGGCATTGCGCGGTTCCACGCGAAGTAGGCGGCCAGCAGCGGCAGCACGAACAGGGCAAGGTTTCGAGCGTAGAAGCCTGGGTCGTCGGCGAGGTCGAGCCCGACCAGTGCCGGGAGCTTGACGGCTAGGGCCGCGCCGGCCGCGAGGCCGAGCACCACGCCCAGCTCGCGTCGCGTCCCGCCGGTGGCCGCCTCCCCCGACCGCGGGGCGAGCACGAGCTGCTTCCACAGCCGGTCGGAGTGCTCGTGGGCGAACTCCCGGGACACCGCGTCCAGGCCGCCGAGACGCTTCACCGCGACGAGGAACGCCTCGTCCCCGCTCAGGCCCGAACGACCAAGGTCGCCGATCTGGCTGCGCAGGTGGTCCTCGAGCTCTTCGACGTCGTTCCCGCTGATCGCGCGATGGCGCTGCACGTAGCCCCGCCACTGCCCGATCTGTGCCTCGACGTCGGCATCACGGGGCTCGTGCACGGCCGTCACCGTCCCACCGCCGAAGCCGGCGCAGGCGGCGTCACGACCGCCGCCGACTCCCGCCAGACCCGATCGAGCGCCCCGGAGACCACCTCCCACTGACGGCGCCGCTCCGCCAGCGCGTCCAGGCCCGCCGGGGTGATGGCGTAGTGCTTGCGTCGCCGCCCAGACGGCGCCTCGTGCCACGTCGTCTGCGCGTATCCCAGCCGTTCGAGCCGGTGCAGCAGCGGGTAGAGCATGCCGTCGGTCCAGGTCAATCGGCCGGCGGACAGCTCGTTGACCCGCTTGAGGATGGCGTACCCGTACGACTCGCCGTCCGCGAGGATCCCCAGCACGAGCGGCGTGGCCGACGCGGCGACGAGGTCCTTGTCGATGCGCACGCGATTCCCCTTCTGCTTACCTAGAGGAACAAGGTAAGGCAGCATACCTAGGACCGCAAGGGTAGTGGGCGCAGCCGGCCATCGGCGCCGAGGCCGAGCACGCCGACACACGCTCCCGCCGCCGACAGCGGGGGCCGTCCGGTCAGCAGCGACCGGCGGCCACGGGGGATCGGCCGAGGCCGTTCGGACGCAACTCACCCGAGCCCGAGCTGGCGCAGGCGCTCCCCCGTGTCCTCCAGCCCCCAGGCGGACGTGATTCGCCCGTCTGAGACCCGGAAGAAGTAGACCTCGGCGACGTTGGTGAACCGTCGACCGGTGGGCGGGTGCCCCATCCACTCCCCCGTGTGCGTCCCAGAGCATGCGAACCGACCGACGACGACGTCGCCCTCCTCGACCAGCTGGACGAGACGCATGTCGATGTCGCTGAACGAGGCGAGGAAGGGCTCGATCCACCGGCGTGCGGCCGACGCGAGGCGAGGGGCATAGAGCTCGTCGAGCACCTCCGGCCGTCGCTCGACCATGACCTCGGAGACCAGGCGCTGGACAACCTGCTTCGCCTCGCTCGTCATGACGCTCCTCGGTTCCGGCGGTCACACCGACCGCGGCGCGTACATGATGACCGCGACGCCCAGTAGGCAGATGGCGGCACCCGCAATGTCGAAGCGGTCCGGGCGGAAGCCGTCCATGACGACTCCCCAGGTGAGCGACCCGGCCACGAACACGCCGCCGTACGCTGCCAGGATGCGCCCGAAGTTGGGGTCGGGCTGCAGCGTGGCGACGAACCCGTAGAGGCCCAGCGATATCACCCCTAGGCCGACCCAGAGCAGACCGCGGTGCTCGCGGACTCCCTGCCACACCATCCACGCACCACCGATCTCGGCGACAGCGGCCACGACGAACAGCAGAACGGATCGGGTGACGGTCACCCGCCCGATGATGCCCGGGCTACCTGCAGGTGGGGGTGTAGGGCTCCCCGTCGAAGCGGTCCTACGTCCACGTGAGCAGATCGGGGATGAGCGGCGAGTCGTCCTCCACCAGCGGGACGTGATCGCGCCCAGGGTACGTACGGAAGTCGACGTTCCCGTGGGCGGCGCACGGCTCCTCCACGTATGCGACCTGCGCCGCGGGCAGGACGAGCTGGTCGTCCTCCCCCTGGGCCAGGAGCAGCGGGGCAGCGATCGGGCCGGTCGGCACGTTCTCGTCGAGCCGTTCACCGAACGCACCCGACGTCGGGCTCTCCACGAAGAGCGGGCCGCCGGCGACTAGCGTCTCGATGACCGACACGAGAGTCGACTTCTCGGCGAGGCACCGCCCGGCCAGCTCCCGTACGAGGATCCGCGCCGACGGCCGCACGTAGTCGTCGTACCTGACGTCGTCGTACGTGTCGGCGTAACCCTCCATCACGTACGAGGCGAAGATGGCGCCGCCCGGTACCACGTCGAGGTTGGACACCAGGCCCGGCAGGTCGCTCGCGGGGGCCATGGCCGCGACACCGACGACGCCGACGTCCGGACCATAGTCGGGAGCGAGGATGCCGCTCCACAGGGCGCTGTGTCCGCCCTGGGAGTGGCCCCAGACCACGGTCCGGTCGCCGAGCACCACGTCGTCGAGCTGCCGGGCGGCCCGCACAGCGTCGAGGACCGCCCGGCCGGCTGGGGGGCCGACGAGGTACGCGTGCTCTCCCTCGCTGCCCAGTCCGACGTAGTCCGCCGCGACCATCACCCAGCCGTTGTCCGCCACCTGGTCGAGCGCCGGCGTCGCCCCTGCCTCGAAGGAGTTGTCCAGGACCGAAGGCGCACAGCCCCGCGCGACGCCCGTGGTCCCGTGCGCCCACGCCACGACGGGGAGGGCCTCCGACGTGCGCTCCACAGGGGCGACCACCAGGGCGCTCGCCGTCACCTGGTCGCCGTCCTCACCGGTCGTCGTGTAGAGGATCCGCCAGGCCTCCGCACCCACGGGGAGGGCGCGCGTGAAGGACTCGGACCGGAGCAGCTGGCCGGGCTCGGCCGGCAACTCACCCGGTGCGGTGTAGAAGTCGTCGGGGCGTGGCGCGTCGCTCTGCAGCGCCACGCTCACGGCGAGCAGCGCGAGGGCGACCACCAGTGCGGCCACTGCACCGAGCGTCGCCAACCAACGACGCCAGCCCGGACGAGCGGCTCCGGCGGCCGGCTCCGCACCGGGTGGACGCCGCCGGCCGCGGAGCCCGGTCAGCACCTGGGTGATGCCGAAGAGCACCATCCGGATGCCGAAGACCACCGCAACCACCAAGACGGTGACGTCGGGCCAGCTCAGGGCGAGGATCCCGAGCACGACACTCGCCGCGCCGGCGAGGACGGCGGCCAGGCGCTCGTCCCTCGTGCCACGGAGGCCGCCGACGACCCGGGCGAGTCCGCCGACCACCAGCGCGAGGCCGACGACGACCGCCAGCGCGCCCACGGTGATTCCCGGCCACACGACGACCGCGACACCCGCGACCACCCAGGCCAGGCCCGCGACCAACGACCAGCGTGAGCGTGCGGCCCGGGACTCGACCAGCTCGGCGGCTCCCGTGAGCAGCAGGCCCGCCGACACCAGGACGACGAGCACGGCCAACGAGGCGAACGGTCGCAGCGTCAGCACGGCGCCGACAGCACGCACCCGACACCCAGGGAGAAGAGCCCCCACCGGGCCCACGGGGTCAACGACGACCGCTGCGACGGCGACACCACCGTAGCGGTCACGCGGGAACCGTAACGCCGCACCCTTCGCCCTCCATGCCCACGCTCGACAGGCGGGCACCAGCATCGTGGTCGCCGTCTTCGGCTTCGGGCTCGGCGCCAGGAACGACGACATCCCGTATGACTTCCGTCGGTCTCGCCTACACCTACGGGAGGTGGGCCCTCGACGGCCCGGCTCCCCGGGACCCTCGAGCGACCCCGCCTCCCCGACCTGTCGATCAGGGCGCACCCTGTTCGTGTAGAGGGTGAGCGGCCGGCACCCGGCCGGCCACCACCGCACCGGAGGTCGACGAGATGAAGCGGTACCTGCTCAGCGTGTTCCAGCCCGACGGTCCGGCCCCGGCACCCGATGTCCTGGACGCGGTCATGCGCGACGTGGAAGCCGTCGACCGGGAGATGCGCGACGCGGGCGTGTGGGTGTTCGCCGGTGGTCTGCACCCGCCCGGCACGGCCACCGTGCTGCGGCCGCACGGTGCCGACGTCCTGATCACCGACGGCCCGTTCGCCGAGGGGAAAGAGCACCTGGGCGGCTTCACGATCATCGCGGCGCCCGACCTGGACGCCGCACTCGAGTGGGGACGCCGACTGGCGCGGGCCACCACACTGCCGATCGAGGTGCGCCCCTTCCAGGATGACGGGCAAGGGTGAGCCCCGACATCTCCCGGCTCGTTCCCGGGGAGGTCGAGCGGGTCTTCCGGGAGGAGTACGGCCGGGCGGTGGCCGTCCTGGTCCGCGTCTTCGGGGACATCGACGTCGCGGAGGAAGCTGTCCAGGACGCGTTCACCACGGCCGTGCATCGCTGGCCAGAGACCGGCCTGCCCCCCAGCCCGGCGGGGTGGATCATCACCACCGCGCGCAACCGGGCGATCGACCGACTGCGGCGGGAGGCCTCGCGTGCCGATAGGCACGCCCAGGCGGCCCTGCTGCACGCGAGTGGTGAACGGATCGAGGAGGGTCCCGTGCGTGACGAGCGGCTCCGCCTGGTCTTCACCTGCTGCCACCCGGCTCTTGCCGTCCCCGCCCAGGTGGCACTGACGCTCCGCCTCCTGGGCGGCCTCACCACGAGGGAGGTCGCGCACGCGTTCCTCGTGCCGGAGCCCACGATGGCCCAGCGCTTGGTCCGGGCGAAGGCCAAGATCCGGGACGCAGGGATCCCGTACCGGGTGCCCGACGAGGCGGACCTGCCCGAGCGACTCCGGGCGGTCCTGGCTGTCGTCTACCTGGTCTTCAACGAGGGGTACGCGGCGAGCTCGGGCGACCGGCTGGTGCGGGAGGACCTGTGCGCGGAGGCGATCCGGCTGGGCCGGCTGCTGGCCGATCTCATGCCCGACGAGCCTGAGGTCCTCGGCCTGCTCGCGCTCATGCTGCTCGTCGAGTCGCGTCGGGCCACCCGTACCTCGCCTTTCGGTGACCTGGTGCTCCTGGCCGAGCAGGACCGCAGCCGATGGGACCGCGCCCTGGTCGAGGAGGGCCAGGCGTTGGTCCGCCGGTGCCTGCGGCGTGACAAGCCCGGCCCGTACCAGATCCAGGCGGCCATCCAGGCGGTCCACAGCGACGCCGCCGCTGCGGCCCTCACTGACTGGTGGCAGGTGCTGCAGCTCTACGACCAGCTGCTCGTCCTGGCTCCGAGCCCCGTCGTCGCCCTCAACCGGGCAGTCGCCGTGGCCGAGGTCGATGGGCCCGAGCCGGCCCTGGCCCTGATCGAGGAGATGGACCTTGCCGGCTACCACGTGTTCCACGCAGTCCGGGCCGACTTGCTCCGGCGCCTCGGCCGCACGGACGAAGCCGTCCAGGCCTACGACGAGGCCGTCACCCGAACCGGCAACGCGGCGGAGCGGGCGTTCCTCGAGCGTCGGCGTCGGAGCCTCGCCGCCGGCAGCAGCCGGCCCTGATCGACGAGCCGGCCACCCGGCCGCCG
>DATHUJ010000041.1:0-5016 GCA_035462375.1 Jiangellales bacterium
GGAAGACGGCGACGACGACGCCGTAGGCGGCCCCGATGGAGAGCAGGTTCATGACGGCGGCCTTCAGCGGGACGACGACGGACCGGAACACGACCATCAGCAGCAGGACGGAGGCGGCCAGGATGGCGCCGATGAACAGCGGGAGGGCGTCGGTCAGCTGCTCGTCCAGGTCGAGGGTCAGCGCGGTCGCACCGGTCACGGACACCCCGTCCGGAGTGACGGCCCGGACCTGCTCGAGCGTCCGCACGGTGACCGGGTCGGAGGGCTCCGTGGTGGGCAGGGTGGGCAGCACGACGGTGTCGCCGGTCGCGCTGACCCGCGGCTCGCCGACCTCCGCGACGCCGGGGACGGCGGCGATGCGCCCGGCCAGCTCGGGGATGTCCCCGACTCCCAGCCCGGTCCCCTGGAGGTCGGCGACGACGAGCAGCGGGGCGTTGAATCCCGGCCCGAAGCCGTCGGCCAGCAGTTCGTACGCCTTGCGCTCCGTCTGGACGGTCGGGTTGTCGCCGGCGTCCGGGAAGCCGGTGTCGAGCGACAGCGCCGGGGCGGCCAAGGTCAGGAGGGCGAGCGAGCCGACGACCAGGTACGGCCAGGGCCGAGCGGAGATCCGGTGGGCCCGCCGCCACCAGGCGGTCGCCTCGGCAGGCTTCTCGGCGCGACGCCGGCGCACGATCCGTCCTGTGTCGATGCGGTCGCCGAGCAGCGACAGCATCGCCGGCAACAGGGTGATCGCGGTCGCCACCGCGAACAGCACGACGATCGCGGTGCCGAGGCCGATGGAGGCGAGGAAGCCGACGCCGGTGAGCACCAGGGCGGCCATCGCCAGCACCACGGTCATGCCGGCGAAGAAGACGGCGGTTCCCGAGGAGCCCATAGCCGCCGACAGGGCGGTCGCGTTGGCTTGCCCGGCGGTCCGGTTCTCGCGGTACCTCGCGACGATGAAGAGCGCGTAGTCGATGCCGACGCCCAGCCCGACCATCGCGCCGATCGTCGGCGCAGCGGTGGACACGGTCAAGCCACCGGCCAGCAGCACGATGCCGCCGAGTCCGACACCGACGGCGACCAGAGCGAGCACGATCGGGACGAGTGCGGCCACGACCGTCCCGAAGGCGACGAGGAGCACGACGAGCGCGGCCACGAGGCCGACCGCCTCGGCGCCCGAGGACTCCTCCTCGGCGTTGAGGAACGCGGCATCGCCGCCGAACTCGGCCTCCGCCCCCCCGGCTCGGGCCGGCGCGAGGGCATCGACCAGCTCGGCCGCCGTATCGCGACCGAACTCGGTCGACGGCACGTCGAGGATGATCTCGGCGTACGCGACCCGGCCGTCGGCCGAGACCCTCCCGGTTGCGAACGGGTCACTGACGGTCGCAACGTGGTCGATCGTCGCGACCTGTGACAGCGCCGACTCGACGCCCGGTCGGAAGCTGTCCACCCGCTGGCCGTCGGGAGCGGCGAACACGGCGACCGCTGTGCCGCCTGCCGCCTCGGGGAAGCGTTCCTCGAGCAGCGTCATCGCCTCGGCGCTCTCGCTGCCGGGCGCGCTGAAGTCGTCGGCGAAGGCGCCACCGAGAGCGCCGGAGAGCGCGACCACGAGCGCGGCGAGGACCGCCCAGGCGCCGATCGTGGTCCATGGTCTGCGTGCGCTGAGGTCACCGATGCGGCGGATGGAGCGGTTCATGGTGTGCTCCCGGTGGTGGTCTGGTGAGTCATCGAGGCTGGGTGGGGACGTCGGGCGGGTCAGAGGCGACCTGAGCGACGGAGACCAGCGGCAGGCCTAGGTCGCGGACCTTCTGCAGCAGGCCGTGCAGAGCGGCCTGGTCGACCACGGGGCCGTGGAGGACGGTGGTCCCGTCGCTCTGATGGGTGAGGGTCAGCCCGTCGAACCATTCCGCCCACCGCTGGTCGAGGTGGACGGCAAGGCGGATCTCGTACCGCCCGGGCTCGCACCGGCCGCCGGGCGATGCGTGGGGGTCGCTCATGGGGGGTCCTTTGCTCTGCTCGTGATGGATCAGCGCGGGCGTCGTCGCACGTGCGTTCCATCTGTGTGGAACGTAGGGACGGATGTGGTGAGCCGGGATCACCACATGTGGTGAATGACCTGGTGAATCTCCGCGCCCCTCGCCCGGAGGCGTTGGGGCAGGGGGTGCCGCCTCTGGTGGGCTGGGCTCCATGGGGGACCGCTCTGTCACGGCTCCGTCAGCGGCGCGTGCGCAGGAGGTCGAGCTCGGTCGCCCGACGGACCGCTGCCCGGCGGTTGTTCACCCCGAGCTTCGCGTAGATGTTCTTGGTGTGCGTCCGCACGGTGTTCAGGGACACCACGAGCTCCCGGGCGATGTCCGGCCCGCCGAGGTCCGTGGCGAGCAGGCGGAGCACTTCCAGCTCGCGGTCGCTCAACGACTCGACGGTTCCAGCCGCCCGGGTCGGCCGGGCCGATGTCTGGCCGAAGGTGGTCAGCAGCCGCCCGACGTAGCCCGGGGCGATGCCCCGCTGCGCTGCCGCCGCGAGCAGGGCCGCCATGGGCGGCCCCTCGTCGGTGAACATCCGAAGGTAGCCTTCTGGCTCCGCCAACGTCACGGCTCGCTCCAGCGGCGCCAGAGCAGCCACGGTGTCGCCGCGCGCCTGGTGCGCGAGGGCCTGCAGCACCAGGATCTCGATGACGCTTCCGGTCCTGGCTCCAGCTTCGGCGGCCAGGAGAAGACGCTGCAAGAGCTCGAGCGCCCACTGCCCAGAGCTCACCTGCCGCTCGGTCCGGTACTGCGCCAGCAGCAACCTGGCCAGGGTGACATGCTCGAACTCGCGCAGGTAGGTCAAGTCGTCCTCGACCGACAGACCCTGCTCGCGCCGCCACCGGAGCGTGTCACCCAACCTTCCTTGCGCGAGCCACACCCGTGCCCGCGACGCCGCGATCGGTCGCACGTTGGGCGAGAAGTCACCGACGTACACCCGCTCCGCGTCATCGAGCAGGTCCACTGCGCCGTTGAGGTCCCCCTCGGCCTCCCGGACCCGGGCCATCGCGACCCGCCAGCGATAGGGGTTCTGCGGCAGTCCGAGATGCTCCCCGAGGTCCTGGCTGCGCGCCAGGAGCTGCGTGGCGCCCGCGAGGTCTCCGCGCTCGCGGTGCAGTGCAGCCATCCCGACGTACATGTCCGCCGTACCGCGCAGGACCGGCCCAGGGTGCTGTGATGCGAGCCGCAGCGCCCGCTCGTAGGTGCGCATCGCGTCGCCGAGGCGCGCCTGGACGATCTGGATGTCCGCCATCGTGATCGCCAGGCCGAGGACGTCAGAGATGAATCCGGCCCGCTGCATCCGTTCCGTCGACTCGGCGTATCCCGCGTACGCCGCCTCGAGGTCCCCGCTCCCCCACGAGGCGAGCCCGATGAGTGCCGCGCCGGCCGCGCGGCCGACGTGGTCGTCGGCAGCAGCGAGGTCCAGGGCCCGCCGGGCATGCGCGATCGTGCCGGCGCGGTCTCCTGACGCCAGCGCCTGTCCGGCCCGGTGGACGGCGAGCGACGTCGGCAGCCCCCGGAACCCCTCCTCGTCCACGACCACCATTCCCGGCGGTCGTTCACGAGCTCCCTGTGGCCGACCTGCCATCGCGTCCAGCCACCGCTCGGCATCCTGCAGGCGCGACTCGACGCCCTCGAGCTCTCCGGTGGCCATCAGTGATCCGGCGTACCCGTTGCTGAGCACCGGCCTGTTCCGGATGTGCGCGTCGGGCAAGGCCTCCAGCCAGCGCCGCAGGGTGCCCTCCTGCCGGTCCCGGCGCGTGGCTGGGGCTGCCAGCTCGACCAGGTCGGCCGCTCGCGCGAAGTCCTCGGCGGCCAGGGCGTGGTCGATGGCGACGGCCCGTTCGCCGTTCCGCTCGAACCAGTCGCTCGCCCGCCGGTGCAGCTCGGGGACGCGGTCCGGCTGCTCGTCCACGAGGCGCGCGCGCAACACGTCGGCGAAGAGATGGTGGTAGCGGTACCACCGGCGGCGGTCGTCGAGCGGGATCAGGAACAGGTTGCCCCTCTCGAGTGCCTCCAGCGTGGCCTTGCCACCGGCCAGACCGGTGACGGCGTCGCACAGAGGACCGCTGAGCTGGTCGAGGATGGAGGTCTGCAGGAGGAAGCGCTGGACAGGGTCGGCCTGACGCTGCAGCACCTCCTCGACGAGGTAGTCGACCACGTAGCGGGTGTCTCCTGCGAAGCCGGCGATGAAGCCGGCAACGTCGTCGCGGCCCTGCATCGACAGCGCCGCCAGCTGGAGTGCGGCGATCCACCCTTCGGTGCGCCCTTCGAGCGCCGCCACGTCACGGGCCGCCAGCTGGAGGCCCATCACCCCGTTGAGGTACGCGACGGCTTCCTCGGTCGTGAAGCGAAGGTCGGCGGCGCGTACCTCGACCAGCTCGCCGCGCGCTCGCAGCCGGGCCAGCTGCAGCACCGGATCGGCCCGGCCGGCAATCACCAGGTGCAGCTGCGGAGGCATGTGGTCGAGAAGGTACGCCACCCCTTCGTGCACCTCGGGGCTGTCGATGACGTGGTAGTCGTCGAGCACGAGCACGAGGTCGGCGTCGGTGGAGCAGAGGTCGTTGAGCAGCGTGGTGATCACGGCTTCGCTGGGCGTGGGTCGGGGTGCCTGCAGGAGCGAGAGAGCGTCCGCGCCGACCCCGGGGGCCACCTGTTGGAGCGCGGCGATGACGTAAGCCCAGAACGACGCGGGACTGCTGTCGCCCCGGTCGAGGGACACCCACGCGACGGACCGCTCCCCAGCAGGCGCGGACGCTCCTGCCGGACGCGCCGCGAGCCACTCGGCGAGCAGGGTCGTCTTGCCGAAACCGGCCGGTGCCGATACGAGCATCAGCTTCGTCGCTGCCCCGCGGTTCAGCCGCTCGCTCAGCCGGGGCCGCGGAACCAGACGACGGGGCGCCGAGGGGGCGTACAGCTTCGTCTCGAGCAGGAGACTCGGCGCCACCGTCTGCATCACCTCAGGCTAGGACGCGGGGCGCCCACCGGTCACGGAGCGTAGGCCCCGACC
>DATHUJ010000042.1:0-2174 GCA_035462375.1 Jiangellales bacterium
GGTCACCGACGACGTCCTGCGCACCCTCGTCCTGGCCACCCACCTGCTCGGGGTGAACCGGATCATGGTCGTCCCGCACACCAACTGCAAGATGGCCAGCGCGACGCAGGAGCAGATCGTCGAGATCATCCGGGAGGGCTCAGGGATCGACACCCGGAGCCTGGAGTTCGGCGTCGTCCGGGACCAGCGATGGTCGCTTCTCGTCGACGTGGAGCGGATCCGGCACTGGCCGTTCCTCCCGCCGGATGTCCGGGTCGGCGGCTTCGTCTACGACGTCTACACGGGCCGCCTCGACCAGGTCGTCTGAGCTGAGTCGCGAGCGACCACAGCTTCGGACCCCGCGGTCAGGGCGACCGGGTGCGGCCCCGTGCCGGGAGGGGCTCCGCCGCCACCGCATGCTCGGTCGGTGGCCGTTCCCGGTCGGCCCATTCGCCGTAGCGGCGGGAGCACGGGCGGGCGCTGATCCCGTGGGCGAACACGCTGATTGTCACCACGAAGGCCACGACGCCGGTGACGTCCGGGATCACCCCGTGGTCGGCTCCCAGCTCCTCCACCGCGAGCAGCGCAAAGACGATGGTGGCCAGGCCACGGGGGCCGAACCAACTGATGAACAGCACCGACGGCGTCCGGAGTCCGGATCCGAGGAGGCTGATCGAGACCGGGACGAGCCGCAGCACGGTGAGCGCGAGGACTGCCAGCACCGGCCACTGCCACGAGAACCCGTGATCGAGAGCGAGGAGCACGAGCCCACCGGCCAGGAACCAGATGAGGACGCCGAGCAGGTCCGCGGCCGTCTCCAGCAGGCTGACGGTCGATTCGTCCGCGGCAGGCCGGCCGGGTGCGGCACCGAAGGTCATTCCGCCGACGAACGCCGCGATGAACACGTTCGCACCGATCACCCCGGCGAGACCGAGCAGGAGCAGCGGGGTGACCAGGACCGCGATCGAGCGGTCGCGGGACGAGGTCCACCCACGGTCGAGCGAACGGAGCACGAACCACGCACTGCCCAGTCCCACGACGACAGCCAGCGCCACCGCGAGGAACACGGAGACCAGCCCCACCTGGAGCACGATCGGGAGCCGGACACCCTCCTGCTCGGCGAGGAGCGCGAGAGCGAAGAGCACCAGCAGAGTCGCGAGCCCATCGTTGAGTCCGCTCTCGACGTTGAGCGCTCGTCGGACCCGCACCGGCACCCGGGGATTGAGGATCGTCGGAGCCCCGAGTCCAGCATCGGTGGGAGTCACGGCGGCCGCGAGCAGCAGAGCACCAGCTGCACCCAGTGCGGGGAGCAGCGCCAGGCCGGTGACGAACGTCGAGAGCAGCGCGAGCGGAAACCCGACGACCAGGAGCCGGATCGGCACGCCCTTGTCCCGCCGGAGCTGGCCCAGGCGGACGGTCGAGGCGTCGTGGAAGAGGATGATCACCAGTGCCATCTCGGCCATCGCGTGGACCGACGATGCGTCGAGCGCCGTGACCTCGTGGATCCCGAAGACGATGATGCCCGCCAGGATGCTGGCCATCGGCACCGTGACGTCGAGGCGGTCCAGCCGGTTCCCGAGCAGCGCCAGGACCAGCGTGAGGCCGGCCACGATCGCCAGCAGCTCGTCCACCATGGCATCCCCATCCGTCCCGCGAGCTGTCCCCCGGCCCTGCCCGACGGTAGACCAGCACGGCGCCCCAGCAGCAGAGGCCGTTTGACCTCGAGCGCCGCACGGGCTCGAGGCGATGCACGACCCGTATCGGAGCCTCGCGCGGGTTGGTCAACCCGACCCGGTGCAGCGGGGGGTCGGCGTCGGTCACGCGGCTAGCCAGCCGGGGCGCTGGTGATCTCGTTGCCCTCTGCCTCGGCAAGCGCGAGGAGGTTGCCGCCGTCCCCCTGGGCAGCGAAGCCACAATCGATCGAGCCTGTCTGGGTCCGCTCCTCGGGAGTGCCCACTTCGACGGCGCCGCTCTGGTCGCTGACACTGGCGGCGGTGTCGAAGCATTGCGCGCCCTCGTCGTAATGCGCGCAGGCATGCGCGACGAGCGTCAGGACCGGCTGCAGGCGCTCGGTGGGGGAACCGATCCGAGCCAGCTCACGACTGCATTCGCCCAGGGCGCTTCCGAGCGCGACCATCATGGCTTTGGTCAGGTTGATCTCTGACGCCATGAACGGCTCGTCGATCCTCGTGTGC
>DATHUJ010000043.1:0-17766 GCA_035462375.1 Jiangellales bacterium
CGACGCCCACCTGCCGCACGAGTACGTGCCCAGCGAGCGGCTGCGCCTCGAGGCCTACCGGCGCCTGTCGGAGGCGTCGTCCGAGACCGAGGTCCAGGCCGTACGGGCGGAGCTGGTGGACCGCTACGGCGAGCCGCCGCGGCCGGTGGAGAACCTGCTCGAGGTGGCGCGCTTCCGGGCGCACGCCCGGGCCGCGGGGCTGCGGGACGTGACGCTGCAGGGCAACCACGTGCGGTTCGGTCCGGTGGAACTGCGGGACTGGCAGCGGGTGCGGCTCCAGCGGCTCCACCCGCGGGCCCTGGTCAAGGAGCAGGTGCGGACCATCCTGGTGCCGCGGCCCTCGACCGCCCCGGTGGGCGGGCGGCCGCTCCGGGACGTCGAGCTGCTCGCCTGGGCGCGAGAGGTGGTCGACGACGTGCTGCTGGACGCCCCCGCCGTCGCGCACTGACCGGCCGGGGCCCGAATGACCACGTTCGCCACCCTCACCGGGTCATCACAGGGCGTTGGAGCCTCGTGATGGCCCCATGAGCCTGGTGCTGGAGGGCGGCCGGGGTGACCGGGCGTCGTGACCGAGCCAATCGAGCCGGTGGGGTGAACCGGTGATCTTGGCCCGACGCAAGTGGGTCCGAAGTCGGAAGTGATCGCTGTGTGCCTCCGGTGCCGCAGGGCGGGATGGTCCCCCCACGGTGATCTCCGCCCCGACGTGGCTCGGGCCAGCGCTGATCACCGTGGGGTGCAGGTCCCGCGCCCCGGCACCCGCCCCAGACTGGCCGTCACGCTCCTGACCGTGACCGTGGTGCTGGCCTTCGCTTCCTGGCCACGGTCGCTGTCATCCGCTTCGGGTCCGGCAGCCACACGGCCTTCGTGCTCACGGTCCTGTGGGGCGTCGGCGCTCCGCTGCGCAGACGCTGGCCGCGCACCGAGGTCGTCACCGTGCACGAGGACGGGCCGGACGCCGTCCGGGTGGTGGCGGCGCACGCGGGGCGCCCGCTGGTCGTCGCGGTGCGTGCCGCCCGGCGGCGGGCATGGCAGCGCGGGGCCGTCACGGCTGCCCGAGCTGCGGCCCGACCTCGTCGTCGTCGACCACGACCTCCCCTCGGGGGCCGAGGTGCTCGGAGAGCGCTACGTCCTCACGTAAGGGTTCTCCCTCGTCGGCGCCGAGGCGGCCGCCGACCTGCTCACCGCGGGCGGGGGCTCGGTCGGACCGGCGGGCACCACCCGGACCGCCGCGGCGCCCGCGTAGGATCCGGGGCGGCACCGACCCCGGCGTCCCGGGGCGGGGCCGTCCGCCGCCGGAGGACGTACCGGAAGATGAGGACCCTCGTGACCAGGACCCGCCGCGTCTCCGCCGCCGCTCTCGTGGTGCTCACCGCCCTCGCGCTGGGCGCGTGCGACACCCAGCAGATCGGTGCCGCCGCCGTCGTCGGTGACCAGCGGATCAGCGTGGGGGAGCTGCAGGATCAGGTCGTCGCCTACTCGGAGTCGCTGCCCGAGCCGCAGCCGCCGACCGGTGACACGACGTCGCTGCAGCAGGCGCTGCTGGAGCGCAGGATCCGCCACGAGCTCTTCACGGTGCTCGCCGAGCGCGAGGGGGTCTCGGTCAGCGAGGCCGACATCGACCGCTTCCTCGAAGATTTCGCAGCCCAGCAGGGCGGTGACCTCTCCGGCTTCTACGCGCAGAACGGGTTCACCGAGGAGTCCGTGCGGCCGGCGGTCCGGGACGAGCTGGTGCGGCAGGAGCTTCTGCGCTCGCTGGGTTCCGACGAGGCGATCTTCGCCGAGCTGGACGCCATCACCGAGGAGATCGGCGTGGAGGTCAACCCACGCTACGGCTCGTGGGAGGCAGCGTCGCTGCAGCGCACGACGGGCTCGATCTCCGAGCCGGCGGGTGGAGAGCCGCAGCCCCCGGAGGTCGTGCCTCCCGCCCCCGAGGACGGCTGAGCAGAGAGGGCGACGCGTGGGCCGTCTCGTCCTGCTCGTCACCTCGCCGCGGGTGCCGCCGGGGCTGCTGAGCGCCGACGCCTGGGACGTCGTACGGGCCGGGCCGGTCCTGCACGCCGGGACCGCTCACCCCCAGGTGGCCGCGCTCGAGGCGGCCGGGGTCTCGCCCCTGGTCGTCGAGCCCTCCGGGTCGGCGCTCGTCGAGACCGCGTCGAGCGCCGAGGGTGACTCGCCGGTCGTGTGGCTGGGGTCCACCGATGGCGACCCGGGCCTCGTCGACGCCGTGGCTGCCGAGGTCGCCCGGCGGGCCGAGCGCGGGGAGCCCGTGCCCGAGGTCGAGGTGCTCACCGGTTCGTACGACCCGCCGGGTGCGCGGCTGCTGGACCTCGTCGCCGTGATGGACCGGCTGCGGTCGCCGGGTGGGTGTCCCTGGGACAGCGAGCAGACGCACCGCTCGCTGGCGACGTACCTGCTCGAGGAGGCCTACGAGACGCTCGAGGCGATCGAGGTCGGGGACGACGAGCACCTGCGCGAGGAGCTCGGCGACCTGCTGCTGCAGGTGGTCTTCCATGCCCGGATCGCCGAGGAACGACCCGACGCGCCCTGGGACGTCGACGACGTGGCCGCGGGGATCGTGGACAAGCTCGTCCGCCGGCACCCCCACGTCTTCGGCGACGTGCACGCGCCGAGCGCCGCCCACGTCGAGGCGAACTGGGAGGTGCTCAAGGCCTCGGAGAAGGGCCGCGAGTCCGTGCTCGACGGTGTGCCGTCAGCGCTGCCGGCGCTCTCGCTCGCTGCCAAGCTGCTCTCGCGAGCCTCCCGGTCGGGTCTCTCGGTGCCGCTGCCTTCGGGGGCGGACGTGGGGTCGCGGTTGCTGCACATAGTGAGCGAGGCGCGCGAGGCCGGCGTCGACCCCGAGCAGGCGCTGCGCGACGCCGTACGGGAGTGGGCTGCGGCCTTCCGCGCCGCCGAGCGTTCCGACAGGCGTCCGTGAGGGGGGAGCGAGGGCTCGTCGCCCCCGTGGTATCAGGTCCAGCGGCGCATGATCACGGGCTCGCTAGCGGTTGACCGACGTTCACGTGTCCGTGAGCACCGCAACGTCTCAAGATCGGCCGGCCGGCCACCCGCACCCGACGTTGCCGCGCCCAGTCAGCCATCACGAGACCCAGGTACCTCGGGACCCCGGCCACGCGGCGACGCCTGACCGGCCGTACCTCCGGTCGCCGCTAGGCTCGCCCCGTACGCAACCGACCACCCCAGACCCCAACCCTTGGAGCGTCCTGTGGCGACGATCGACGCAGTCGGCGCGCGCGAGATCCTCGACTCGCGCGGCAACCCCACGGTCGAGGTCGAGGTGGCCCTCGACGACGGCACCATCGCCCGGGCCGCGGTGCCCTCCGGTGCCTCGACCGGTCAGTTCGAGGCGGTCGAGCTGCGCGACGGCGACGACGCGCGCTACGGCGGCAAGGGCGTCGAGCAGGCCGTCACGGCGGTGCTCGACGAGATCGGGCCGGAGCTGATCGGCTTCGAGGCGAGCGAGCAGCGGCTGGTCGACCAGGCGCTCATCGACCTCGACGGCACGCCCACCAAGTCCCGCCTCGGCGCCAACGCGATCCTGGGCGTGAGCCTGGCGGTGGCCAGGGCCGCCGCCGACTCCGCCGAGCTCCCGCTCTTCCGCTACGTCGGCGGACCCAACGCCCATACGCTCCCGGTCCCGATGTTCAACATCCTCAACGGCGGCGCCCACGCCGACAGCAACGTCGACATCCAGGAATTCATGATCGCCCCGGTGGGCGCCGAGACCTTCCGCGACGCGCTGCGCTGGGGCGCGGAGGTCTACCACGCCCTCAAGTCGGTGCTCAAGGGCAAGGGCCTGGCCACCGGTCTGGGCGACGAGGGCGGCTTCGCCCCGAGCCTCGACAGCAACCGGGCCGCTCTCGACCTCATCCTCGAGGCGGTCGGTCAGGCGGGATTCACCCCCGGGACCGACATCGCGCTCGCGCTCGACGTCGCGGCCACGGAGTTCCACGAGGGCGGCGCCTACGCCTTCGAGGGCGGCAGCAAGAGCGCCGCCGAGATGGCCGCCTACTACACCGGACTCGTTGAGTCCTACCCCCTGGTCTCCATCGAGGACCCCATGTCCGAGGAGGACTGGGCCGGCTGGAGCGCGGTCACCGAGAGTCTCGGCGACCGTGTGCAGATCGTGGGCGACGACCTGTTCGTGACCAACCCCGAGCGGCTCCAGCGCGGCATCGACGAGCGCAGCGCCAACTCCTTGCTGGTCAAGGTCAACCAGATCGGCACCCTCACCGAGACCCTCGACGCCGTGGCCCTCGCCCACCGCAACGGCTTCAGCTGCATGATCAGCCACCGCTCCGGGGAGACCGAGGACACCACGATCGCCGACCTGGCCGTCGCCACCGACTGCGGCCAGATCAAGACCGGCGCGCCCGCCCGCTCCGAGCGCGTGGCCAAGTACAACCAGCTCCTGCGCATCGAGGAGGAGCTCGACGACGCGGCTCGCTACGCCGGCGCCGCCGCCTTCCCGAGGTCGCGGGCCTGAGGGTGCGCGACACCCGGCGCGGCCCCGCCTCCCGGCCGGCAGCCGCCGGCAGGGGGCGCGGTCGCGGGGCCCGCGCCACCCCCCGTACGGGAAAGTCCGCCCCCTCCCGTACGAAGGGAGCCGCCCGTCCCCGGCAGCCCCGGAGCGACCGGCCGCCGCCCGCGAGCCGTACGGGAGGGACCCTGGCGCGTCGCGCCTCCGTCACCGGCCGGGCGGCCGTGCTGGCACTGGTCCTCGGCATCCTCGCGGTCTCCTACGCCTACCCGCTGCGGGCCTGGTGGGACCAGCACTCGAGGGTCGCCGAGCTCGAGGCCGAGCAGGAGGCCCTGGCCGGCGGAGTGGCTGCGCTCGAGGCGGAGCGAGACCGCTGGGAAGACCCGAGCTACGTCCGCACCCAGGCCCGCGAGCGCCTGGGCTTCGTGTCGCCGGGCGAGGTCGGCTTCGTGGTCGTGGGCGAGGAGGACGACCATCCGACCGAGGTGCTGGTCGGCGAGGCCGACGGTGAGGCAGTGGCGACGGTCGAGACCGAGGGACCCTGGTGGTCGCGTCTGCTCGCGTCGGTGGCGGCGGCCGACGCGCTCTCCGAGGAGGGCGACCCGGAGGTGCCCGTGCGGAGCCCCGCCAACGATCCCGAGGCCCCGGAGGCGGAGGCCCCGGAGGCAGGAGCCGAGGACGGCACGGACGACCCGGCTGAGGACGCCACTCCGTGACGGAGGCCGTCGGCGCACCCCGGTCCGACGACCTGGCCGCGGTGCAGGCGCAGCTCGGCCGGCCGCCGCGCGGCGTCCGGGGTGTGGCGCACAGGTGCCCCTGCGGCCTGCCCGACGTGGTGGAGACGCAGCCACGGCTCCCGGACGGCACGCCCTTCCCCACGCTCTACTACCTGACCTGCCCGCGGGCGACGGCTGCGGTCTCGCGGCTGGAGGCGGCGGGCGTCATGCGCGAGATGACCGACCGGTTGGCGGCGGACCGGGGCCTCGCCGCCGCATACTCGAGTGCGCACGCCGACTACCTGGCGCGCCGGGAGGCCGTCGCCACCGTCCCGGAGATCGCCGGTGTCTCGGCGGGCGGCATGCCCTCGCGGGTCAAGTGCCTGCACGTCCTGGTGGCCCACAGCCTCGCCGCCGGCCCCGGAGCCAACCCGCTCGGCGACGAGGCCCTGGCCGCCCTCCCGGCCTGGTGGGCCGAGGGCCCCTGCGTACGGGAGGGGAGCGCGTGACCCGGGTCGCCGCCGTCGACTGCGGCACGAACTCGATCCGGCTGCTCGTCGCCGACGTCGACACTGCGACCGCGACCCAGGTCGACCTCGACCGCCGCATGGAGATCGTCCGCCTGGGCCAAGGGGTCGACCGGACCGGTCGCCTGGCGCCCGACGCCCTCGCCCGGACGTTGGCGGCCCTGGCCGGGTACTCCCACCGGGCGTCGGCGCTCGGGGTCGAGCGGACCAGGGTGATCGCCACCAGTGCCACCCGGGACGCGGCCAACCGCGACGACTTCGTCGGCGGCGTCGTGGAGGTGCTGGGCGTCCCGCCGGAGGTGGTCACCGGCGACGAGGAGGCGCGGCTGTCCTTCACGGGCGCCACGCGTGCCCTGCCGGGTGACGTGCCCGGCCCGTACCTCGTCGTCGACATCGGTGGCGGTTCGACCGAGCTGGTGCTGGGATCCGCCGGCCGTACGGGGGAGTCGGCGGGGGCCTCGGCGGACGGTCCGGGCGATGGGGCCGGCGGAGGGACGGCGGACGTCACCGCGGCGGTCTCGGTGGACATCGGCTGCGTGCGGCTGACCGAACGTCACCTGCACGACGACCCCCCGACAGCCGAGCAGGTGGCCGCGGCCGTCGCCGACATCGAGGCGGGGCTCGACCGGGCCGCGACTGCTATCCCCCTGCGGCGGGCTCGGTCGCTGGTGGGCCTGGCAGGGTCGGTCACGACAGTGGCGGGGATCGCGCTGGACCTGCCCGAGTACGACGCGGAGCGCATCCACCACAGCCGGGTGTCGGCGGCCGACGTGCGAGCGGTGACGGAGCGCTTGATGTCGTCGACCCACGCGGAGCGCGCCGCGATCCCGGTGATGCACCCGGGGCGGGTGGATGTCATCGGGGCCGGTGCGCTGGTGCTGCACCGGATCGTCGAGCGGGTGGGGCTGCCCGAGGTCGTGGTCTCGGAGCACGACATCCTCGACGGGATCGCCTGGTCGTTGGTGTGACGGGCCTGCCGCACCCGCTCGTCGGTGGGTCCTTCCCCAGCCCGGTGCCGCCGGGGAGCGGCTGGCCCGACGACCCCGCGGTGGCGGCGACGCCCGCGGCGCGCGACGCGGGGGAGGTCCGCGACCTGGCCACCGGGGCGTCGGACATCGCTGACCTGGACGCCCGGTCGTCGGTGTGCAGGGCCTGTCCGCGCCTGGTCGCCTGGCGCGAGGAAGTGGCGGTCGTGAAGCGCCGGTCGTTCGCCGACCAGCCGTACTGGGGTCGGCCGGTGCCCGGCTGGGGCGACCAGACACCGCGGGTGCTGATCGTCGGTCTGGCGCCCGCCGCCCATGGTGGCAACCGGACCGGCCGGGTCTTCACCGGCGACCGCAGCGGCGACTGGCTCTACGCCTCGCTGCACCGGGTGGGTCTCGCGGCGTCGCCGACGAGCGAGCACGCGGGCGACGGACAGCGGCTCCTTGGGACCCGGGTCGTGGCTGCCGTCCGGTGCGCGCCGCCGGGCAACGCCCCGACGCCGGCCGAGCGGGACGCGTGCGCCGGGTGGCTCGACCGCGAGGTGGGGCTGGTCCTGCCCTCGATACGCGCCGTCGTGGCGTTGGGCGGCTTCGCCTGGACCGCGGCGCTCGGGGCCCTGGGCCGGTCCGGGATAGCAGTGCCACGTCCCCGTCCGCGCTTCGCCCACGGTGCCGAGGTGGTGCTCGGTGGCCTGGTCGTCCTCGGTTGCTACCACCCCAGCCAGCAGAACACCTTCACCGGTCGGGTCACCGCCGAGATGCTCGACGCGCTTCTGCGTCGCGCTGCGCAGGCCGGGTCCGGGCCCGATTGACCACGTTCACCACCCTGGTCGGGTCATCACCAGGTGTGGACGCCTTGCGAAGACCCGAGCAGCCTGGTGGTGGGCGGGGCCTGCAGCACAAGACCTGGGAATGCGCGGCCGCGCGCCACGTTCCTCCGGGGGGAGTGACCCGTGGCTAGTGATCCCGGCCCGGTGGCCCATTTGCTCGAGCGCCGCTGGCCCACCGATCACGGCAGCCAGGGATCTGGGCACGCGCCGCGGTGAATTCACCCGGCTCGGCAACCACATACGCGGCTGCCGTGATCATTGCGCGAGGCGCAAGAGGCCTCCGTCACATCCTTGTGAATCTTTTCACAAGGAGGGTACGCTCACCATCATGACCAGCACCGCCGGGCACCGCCCGCCCCACGTCCTCATCGTCGGCGGCGGCTACGTCGGCATGTACACCGCCTTGCGGCTGCGCAAGCGCCTCCAGCTGGGCGAGGCCCGGGTCACGGTCGTGGACCCGCGGTCCTACATGACCTACCAGCCGTTCCTCCCCGAGGCCGCGGCCGGCTCGCTCGAGCCGCGGCACGTCGTGGTGCCGCTGCGCCGGGTGCTGCGCTACGTCGACGTGGTCACGGGCCGCATCACCTCGATCCGCCACCGCGAGAAGGTCGCCTGCATCACGCCCAACGTGGGCGAGCCCTACGAGCTCATGTACGACTACGTCGTCATCGCCCTCGGCTCGGTCGCCCGGACGCTGCCCATCCCGGGGCTGGCCGAGCAGGGCATCGGGTTCAAGCAGGTCGAGGAGGCCATCAACCTGCGCAACCACGTCCTCGACCGGCTCGACGTCGCCGAGTCGACGGACGACCCTGCCGTACGAAGCCGGGCCCTCACGTTCGTCTTCGTCGGCGGGGGCTACGCCGGTGTCGAGGCGCTCGGCGAGCTCGAGGACATGGCCCGCTACGCGACCCGCTACTACGAGGACATCCGGCCCAAGGACCTGCGCTTCATGCTGGTCGAGGCGACCGGACGCATCCTCCCCGAAGTCGGTCCGGAGATGGGCCGCTACACCGTCGAGCAGCTGCGCGACCGCAACATCGACATCCGGCTCGGCACTCGCCTGGAGTCCTGCGTCGACGGGCACGTCGTCCTCAGCGACGGCGAGGAGCTCGACAGCGACACGATCGTCTGGACCGCGGGCGTCAAGGCCAACCCCGTCCTCACCCGCACCGACCTGCCGCTCGACGAGCGTGGGCGCCTCAACTGCCTGCCCGACATGCGCGTCGCCACCCTGGACGGGCAGGTCGTCGAGGGTGCATTCGGCGCCGGCGACTGCGCGGCCGTCCCCGACCTCACCAGCGAGGTCGAGGGGGCGACCACCAGCCCCAGCGCTCAGCACGCCGTGCGTCAGGCCAAGCTGCTCGCCGACAACATCGTCACGGTGCTGCGCGGCCACCAGCCCGAGCCCTACAAGCACAAGCACGCCGGCTCGGTCGCCAGCCTCGGGCTCTACAAGGGCGTCGCGCAGGTCTACGGGATCAAGCTCAAGGGCTTCCCGGCCTGGTTCATGCACCGCACGTACCACATGAGCCGCATGCCCACCTTCAACCGCAAGGTGCGCGTGGTCGTCGACTGGACGCTCGCCCTGCTCTTCAAGCGCGAGGTCGTCTCCCTGGGCCGCCTGCACGCCCCGCGCGAGGAGTTCCTCCGGGCCGCCGAGCCCGCCCCACCCCAGGCGCAGCGCCCCGTCCCCTGACCGCCGCCTCCTCCCGTACGGGATCGGACGTTCCCGTACGGAGAGGAGCCCGGGTCGGTACCGCGCGGACGGTCGTCTTCGTACGGGAGTGGCGCGCCCATGCCCGTACGCGGCGGAGCCGAGGCTGGCCCGGCGAGTAGCGTCGGGCGTCGAGGAGGTGGGGAGAGGCCTTGGCGAGGACGGCAGGACGGATCCCGGGCACGGCGGCCGAGCGCGTCGTCGTGGTGCTCGAGCGGCTGCTCGGCGCGCCCGTGCCCGTGCGTGTCCGGGCGTGGGACGGCACCGCCGCCGGGCCGGTCGACGACGGCCCGGTCCTGGTCTTCACCTCGCGCCGCGCCGTCCGGAGGCTGCTCTGGCAGCCCGACGAGATGGGGCTCGGCCGGGCTTGGGTCGCCGGTGAGGTGGAGGTCGACGGTGACCTCGAGGAGGTCCTGCGCAGGCTGGTCGCCACCGACCGCGACCTGACCCGCCGCCGTGTCCTCACGCCGGGGGAGCGCTCGGAGCTGGTCCGGGCGTCGGTCCTCCTCGGCGCGGTGGGGCCCCAGCCCAAGGCCCCGCTCGAGGAGGCCTCGCTCGTCGGCGACGCAGACAGCGCCGGACGCGACGCCGCCGCGGTCCGGCACCACCAGGCCCCGGGGGCCGACTTCTTCTCGCTGGTCCTGGGTGACTCGCTCGCCTACCAGGTGGCCGCGCTCGGACCGGCCGGCCCGCGCGACCTCGCGGAGGGGCAGCGGCTCGCGCTCGAGCGCACCTGCACCGCTCTCGGCCTACGCGCCGGGGACCGCCTGCTGGACCTCGGCTGCGGTTGGGGGGCGCTCCTGGTCCACGCGGCGGTCCAGTACGGCGTCCGGGCCGTGGGGGTGACGCTGTCCCGGGATCAGGCCGAGACCGCCCGCAAGCGTGCCGCCGACGCCGGGGTCGGGGACCAGGTCGACGTCCGGGTACAGAGCTGGCGCGACGTGGGCGACGGCCCCTACGACGCCGTCGCGGCCGTCGACGCAGCGGGACTCGTCGGCGCCGGTGCCTGGCCCGAGCTGGCGCAGCGCGTCCACGACCAGCTCGCCCCGGGTGGCCGGGTGCTCCTCGAGCAGGTGCTCCGCCGACCCGGTGCGTCCCGCCCGGGGGCCGCCTTCACCGCCGCGTACGTCCTCCCGGACCGTGCGCTGCCGACCCTCGCCGAGCTGGTCGACGGCCTCGAGGTGGCGGACCTGGAGGTGCGACGGCTCGAGTCGCTGCGCGAGGAGTTCGCGGCGACCGTGCGCCGGTGGGCCGCGTCCCTGGCAACGCACCGGTCCCGCGCCGAGGTCGTGGCCGGGGCCGGGCGGGTGCGTGCCTGGGAGGCCTTCCTCGCCGGCTCCGTCGTCGCTGCCGACACAGGCGCGCTGGGTGTGGGCCAGATCCTGGCCGTACGCCGCCACGCCGACGGACGGGTAGTCGTCCCTCCCGGACGGTCGGCGGCCGTACGGACCGCGGCCGCCCTCCCCACCTCGCCGCAGCAGGAGACCTCGTGAGCCTCATCGCCGTCACGGTCGTCGGGCACGACCGGCCCGGGATCATCGCCGACGTCACCGGCCGGCTGGCCGAACTCGGGTTCAACCTCGAGGACTCGACGATGACGTTGCTGCGCGGGCACTTCGCGATGATGCTGATCTGCGCCGGGCCGGTGGTGCCGGCGGACGTGGAGCGGGCCTTGGCGCCGATCACGGCCGACGGGTCGCTCCTGGTGTCCGCTCGGGAGGTGCCGCCGGAGCCCGACCCCGAGCAGATGGGGGAGGGCTACGTCCTGACCGTGCACGGTGGCGACCGCGCGGGCATCGTCAGCGCCGTCACCCACGAGGTGGCCGGGGCGGGCGGCAACATCACCGACCTCACGACCCGCCTGACGGGGGACCTGTACGTGCTGGTGGCCGAGGTGGACCTGCCGCGCAGTGTCGACGTGGCCGCCCTGACCGAGCGGCTGGGCGCTGTCGGGCAGCAGCTCGGCGTCGGGGTGACGCTGCGGCCGCAGGAGACCGACGTCCTGTGAACCTGCGGGACTGGTCCGAGCGCGACCTCGGGGTGGCGGGGCGAGTCCTGCCGGTGGTCCGGGCCCCCGCCCCTGCGCTCGCCGCTCCCTGCGTGGCCGTGGACCCGCGTGACCAGGCGGTGGTGCAGCTGGCAGCCGACCTGGTCGCGACGATGCGGGTGTCGCCCGGATGTGTCGGGCTGGCCGCGAACCAGGTCGGCGTGGGGCTGCGGGTCTTCAGTGTCGACGTGGCCGAGCACCCCAAGACCCGGACGCACCACGGGACCTACGTGCTCTGCAACGCGCGTGTGGTCGAGGCGACCCGCCAGGAGAGGGGTCGGGAGGGCTGTATGTCCGTGCCCGACCTGACCGGGGACGTGAAGCGGGCCACCCGCCTGGTTGTGGCCGGCGAGCTTCCGAAGGGTGGTGAGTCGGTGCTGGTCGAGACCGACGCCTTCGAGGCCCGGGCGCTCCAGCACGAGATCGACCACACCGACGGGCTGCTCTTCCTCGACCGGGTCGCGGGTGCGCACGCCGTGTTCGCCCGGCGGACGTACCTCTGACCGCCGGGGCCGCCGACCGACCCGACTGGAGGAGGGACCGCTCCTCCAGACCCGGCGGAGTCCGCGCCCACCCGGATACGCTCGGCCCGAGGCCCCCGTAGCCCAACCGGCAGAGGCAGGAGCCTTAAAAGCTCTGGGTTGTGGGTTCGAGTCCCACCGGGGGCACTGACGGACCACCCGAGGTCGGGTCAGCGGCAGGTGGATGCCGTCCTCCTGACGCGGCCCTGGTCGGCGCCGGCAGGTGGACTGGGCCAGCGCCGGGACCGGGCCACCGGCGGGTCGTCGCTGGTGACGTCCTTGACGGGCGGCTGGCGGAAGATCACCCTCGAATGCGGGGAGAGGGCCGGCGGAGTTGGGTTGGGGGTGCGCCGATGGGGCCCGAGTTCGACGTCGTGGTCGTCGGCGCCGGGCAGGCGGGGTTGTCAGTGAGCCACGAGCTCGCGGCGGCCGGGGTGGAGCACGTCGTCCTCGAGCGGAACAGTGTCGGGACGTCGTGGGCGGGCCGGTGGGACAGCTTCTGCCTGGTGACGCCCAACCACACCATCCGGCTGCCCGGTGGCGGCTATGCGGGCGGTGATCCGCACGGCTTCCTGACCGGCGCGGAGGTCAACTCCTACCTGCAGGGTTATGCGGCTGCCTTCGACGCCCCGGTACGCACTGGCGTGGATGTGCCAGTCCTTGTGGCGGTCCGCGGCTGGACGGCTGGAGCTGGGGACCGGCGAGGGCACGATCACGGCTCGAGCGGTGGTCGTGGCCACGGGGGCCTACCAGCGGGCGCTGCGACCTGCCCCGCTGGCCGCACTCCCGCCCTGGCTGGCGGTGCTGGACGCCGAGGACTACCGCAACCCGGGAGCCCTGCCGGATGGCGCGGTCCTGGTGGTCGGGAGCGGGCAGTCTGGTTGCCAGATCGCCGAGGAGCTGTGCCTGGCCGGCCGCCACGTGGACCTGGCCTGTGGGCGCGCCCCGTGGGTCCCCCGGCGGCTGGAGGGGCGCGACATCATCGACTGGTTGCTGGAAATGCCCTTCCTCGACGCGTCTGTGGCCGACCTACCCAACCCGATGGCGAGGCTTGCGGCGAACTTCCAGAACACGGGGGTCGCCGGCGGGCACGACCTCAACTACCGGACGATGAGCAGGCTCGGTGTCGACCTGGTCGGACGGCTGATCGGCGTGGACGATGCCGAGGCCGCCTTCGCCGACGACCTCGCCGAGTCGGTGGCCTTCGGCGACGCCCGCTACGCCGACGTGTGCGCCATCATCGGTGCGTCGTGCGGAGCCCGGGGCCTAGCGGCTCCGGACATGCCCGACCCGCCGCCGTTCACCGTGGCCGGGAGGGACCTCCTGTCATTACGAGGCTTCGGCTCGGTCGTCGTAGCGGCCGGCTACCGGCCCGCCTGGACTGGATCCAGCACCCGGAGGCGTTCGATGACCTCGGGTTCCCGCTGCACCGCGACGGCGCCAGCACGATGGTGGCGGGGCTGTACTTCGTCGGCGTCCACTTCCTGCGGAAGCGGAAGTCGTCACTGCTCGTCGGCGTGGGTGAAGACGCCGGCCTGGTTGCCGAGCAGATCGCCGGCTAGTGCCGGACCCGGAACGGGCACCCTCCCGAAGGGAACGCCGACACCTGCTTCGCCGGCGCCGGCTCGAGCGGACGCTCAGGTCTCGGAGCGGATCGAGCAGATCCTGGCCTCCGAGGTCGGCTCATCGCGTGGACACCACTGAGATCGCCGCACACCTGAAAGCCGGGTAGGACCGACCAGCGTCAGGAGCACCATGGATCTCCGCCCCTTCACCGCAGACCTTGCGTCAACCGTGGTGTCGTGGCCGCGCTCGACGGCCGAGGTCGCCATGTGGTGCGGCCACACCGGCGGGCCCGTCTCTGTCGAGACCGTCGTCGGGTGGGCCGCTGAGCAGGGAGTGCGCCCCTTCGGCCTCCACGACGGACAGCGCCTCGTCGCGTACGGCGAGCTCTGGCTCGACGACGACGAGGCAGAGGTCGAGCTGGCACGACTGATCGTCGACCCCCGTCGCCGCGGCCAGGGCATCGGCCGGATCCTCACGGCTCGTCTTCTCGCGCTGGCACAGGCCGAGCACGACGACGTCTTCGTGCGAGTTCATCCGGACAACGAAGCAGCCCTGCGCTGCTATGCAGCCGTGGGCTTCACCCGGGTCAGCGCTGAGCAGGAGGCGAGCTGGAACGCGCCACAGCCGATCCGTTACGCGTGGCTCTCCTACCCCAAGCCCCCCCGACCCAGTCGTTGACCAAGGTTGCGTCGACCACACGTCGGACCGATCACCGGGCCGCGAGCATCCCCGCCCCGATGACTCCGGATGCCATCGACGCCTCGACGCCAGAGACTGGGTCAGGTGTCGCCGCACAGCTACCCCGGGGCCGACCGGGTCGCCCGCAACTTCCGCCGCATCGTGTCCGGCGACCCGTCGGGGCAACCCGCATGGGTCCGCGCCATGGCGGACGGCGAGGACGCCGGGCTGTTCGGGCCCGGCTCGCCGCCCTGGATCGTCCACGGCCATCTCGCCACGCTCGTGGGCGGCATCCGCGCCCTGCTCCTCCAGGCGCTGCACCCCGCGGCGCTCGCCGGGGTGGAGCAGCACTCGCGCTACCGCGGCGACGCCCTCGGCCGGTTGTCCGGCACCACCCGCTGGCTCACCTCGGTGACCTTCGGCGACACGGCGACGGCCGAGCGGGAGTCCGCCCGGGTACGAGTCATGCACGACCGCGTGAGAGGGACCTGGTCACCGTCCGTCGCCCCGGCCGTTCCCCGCCCGTACACGGCGAGCGACCCGGACCTCCTCCGCTGGGTGCACGTCGCCTTCACCGACTCCTTCCTCACCACCCACCTGACCTGGGGCGGTCCGATCCCGGGCGGCCCCGACGCGTACGTCCGGGACTGGGGCCGCGCCGCCGAGCTGCTGGGCCTCGCCGACCCGCCTCGCAGCCGGGCGGACCTGGACGAGCAGCTCTCCTCGTACGAGGGGGTGCTGGTCGGGGGACCGGCGGCGCGCCGGATCGCGCGGTTCGTGCTCCGTCCGCCGTTGCCCGCTCCGGCGCTGCCCGCGTACGGGGTGCTCGTGGCCGGTGCCGTCTCGACGCTGCGACCCGCGCACCGCACCGCCCTGGGGCTCCCGCACGTCCCGCGCGCGCCGGCCCGGATCGCGGTCTCGGGGCTCCTGGCGGGGATGCGGCTGGCGCTCGGTGCCCGGTCGCCCAGCGAGCGGGCCGCCCGCGGCCGGATCGAACGCGTGGCCGGTGCCGCGTCGCCGGACGGCCTCAGATCCAGCTACGGCGCCGGAACACCACGTACAACGTCACGCTCGTCATCACACGTGTCCGTCAGCGAGCGCGGGGACGCCACCCAGTGTCCGCCCTCTTAGATGGCGCTCTCCACGAGTGCGTTGCCGGACGGAGGTGCCACGGATCGCTGCTCTGCCACGTCGACCGCGACGTGGTCGTGCCGCCGTGGGCGGCCGTTCAGCATCCGGATCGGCGGCAGGCGGCGCTCGGGCTCGGGACTCCAGGGGCCGTACGGGTGGGTCGCGGCGGCCACCGGAGCCGGTGGCCCTACCGGGGGCAGGACTGGGAGGTTCGCTGCTCATCGGCGGCGTCACCTCCCGCGGTCGCGTCCCCGGGTGCCCGACGGCACCCGGCCGGTCAGGACATGCCGCTCCCGGCCCGCCCGCTCAGTGATCGATCGGGTGGCTGCGGCCTCGCGGTCGCAGCAACCGGACCTCGCTGCGGGCGCAGGGCGGTGGTGGGCTCCCGCGGGTCGTCCACAGCGTCGGGGAACGCCGAGGCCCTCCGTACGGTTAGATAGGTGACGAGACGAGCCCGCACCGTGCGGACCCGTGGAGGGATGAGATGCAGAGCAACAACCCGGTGTTCAACCGCAGCGACGCGTTCAGCGGTCGTGGGGGCGTGGGATCGGCGCCCGCCGGCATGACCGCAGCCGAGCTCCAGGACCTCTACGACCAGCCCTCGGCGACGCCGCCGGTCCAGCGGGCCGGCACCATGACCTACGACCTGGTGGTCGTGCGCACGGCCATGGTGTTCGCGCTCGTGCTGGCCGGCGCAGCGGTCGGGTGGTTCGTCGCGCCCGGCCTGGCCTTCCCCGCCATGATCGTCGGGCTGGTGCTCGGCCTGGTCAATGCGTTCAAGAGGGAGCCAAGCCCGCCGCTGATCCTCGCGTACGGCGCGGTGCAGGGCGTCTTCCTCGGTGGGATAAGTCTCTGGTTCAACCAGATGTGGCCGGGCGTGGTGCAGACGGCTGTCATCGCCACGCTCTGCGTCTTCGGGGTCGCCCTGCTGGCCTACACCCAACGTTGGATCCGGGTCACCCCCAAGTTCCGTCGCGGCGTCCTCATCGCCCTCGGCGGCTACCTCGTCTTCGCGCTCGTGAGCTTCGGCGCGGCGATGTTCGGCGTGGGCGAGGGCTGGGGCTTCCGGGTCGGCACGTTCGGGGTCCTCGTGGGCCTGTTCGCCGTCGGCCTCGCGGCGCTCGTGCTCGTCCTCGACTTCGACTTCATCGAGAACGGCGTGCGGCTGGGCATCGAGGAGAAGTACGCCTGGACGGCCGCGTTCGGCCTGGCCGTCACGTTGATCTGGCTCTACATCGAGCTGCTGCGCCTGCTGGCCATCCTGAGAGGCGAGTGACCCGCGCTGGTCCACCCCTGCAGTTCACCGACGTCGGCCCCGACCCGCTCACGCGGTGGGTGGGGGCCAACGTCATTCGCAGGCATGAAGCCTGACGGGGACGCCGCGGTGGTGGGTGGCCGTGTGGCCGCAAGCGCGGGTCCGGGGTCCTCCGTCGGCGGCTCAGCGGCCGGGCGGGCTACTGGAACGCGCGGTGGGCGCGGTGCAGGTCGTGCTCGTGCACGATCGCGGTGGCATGACCGTGTGCGAGGCCGTGCTCGTCGCGCAGCCACCTGACCTTGTCGTCGAAGCGGGAGAAGGCCGGCCCGTCCTCTAGCGCCCTGAACCACTCGGGAAGCTCGCGTCCGGTCGCCTGCGGGACGCGAGCGACCAGGTTGCGGTGCGTCTCCTCGGAGTGGTTCAGGCTCATGGCTGCCTCCAAGCGGCGGGGGATGGTGGGGGATGGTGCGTGGGTCGAGCCTGCCTCACCGGGCGGGCCGCAGCAAGCCCTCTCGCCCCTTGACACCCGCCGCGGCGGGTGGGTCGGTAGCGTCCTCGGTGTGACCGGCGACGGCGTCGAGCAACTGTCCGCCGAGGTCAGCCGAGTCACGGACCGGCTGCGGACCTTGGGGCACGCCCGCCTGGCCCGGCCGCTGGGATCGGCGGCTCAGTCGATCTGGGGGTCGTCCGGTTCGGTGGAGGCTCCCGGCTCGCCTGGGTCGCAGGCGTCGCCGGGTCCGTCCGCGCCGGGTCCGTCCGTGGCGCCGGGGTCGTCCGTGGCGCCGGGGTCGTCCGTGGCGCCGGGGTCGTCCGTGGCGCCGGGGTCGTCCGGGGCGCCGGGGTCGTCCGGGGCGCCGGGGTCGTCCGTGGTGCCGGGGTCGTCTGTGGTGCCGGGGTCGTCTGTGGTGCCGGGTCCGTCCGTGGTGCCGGGTCCGTCCGTGGCGCCGGCGTCGCGATGGCCAGCGGCTCCCGACCAGGTCGGCCGAAGCGTCGCGGACGCCGCCCGCGACCTGGTGCAGCAGCTCGCCGATCTGGCCGCCGATGCGGAGGCCCGGCCGCGACGGCCCGTCCCGCGACTGGGCGACTATGCCGTGGGCGATCAGGTGGAGGTCACCGGCAACGACCTCGTCGCCCTGGCCCGGGCCGGCGAGTTGGACCCCGACCGGCAGGACCGGGCCGTCGAGTTGCTGCGGGACCTTCGGCTCGCCCTCCCGTAGCCCCTGCTCGGGACGCCTCAAGATCGATCCATCAGGTCACGTCCTACTGACGTTGTCGCGTCCATGAGATCGGCGATGTCGCA
>DATHUJ010000044.1:0-5671 GCA_035462375.1 Jiangellales bacterium
CCGTGAGCGACGAGTCGGACGCTCTCGACCTTATCGATCTTAGCTCACCAAGCGCTAGGTGGCGGACTACGAGGTCGTCTGCGAGTCGGCCGCTGCGTCGCCTCACGTCGCTGAACCACGAAAGCCGGGGGCGATCGATGAGCATCGCCTCGGCCCAGGTGGTGGGTCTGGGCGATGGTTGTGTCTTGCATGAACTAGTGCTACAGCCGTAGATCGTGATCTTGCGTGTGTCGTTGCAGGTCATGGAGCAGCCGCCACCTCATGATCTAGGTTTGTGAAGACTAGCCGGGCTTCGCCTCATCCCGACGGGGCGTGTCTTGCTCGATGCGGGGCTCCGGTCGGAGCGGGATCTAGACCGTAGTTGATGTGTCGGCCACGGTGTATGAACCGCGTGTCGCGGTTGGTTGGCCTGCTGGCCCCCGTCCGACCGGAGCCGATGATGACGTTACCCCGCACCGTTGCCGACGTGTTGGCCGATCACGTGAGCTTCGAGGTGGAGTTCATCGATCGGATGTACCTCAACGTGTGGGTGCTCAGGCTGGCGTACGGCGGCGGGGCCGCCGGGTTCTTCGTCGGGCACCGCGGCCACGCCTACGACGCGGCGGTAGCGGCCGGTGGCGCTTCACATTCCGCCCGCACAGCCTTGCTGTGCAGGTCGGCGAGCATCCGCTCGAACTCCGGCCTGGGCGCCTTCCGGGTCGCGGACACGTCATTGTCCACATACACCCCGACCACCCGGGCGCCCATCCGGTCGGCCATCGCCCGGCAGTCCGCCTCCTGCCGCTGCACACCGGACCGCTGCTCCTCCGGGTCCCGGGAGATCCTGGCGTAGATCACCGCCCGCTGCATCACTGGTCGCCTCCTCGACACGGCCAGTCCACCGCGCCGGGCGACGCCCGGACCAGGGCCGATGGACTCCACACGTGCTAGCTGGGTTAACAGCGGATTGCCGGGCTGTGACCGGCCCGGGTCGTGGTGCGACGCGCACCACCTGCAACATTGGGTGGACGGCGGACCCACCGATCTTTCGAATGGGGTGCTGCTCTGCGGACATCACCACCAGGTCATCCACCGCGGCCAGTGGGCGGTGGTGATGGCCGCCGACGGCCGCCCCGACTTCCACCCCCCACCCTGGATCGACCCCACCCGCCGACCCCGACGCAACACCCGACACCGACCACCCGGCACCGCTGACCGCGGGACCCAGCACCACGGACCCTGCGAGGGCGGCCGCTGCTCGTGGGACCGCTCATGTCCTGGGAGACGCTCTCGCCGCACCCCGCTCGATCAGCGACTGCCGCCAGGTTCTCGGTGCTCGGCAGAATCACCGGCACCGCCCGACAGCGCGGGCGGTGCACTCGACTGACGTGTCGGAGCTCCAGGAGTCACGACGAGCGTGCGCGACAGCAGGTGAGCGCGTCCGCGCGGCCGGCCCGGGGAGTCTCGCAGCGGTGCAGGACCGCAGCCCGGGGACGGCTCGGGCGGCGGCTCCGAGCCGGCCCGGGCAGCGCTGGTAGCGTCTGCTTTGACGTCCTAGCACCCACCCGCCGTCCGTCCGGGATCCCCCTGGAGGCCTCCATGCCCTCGTCCACCGGCCGCCTCGATTTCGCCATCCAGCGCAGCGAGCGGCCGGTGTCCGACGAGCAGCGGGCCGTCGTGCTGGCCGATCCGGGTTTCGGCGTGGCCTTCACCGACCACATGGTCACGGCGACCTGGACACCCGACGCGGGCTGGCACGACGCCGCCGTCCGGCCCTACGCGCCGATCGCGCTCGACCCCGCCACGGCCGTCTTGCACTACGCCCAGTCCATCTTCGAGGGACTCAAGGCCTACCGGCACGCGGACGGCTCGGTCTGGACCTTCCGGCCCGACCGGAACGCCGTCCGGTTCGCCCGCAGCGCGCGGCGACTTGCCCTGCCCGAGCTGCCCACCGAGGACTTTCTGGCCTCCATCGACCTGCTCGTCCGGACCGATCGGGAGTGGGTGCCCACGGGCGGCGAGGCCAGCCTCTACCTGCGCCCCTTCATGTTCGCGTCCGAGAGCTTCCTCGGTGTGCGTCCGGCCAAGCAGGTCACCTACTGCCTGATCGCCTCCCCGGCGGGCGCCTACTTCGCCAAGGGCGTCAAGCCGGTCTCGATCTGGTTGTCCCGCGACTACACCCGGGCGGCTTCCGGCGGTACGGGGGCGGCCAAGTGCGCCGGCAACTACGCCGCGAGCCTCCTGCCGCAGCAGGAGGCACTCGAGCACGGCTGCGACCAGGTGTGCTTCCTCGACGCGGTCGAGCGGCGCTGGGTCGAGGAGCTCGGCGGGATGAACCTCTACTTCGTCCACGACGACGGGTCGATCGTCACGCCCGAGTTGACCGGGACCATCCTCGAGGGCGTCACGCGGGCGTCGATCCTCGAGCTGGCCGGTGACCTCGGCTTCAAGGTCGAGGAGCGCAAGGTCGACGTCGACGAGTGGCGCGACGGGGTCCGCTCCGGGCGGATCACCGAGGTCTTCGCCTGCGGGACCGCCGCCGTTGTCACGCCAATCGGCCGGCTCGCCTGGGACGGCGGCGACGTGGCCACGGCCGGTGACGACCCCGGGCCGGTGACCAGCACGATCCGTCGGTCGCTGCTGGACATCCAGTACGGCCGTTCCGAGGACCTCCACGGCTGGATGCACCGGATCACCTGATCCGGCGCTCCGTTGCCGCGGACCGGGCGACACCGCGTACGAGGGTTGGCGGCGGACCTCGGCGTAGCGGCGGTGCCTGCTGTGAACGGTGTCCACGATACGGGCGGCGCTGTTCACCAGCCGGGCGGCTGTGCGATCATCCCGGTGATGTCCAGCGTCATGATCATTACCGAGGCGCGCCGAGCCGGCTGACTCCTTCAGCAGCCCCCGGCGCGCAGACCCTTCGCACCCGCGAGGGGTCTTTTTCGTTGCCGGGAACACCCCATCCTCACGAGACGAGCGGGACGATGACCACCGACGAGCTCCACGTCTACGACACCACGCTGCGCGACGGCGCCCAGCAGGAGGGGCTCAGCCTCTCCGTGGGGGACAAGCTCGCCATCGCCCGGCACCTCGACGAGCTGGGCGTGGGCTTCATCGAGGGCGGGTGGCCGGGTGCCAACCCGAAGGACACCGAGTTCTTCCGTCGCGCCGCGGGCGAGCTCGACCTGCGCCACGCGACCCTCGCCGCCTTCGGCGCCACCCGACGGCCCGGTGTCGCGGCCTCCGACGACCGGCTGGTGAGGGCACTGCTCGACAGCCGCGCGTCCGTGGTGACGCTGGTGGCCAAGAGCCACTCGCGGCACGTGGAGCTGGCCTTGCGCACGACCCCCGAGGAGAACCTCGCGATGGTCCGCGACACCGTGGCGCTGCTGCGCTCGGAAGGACGTCGGGTCTTCCTCGACGCGGAGCACTTCTTCGACGGGTACGCCGCCGACCGGCCGTACGCGCTGGAGGTCCTACGGGCCGCAGCCGAGGCCGGCGCGGAGCTGGCGGCGCTGTGCGACACCAACGGCGGCATGCTGCCGGACCGGGTGGGCGAGGTGGTCGCCGACGTGCTCGCCGCCACCGGCGTCCGGGTCGGCATCCACTGCCACAACGACACCGGCTGCGCCGTCGCCAACTCCCTGGCCGCGGTCGACGCGGGCGCCAGCCACGTCCAGGGGACGCTCAACGGCTACGGCGAGCGCACGGGCAACGCCGACCTGGTCTCGGTCGTGGCCAACCTGGAGCTCAAGCTCGGCCGCGAGGTCCTCCCGGAGGGTCGCCTGCGGGAGGCCACCCGGGTCGCTCACGCCGTCTCCGAGGTGACCAACGTCGTCCCATACTCCCGCCAGCCGTACGTCGGCGCCAGCGCCTTCGCCCACAAGGCGGGCCTGCACGCGAGCGCCGTCAAGGTGGACCCCGACCTCTACCAGCACGTACGGCCGGAGCGGGTCGGCAACGACATGCGGATGCTCGTGTCGGACATGGCCGGTCGGGCGAGCATCGAGCTCAAGGGGCGGGAGCTCGGCTTCGACCTTTCCCAGGACCGGGAGCTGCTTGGCCGGGTGACCGCACGGGTCAAGGACCTGGAGGCCGGGGGCTACACCTTCGAGGCGGCTGACGCCTCCTTCGAGCTGCTGCTGCGCGAGGAGGTCGACGGACGGAGGCCCAGCTACTACGACGTGGAGTCCTGGCGGGTCATCACCGAGTCCCGGCCGGGCGGGGAGGCCGTGAGCGAGGCCACCGTCAAGCTGCGGGCGGGAGGGGAGCGGATCGTCGCCACGGGCGAGGGCAACGGCCCGGTGAACGCGCTCGACCACGCCCTTCGGCTGGCCATCGGCCAGCTGCACCCGGAGATCGGGAAGTTCGAGCTCATCGACTACAAGGTCCGGATCCTCGACGCCGCCCACGGCACCGATGCGGTCACGCGCGTCCTCGTCGAGACCAGTGACGGCGTCACCTCGTGGGAGACGGTCGGGGTGGGAGCCAACATCGTCGAGGCGTCCTGGCAGGCGCTCGGGGACGGGGTGACCTGCGGGCTGCTGCGGGCCGGCGTGGAGACACTGCGGTGACTGCCGTCGTGACCGGCCGCGGTGTGCACGGTCCGGGTCTGCTCGCCCGCGTGGCGGTCGTGGTCAACCCGTTCCCGGTGAGCAGCCTGGACTACCGGGTGGACGCCGAGGGGGCGGTCACGTTCCACCTCACGGTCACTGGGCCGCCCGCGGCCGGTGAGCGCGTGGCGGCCCGCCTCCGTCGCGTGGTGGGGCTGACGGCCGTGGTGCTCGCGGTGGATTCAGGAGCGCCATCGCTGGCCACGATGACCCCGTAGTGGCCGAAGTGGCCGGCCGCGGGGGGAGGGTCGGCACCGGTCCAGGCTTGAGGTGCACCGGTCAGGAGGAGACATGCCTGGTTTGCTCCTTGGCCTGCTCGACGGCCATGCACGCGAGCAGAGGCGGCAGCGCCGAGACTTGCTGCGTGAGCTCGCCGCCTTCGACACCGAGCGTGACCGACTCGACCTGGACACCCTGATCGAGGAAACCGGCGGTCCTGGGTCCGTAGAGATCCGGGAACTCCTGCGCAGCGGCCGTCGCTGGTCCTTGTTGGGCCCGAGGGGATTGAGGATCAAGGGCTTGAGCTGGTGACCCGGCGCGGCGGACAGCGCTGGGCGCTGCCGCGATCTGGACGGCGGATCGTGAGTCGTTGGTGCCCATGACTGAGGGCTCTGGAGCCGACGCGCCCGTTGGAACAGCGATCCCGTCTCGTCGTTCGGGCCGCCCGAGATGTGATGGTCGGGGGCGCTCCCGATCCGATGCTGATCAACGCCGGTGACGGCAGGGCAAAGGACCTGGGCAGCGCGGGCTGCCCGTTCGAGGCCGTCGACGCCTCAGTCGAGCCGGGAGGTCGATGGGCGGCCGAGTACTACGACGTTGAGTCTTGGAGGTCGGCCGGCCGTGGCCGCCGGCTGACCGGCGTGTGGCTCTGGTCCCGGGTGCCGGGACGGTGCGTCCACGGTGATCTCGATCGGTCAGGGAGCTCGGCCAGGAGTCACTCCGCGGTGATGGTCTCCAGGATCCGGGTGGTCGGCGCACCGACGAGGGCGGGCGCGGACTCTCGAGAGGCCCAGACCTTGGTACGCAGGAACTCCAGGAAGCGGGTCGCATGGCCGGCGTCGTCGAACTCGAGGTCG
>DATHUJ010000045.1:0-48883 GCA_035462375.1 Jiangellales bacterium
AGCGCGACGTCATCGACCCGGGAGTACCGCCACCGTGACCGTGGAGAGCGTCTTCCTACGCCTCGAACCCCTGCTCCCGCTCGTCCAGAAGCCGATCCAGTACGTCGGCGGCGAGCTCAACGCGACCGTCAAGGACTGGGACACCGCCGACGTCCGGTGGTGCCTCATGTACCCCGACGCGTACGAGGTGGGTTTGCCCAACCAGGGCGTGCAGATCCTGTACGAGGTGCTCAACGAGCGCGACGGGGTGCTCGCGGAGCGGACGTACGCGGTGTGGCCCGACCTCGAGGGGCTCATGCGCGAGCACGGGGTCCCGCAGTTCACCGTCGACGCCCACCGGCCGGTGGCGGCCTTCGACCTGCTCGGGGTCAGCTTCGCGACCGAGCTCGGCTACACCAACCTGCTCACGGCCCTCGACCTCGCCGGGATCCCGCTGCACGCGGCCGACCGCACGGACGAGCACCCCGTGGTGGTCGCCGGTGGGCACGCGGCCTTCAACCCCGAGCCGGTGGCCGACTTCGTCGACGCGGCGGTGCTCGGCGACGGCGAGGAGGTCGTGCTCGCGATCACCGAGGTGGTCCGGGAGTGGAAGGCTGAGGGCCGGCCCGGGGGCCGCGACGGGCTGCTAGAGCGGCTGGCCGCCTCCGGGGGCGTCTACGTGCCCCGCTTCTACGACGTCAGCTACCTCTCCGACGGGCGCATCCAGCGAGTCGTCCCCAACCGGTCCGGCGTGCCGTGGCGGGTGCACAAGCACACCGTCACGGACCTCGACTCGTGGCCCTACCCCCGGAACCCGCTGGTGCCCCTCGCCGAGACCGTGCACGAGCGGTTCAGCGTCGAGATCTTCCGCGGCTGCACCCGCGGGTGCCGCTTCTGCCAGGCCGGCATGATCACCCGCCCCGTACGGGAGCGGAGCATCACGACCATCGGTGACATGGTCCAGACCGGCCTCGAGCGGTCCGGCTTCGAGGAGGTCGGCCTGCTCTCGCTGTCCAGCGCCGACCACTCCGAGATCGGGGAGGTCGCCAAGGGCCTGGCCGACCGCTACGACGGGTCCAACGTGTCGCTGTCGCTGCCCTCGACCCGGGTGGACGCCTTCAACGTGACCTTGGCCGACGAGCTGTCGCGCAACGGGCGCCGGTCCGGCCTGACCTTCGCCCCCGAAGGGGGTTCCGAGCGGCTGCGCCAGGTGATCAACAAGATGGTCACCGAGGACGACCTCATCCGGACGGTCGCCACCGCGTACGGCCACGGCTGGCGCCAGGTGAAGCTCTACTTCATGTGCGGCCTCCCCACCGAGACCGACGAGGACGTCCTGCAGATCGCCGAGCTGGCCAAGCGGGTGATCCGGACCGGCCGGGAGGTCTCCGGGCGTGGCGACATCCGCTGCACCGTGTCGATCGGCGGCTTCGTCCCCAAGCCGCACACCCCGTTCCAGTGGGCCGCCCAGGCCGACCACGAGACCACCGACGCAAGGCTGGGCGCCCTGCGCGAGGCCATCCGCTCCGACCGCCGGTACGGCAAGGCCATCGGGTTCCGCTACCACGACGGCAAGCCGGGGATCATCGAGGGGTTGCTCTCCCGCGGCGACCGCCGGGTGGGCGCCGTCGTCGAGCGGGTCTGGCGCGAGGGCGGGCGCTTCGACGGGTGGAGCGAGCACTTCTCGTACGAGCGGTGGGCGGCGGCGGCGCAGCGGGAGCTCGGCCCCCGTGGGGTGGACCTGGACTGGTACACCACGCGCGAGCGCGACTACGCCGAGGTGCTCCCGTGGGACCACCTGGACTCCGGCCTGGACCGTGACTGGTTGTGGGAGGACTGGCAGGACGCGATCGACCCCAGCGGTGCCGCGGAGGTCGAGGACTGCCGCTGGACGCCCTGCTTCGACTGCGGGGTGTGCCCCCAGATGGGCACCGAGATCCAGGTCGGCCCCACCGGGCGGCAGCTGTTGCCGCTCGCCGGCGTCAGCCACGGGGGCCCGGCCGCTCTGGCTGCCCGATGAGCCGTCAGCCGCCACCGCACTCCCAGGCCCCCGCCGTCGCGCGGCTGAGGATCCGCTTCGCCAAGCGGGGCCGCCTGCGCTTCGTCAGCCACCGCGACTTCCAGCGAGCGTTCGAGCGGGCGCTGCGCCGGGCCGGCGTGCCGATCGCCTTCTCCCAGGGCTTCACCCCCCACCCGAAGGTGTCGTACGCAGGGGCGGCACCGACCGGGGCCGCGAGCGAGGCGGAGTACCTGGAGATCGCAGTCACCCGCCGCTGCTCCCCGGACGAGGTGCGGGCGAACCTCGACGCCGCGCTCCCGCCGGGGCTCGACGTCCTCGAGGTCGTCGAGGCGGCTCCCGGCGCCCTCGCCGACCGGCTGCAGGCCTCCCTGTGGGAGTTGCGGCTGCCCGGCGTCCCCGTCCCTCGGGCCGAGGCCGCGGCCCACGCACTGCTCGCCCAGCCGGTCGTCGAGGTCGAGCGGCTCACCAAGAACGGCGTCCGCATCCTCGACGCCCGGTCCGCCGTCCTGAGCGCCGGTGTGTCACACGACCCGTCGTCCGACGACCTCTGTGCGATACTGCTGGTGGTCGTCCGGAACGGCACACCGACCGTACGACCCGACGACGTCCTCGCCGGACTGCGTCGTGTGGCCGACCTCGTGCCGCCGCAACCGCCACAGGCGACGCGGCTCGCGCAGGGTCCCCTCGACGAGGCGTCCGGCACGGTGGGGGACCCGTTGGCGCCCGACCGCGACACCGCCCGCACCCGCGGGCCCGCGGTCGCGACGACGGCCGCCACCGACGCCTAGGAACCCGGGGGACGGCGCCGACCACAGGCTTCCCATCGCGGCGCTCCGGCGCGGCGGTGGCCGACACGAGGAGACCGGCGCGGCGATGCTGCGCACCCGACAGGGTGCGGCGCCCCGCGACCGGGCCGACGGGAGAACACCCGCATGGTCGACAACGACCCCCAGGTGACCGGCGAGGCCGGCACCACCAGCACCACCTCGCCGGGGACCTCGGAGTCCCCGGCGACGCACCCCCGCCGTCGGCGCGCCGCCAGCCGACCCGCCGGGCCGCCCGCCCCTGCGGAGGCGACGGCCGGCGCCACGGCGGCGTCCGAGGCCGACCGTCCCGCCGTCGAGGGCAGCGCAGCCGCGCCGCCGAAGGCGGCCAAGGCCACCCGGGCCCGCACCCGCAAGGCCGCCCCGAAGGCCGGCGCGGCGCCGTCGGACGACGCCTCGGCGACCGAGGCGGCGGCGTCGGAAGCGGCGGCGACCGAAGCGGCGGCGACCGAAGCGGCGGCGTCCGAAGCGGCGGCGCCCAAGCGGCGGCGGCGGGTCACCAAGGCCACGGCCGCGCCCTCGGCGGAGACACCGCCGGCCGAGACATCCACTGCCGAGGCACCCACTGCAGAGGCGTCCTCAGCCGAGACCCCGGCGGCCGAGGCGCCGACCGAGCGCGTCCCGGACCCGTCCACCCCGCGCAGGCGCAGCCGTCGCCGCGCGGCGGCGCCCACGGCCGAGACCGCGCCGGCTCCCGAAGCCGTGCCTCCCGCCGAGTCCAAGCCTGCCGCCGAGGCCGCGCCGCCCGCCGCCGAGCCGACTGCCGGGTCCGCCCCGGCCCCCGTCGAGCCGGACGCAGCCGACGTGCCGCCCCCACCGCGCAAGCGGACCCGACGGGCCAGCAAGGCCGCGGGGACGCCCGCACCCGCCGCGGCCGAGGCGTCGGAGGGCGGCGCGGGGGACGCCGTGTCCGCCGAGGTGGAAGGACCCGACGGCCCCGCCGCCGGAGGCTCGGCGTTCCAGTCGCCCGTCTTCCAGGCGCCACAGTTCACCGTGCCCGAGCGGGCCGTCGCCGCGATCGTCGGCGGTGACGACGTCGAGGCCGAGGACGTCAGGTCCGAGGGCGCGGACGCCGGCCGCCCCGACGAGGGGTCGGAGGACGAGGATCGCGAGGAGGCCGGTACCCGCCGCCGGCGTCGCCGACGCGGTGGCCGCGGCCGCCGCAAGGACGGCGCCGAACTCGGCGAGGGTCAGGAGGACGGTGCCGAGCCGACCACGGCCGAGTCGGCCGAGGCCGAGCCGGTGACCGGGGCCGACGCCGAGCCCGAGACCGAGGAGTCCGACACCGACGAGGGAGCGGCCGGTGGCTCGCGACGTCGGCGTCGCCGTCGCCGCCGCCGCGGGGAGAGCGACGACGAGCCGGACGAGCCCAACACCGTCGTACGGATCCGGGAGCCCCGGCCCCGTGGCGAGGTGGCGGACGAGGTGACCGGCCTCAAGGGCTCCACCCGCCTCGAGGCAAAGAAGCAGCGCCGCCGTGAAGGGCGTGAGGCGGGGCGCCGGCGGCCGCCGATCGTCAGCGAGGCAGAGTTCCTGGCCCGGCGGGAGTCGGTGGACCGGGTGATGGTCGTGCGCCGGGCCGGCGGCCGTACCCAGATCGCCGTGCTCGAGGACGGCGTGCTCGTCGAGCACTACGTCAGCCGTGAGCAGCAGCAGTCCATGATCGGCAACGTCTACCTGGGCAAGGTGCAGAACGTCCTCCCCGCGATGGAGGCGGCGTTCGTCGACATCGGGCGGGGACGCAACGCGGTGCTCTACGCGGGCGAGGTCGACTGGGCTGGTCTCGGGCTCTCGGGCGGGCCGAAGCGCATCGAGGAGGCGCTCAAGTCAGGGCAGTCCGTGCTCGTCCAGGTCTCCAAGGACCCCGTGGGCCACAAGGGGGCCCGCCTGACCAGCCAGGTCAGCCTCCCCGGCCGCTACCTGGTCTACGTCCCGGGCGGCTCGATGAGCGGCATCAGTCGCAAGCTGCCCGACACCGAGCGCGATCGGCTCAAGCGGGTTCTCAAGCAGGTCGTCCCGGACGACGCCGGCGTGATCGTCCGGACGGCGGCCGAGGGGGCGAGCGAGGAGGAGCTGACCCGTGACGTGGCGCGGCTGACCGCCCAGTGGGAGGACATCTCCACCAAGACCTCGTCGGGGTCGGCCCCCCAGCTGCTCTACGGCGAGCCGGACCTGACCATCAAGGTCGTGCGCGACCTGTTCAACGAGGACTTCGCCAAGCTCGTCGTCGCCGGAGACGAGGCCTGGGAGACCGTCGAACCGTACGTGTCGTTCGTCGCCCCCTCCCTGGCCGACCGGCTGGAGCGGTGGGTCGGCACCGAGGACGTGTTCACGCACTACCGGGTGGACGAGCAGATCGCCAAGGCGCTCGACCGCAAGGTCTGGCTGCCCTCCGGCGGTTCCCTGGTGATCGACCGCACCGAGGCGATGACCGTGGTCGACGTCAACACCGGCAAGTTCACCGGCTCCGGCGGCAACCTCGAGCAGACCGTCACCAAGAACAACCTCGAGGCCGCCGAGGAGGTGGTGCGCCAGCTCCGGCTGCGGGACATCGGGGGGATCATCGTCATCGACTTCATCGACATGGTGCTCGAGTCGAACCGGGACCTCGTCCTCCGCCGCCTCGTGGAGTGCCTGGGTCGTGACCGGACGAAGCACCAGGTCGCCGAGGTCACCTCGCTCGGACTGGTCCAGATGACCCGCAAGAAGATCGGGACCGGGCTGGTCGAGGCGTTCAGCGAGACCTGCGAGCACTGCAAGGGACGCGGCGTCATCGTCCGGCTCGACCAGGCGGGGTCGGCGTCCTCCGGCGACCCGACGAGCGGGGGTTCCACCCCCGCCGGGCCCGCACCGGCCGCCGACGGCGACGGCGGACGACCGGCCCGACGACGCCGTGGCGGCCGCTCCGCGCGGTCGGCCGGTGGCGCTCCGCCCACCGAGGCGGCCCGAGAGGCGACCGCCGAACCCGCCTCCGCCGGCGCGTGACCCGCTCCGCACGGGGGTGGGCCTGGTTTGACCCGCGGTCTCCGGCCTCCGTAACCTGGTCTGTCGGCGCGGATCGCGCCTCCATCCCGCGTGCCCTCCTCCGGGTCGGCATGCGACCGACGTCCCACACGAGGAAGTGAGCCCGCGGTGTACGCGATCGTCCGCAGCGGCGGCAGGCAGCACAAGGTGTCGGTCGGCGACGTCATCGAGGTCGACCGGCTCGACGGCGAGGTCGGCTCCAACATCACCCTGCCGGCCCTCCTGCTGGTCGACGGTGCGACCGTCACCACCGACGCCGACGCCCTCGCCGGCGTCACCGTCACGGCCGAGGTCCTCGGCGCCACCAAGGGACCGAAGATCGACATCCTCCGCTACAAGAACAAGACCGGCTACCGCCGTCGGTTGGGGCACCGCCAGCACCACACCCAGGTGCGGGTCACCGACATCGCCGGCTCACCGTCGAAGTCCGAGACGAAGTAAGGGGTTCCCTCATGGCTCACAAGAAGGGCGCCTCGTCGAGCAAGAACGGGCGCGACTCCAACGCCCAGCGGCTGGGCGTCAAGCGCTTCGGCGGCCAGCTCGTCGGGGCCGGCGAGATCATCGTGCGCCAGCGCGGCACGCACTTCCACCCTGGCGACAACGTCGGGCGCGGGGGCGACGACACCCTGTTCGCCACGGCGGCCGGCGCGGTCGAGTTCGGCGTCCGGCGCGGCCGCAAGGTCGTCAACGTGGTCCCGCAGGGGGAGTGACCCCCGCCTGAGGTGCTCGTAGGTGACGTCCAGGGCGGGCCGGTCTGCTGACCGGCCCGCCCTCGTCTGCTCCCCCGTCCGCCCCGCCCAGGAGGCCGGCCCGTGGCCATCCCGTCCTTCGTCGACCGCGTCGTGCTGCACGTCGCCGCGGGCGACGGCGGCAACGGCGCCGCGTCGGTCCACCGGGAGAAGTTCAAGCCACTGGGCGGCCCGGACGGGGGCAACGGCGGGCGCGGCGGTGACGTGGTCCTCGAGGTCGACCCCGGCACGACCACGCTGCTCGCCTACCACCGCTCGCCGCACCGGCGCGCCCGGAAGGGCGCGCAGGGGCAGGGAGGTCACCGGCACGGGGCCGACGGCGCCGACGTGGTGCTGCCCGTCCCCGACGGTACGGTCGTGTCCACCACCGACGGAGAGGTGCTCGTCGACCTGGTGGGCGCCGGCACGCGCTACGTCGTGGCCGGGGGCGGCCGGGGCGGGCTGGGCAACGCGGCGCTGGCCAGCTCGCGGCGCAAGGCCCCCGGCTTCGCGCTACTCGGCGAGCCGGGGGAGCAGCGCGACGTCGTGCTGGAGCTCAAGAGCGTCGCAGACGTCGGGCTGGTCGGGTTCCCCAGCGCCGGCAAGTCCAGCCTCGTGGCCGCCGTCTCGGCCGCCCGGCCCAAGATCGCCGACTACCCCTTCACCACCCTCGTGCCCAACCTCGGGGTCGTCGAGGCGGGCGACGTGCGCTTCACCGTGGCGGACGTGCCGGGCCTGATCGAGGGTGCCAGCGAGGGCCGCGGCCTCGGCCACGAGTTCCTCCGGCACGTGGAGCGGTGCGCCGCGCTCGTCCACGTGGTCGACTGCGCGACCCTGGAACCCGGTCGCGACCCGATCAGCGACATCGACGTGGTCGAGCGCGAGCTGACCGCCTACGGCGGTCTCGGTGACCGGCCCCGCCTGGTCGCCCTCAACAAGGTGGACGTCCCCGAGGCCCGCGAGCTGGCCGAGTTCGTCCGTCCGGAGCTCGAGGCCCGGGGGCTCCGGACGCTCGAGGTCTCCGGTGCCACGCACGAGGGCCTGCGTGAGCTCACCTTCGCCATGGCCGAGCTGGTGGCCGCTGCCCGGGCGGCCGCGTCGCCGCCGGAGCGCACGCGGCTCGTGCTGCGTCCACCGGCGGTCGACGACGCCGGGTTCCGCGTGGTGCACGACGGTGACCGCTTCCTCGTCCTCGGGTCCAAGCCCACCCGATGGGTGGCACAGACCGACTTCAGCAACGACGAGGCCGTTGGCTACCTCGCCGACCGCCTGGCCCGGCTCGGGGTCGAGGATGCCCTGGTGGCCGCGGGCGCCCGTGCGGGTGACGAGGTCGTCGTGGGTGACGGCGACGGGGTCGTCTTCGACTGGGAGCCGTCGGTGCAGGCAGGGGCCGAGCGGTTGGGGCCACGGGGCTCCGACCCCCGACTGGAGGGGCGTTGACGGTGGACGTGACGGAGCACCGAGGTGCAGCGTCAGCCCGCCGGGTCGTGGTCAAGGTCGGCTCGTCGTCGCTGACAAGTGCCTCGGGCGGCGTCGACGACACCAGGATCGACCGGCTCGTCAGCGCCCTGGCGTCCGCCCGCGCCCGCGGGGCCGAGGTCGTGCTCGTCTCCTCGGGCGCCATCGCCGCGGGGCTCGCACCGCTGGGCCTGGCTCGCCGGCCCCGCCAGCTCGCCATGCAGCAGGCCGCCGCAAGCGTCGGCCAGGGACTGCTCGTCGCGCGCTACACCGCGGCCTTCGCCCGGCACGGTCTCCGGGTGGGGCAGGTGCTGCTCACCCTCGACGACGTCACCCGGCGCTCGCACTACCGCAACGCCTACCGCACCCTGCACCGGTTGCTCGAGCTGGGCGTCGTCCCCGTCGTCAACGAGAACGACACCGTCGCCACCGACGAGATCCGTTTCGGCGACAACGACCGACTGGCAGCCCTCGTCGCCCAGCTGGTCCACGCCGACGTCCTGGTGCTCCTCTCCGATGTCGACGGGCTGTACGACGGCGACCCCCGCCGACCCGGAGCCCGGCGGCTGGAGGTCGTCTCGAGCCCGGCCGATCTGGAGGGCGTCCAGCTCGGCCGTCGTACTGGGGCTGACGGGCTCGGCACGGGCGGCGTGCACACCAAGGTGGAGGCCGCTCGGATCGCCACCGGTTCCGGCGTGGAGGTCGTCCTCGCCGCGGCCTCCGACGCGGAGCACGTGCTGGCGGGGCGACCGGTCGGCACCCGGTTCCCGCCGCAGGCGCGGCGCCGGGCCACCCGGCTGCTGTGGCTCGAGCACGCGACGGAGGGCAAGGGGAACCTGGTGCTCGACCCCGGCGCAGTACGGGCGGTCGTAGAGCGACGGCTGTCCCTGCTCCCGGCCGGGATCACGGCGGTCGAGGGCAGCTTCGCGGCGGGAGACCCGGTGGACCTTCTCGACGAAAACCGTCACGCGGTCGCTCGCGGGCTGGTCAACTACGACTCGAAGGAGCTGCCCGGGCTGCTCGGGCGGTCGACGCGAGAGCTGGCGCGGGAGCTGGGACCCGCGTACGAGCGCGAGGTCGTCCACCGCGACGACCTGGTGCTGCTGCGGCACTAGGCGAGAGGCGGTGGGCGCACGGTGCGGGACCGGTGCCCGGGAGTACCCGCCGCGCTGTGGCACGTGACGCTCAGCGTCGCGGGTGCCTGGGTGCCGGAGGACGAGGTCCGTGCCGCGTTGGAACGACTCGCCCACGAGCGACCCTTCCTGCACGCCGGCCGCTACGCCGCGGCCCGCGCCGAGGTGCGCTACTGGGAGGAGTCCGGGACCCTGCTGGACGCGGCGTCCCTGGCGCTGCGGCTCTGGCCGGAGCACCGGGGGACCGCCCGGCTCCCCGACTGGCGGGTCGTCGGGCTCGAGGTGCTCGACCGCGAGACCTACCACCACCGGTTCGAGCAGTCCGGGGACTGGCCGCTGGTCGCCGGAGCCAGCCAGATCAGGCCGTTCTGATGCCGGGTGCTCGGGCGATGCGCTGAGGTCGATGGGCGACTGCGGGCACCCGCCGACCCACGCCCCGCGATCGGTCAGAGGCACCCGTTGTCCACAGCACCCGGCCGGGCCCGCAGGCCCCGTTTGTTACGGTGAGGTCTCGCCGTCGCCGGGGGGTGCGACGGACACCACGGGGAACCCGCGGCGCCGCGCGCCGCCGAGATCGGTCTGCCCTGTCGCCGAGCACCGGAGGTCACCGAGGCATGCGTGCGCCCTCCCGCGGGCTGGTCGCGGCCCTCGCCGTGGCCGTCCTCGCCCCCCTCGCCCCTGCGGGGGTGACGGTGTCGGCCAGCGGCCTGGCCGGCCAGGACGGCAGCGGCGGTGCCACCGTGCAGGAGCTCAGCCGCGAGCTGGCCGCGGCTGCGGAACGACTCGAGCAGGTCCGGGGTCAGGCCGAACGAGCCCAGCGCGAGGTGACCGAGGTCCAGACCCGGCTCGCCGCGACCACGGTCCAGCAGGAGCTCACGGCCCAGCAGCTCACGGTGGCCCAGCTGCAGGAGACCAAGGCCCGCGAGCAGCTCGACCAGGTGACCGCCCGGATCTCCGGCACCCAGGAGTCGCTCGGGGCGATCGCGCGCCAGGCCTACCAGGAGGGCGGCCTGGCCGAGTGGGCGCCGCTGCTCAACGCCGACACGGCGCGCGACTTCACCGACGACACGATGCTCGTCGACTCGGCGATGCGCTCCCAGGGCTACGTCATCGGCGAGCTCGCGGAGGCCAAGGCCGAGGTGGCTGCGACCACGGCGACGATGGAGGCCAAGCGCGAGGAGGCCGCGGAGCTGGCCCGACTGGCCGAGGAGGAGGTCCGCCGGGTCTCCGAGCTCGAGCAGCAGGCGGTCGCCGCGCAGCGCGAGGCCGAGGACTCTCTCGCGGAGGCCGCCGCGGCCCAGCAGTCCCTCGAGCGCGAGCTGACGGCCGAGCGGGAGCGCGGGGCCGCCCACGAGGCAGAGGCCGCGCGCGTGGCCGCCGAGCTCGCTGCGCGCCAGTCGCGCGCCACCGAGGCCGTCAGCCGCAGCACCGAGCGGGGCGAGGTCCCGGCGTCCGGCGGGGCTCTCCTCCGACCGGTCGGTGGACCCGTGACGTCGGTGTACGGCATGCGCCGGCACCCGATCACCGGCCAGGTCAAGCTACACGACGGCACCGACTTCGGCTCGCCGTGCGGCACCCCGATCCGGGCCGCTGCCGCAGGCACGGTGGTCGAGGCGGGGTGGGCCAACGGCTACGGCAACTTCACCGTGATCGACCACGGCGTCGTCGACGGCCGGCCGCTGTCCACCGCCTATGCCCACCAGTCCCGCTTCGCCGCGCGTGCGGGGGGCACGGTGGAGCGGGGCGCGGTTCTCGGCTACGTCGGGTCCACCGGCTACTCCACGGGCTGCCACCTGCACTTCATGGTCTACGTGGGCGGCCGGACCACCAACCCCATGGGCTGGCTCTGACGTCCGGTCGTACGCTCGGGCCATGACCGACACCGCCACGACCGTGCTCGACGCCGCGCGCCGGGCCCGTGCGGTTGCCGCGGACCTCGCCGTACGGACCCGTGCCGACAAGGACGCCGCCCTCCTCGCGATGTCGGCGACGCTCACCGACCGTACGGGGGACGTGCTCGAGGCCAACGGGCGCGACGTGGCGCGCGCGGAGGAGGCCGGGACGGCGGCCGCGCTGATCGACCGGCTGCGGCTCGACGCGGGCCGGGTCGCGGGCATGGCCGACGGGCTGCGGCAGGTCGCGGGGCTCACCGACCCGGTGGGGGAGGTCGTCCGCGGATTCCGGCTACCCAACGGTCTCCAGGTCGAGCAGGTCCGCGTTCCCCTGGGGGTGGTCGGCATCATCTACGAGGCGCGGCCCAACGTCACGGCCGACGCTGCGGGGCTGTGCCTCAAGAGCGGCAACGCGGCGCTCCTGCGGGGGTCGTCGAGTGCGGCGGAGTCGAACCGGGCGGTCGTCGCCGCCCTGCGCCAGGGTCTCGCCGAGGCCGGCTTCCCTCCCGACGCCGTCCAGCTGGTCGGCGGCGGACGTGACGCCGTCAAGCACCTGATGCGCGCCCGCGGGCTCGTCGACGTGCTGATCCCGCGTGGCGGCGCCGGCCTGATCCGCAGCGTCGTGGAGGAGTCCACGGTGCCGGTCATCGAGACCGGGGTGGGCAACTGCCACGTCTACGTCGACGCCGACGCCGACCTCGACCAGGCCCTGGCCATCCTGGTCAACGCCAAGACCCAGCGGCCGAGCGTCTGCAACGCGGCCGAGAGCCTGCTCGTGCACCGGTCGGTGGCGGCGGAGTTCCTGCCCCGCGCGCTCCGGGCGCTGGACGAGGCCGGGGTGACCGTCCATGGTGACGAGACGGTCGCCCGGTACGGCGAGGTGGTGGCTGCCACGGACGACGACTGGGCCGCCGAGTACCTCTCGCTCGACCTCGCCGCCCGGGTGGTGTCCGACCTGGGGGAGGCGGTCGACCACATCCGGCGATGGGGAACCGGCCACACCGAGGCGATCGTGACGCGGTCGCTGCCGGCCGCCCGGCGCTTCGCCGCCGCGGTCGACGCCGCCGCCGTGATGGTCAACGCCTCGACCCGCTTCACCGACGGTGAGCAGTTCGGCTTCGGCGCAGAGATCGGCATCTCGACCCAGAAGCTGCACGCGCGGGGGCCGATGGGGCTGTCCGAGCTGACGAGCACCACCTACGTGGTCACCGGCGACGGCCAGGTCCGGGCCTGACGAGGCGGCACCGCTAGGCTCTGCCGCCATGACCGCGATCCTGCTGGCCGCCGAGGCCGCCGAGGAGGGCCAGGTCCCGGCCTGGGTGTTCGGCGTCGGCGCCCTCGTCGTCCTGATGGGCCTGCTCGTGCTCACGCTCGTCTTCGGCAAGGGGCGTCCGCACGCCTGAGCAGTCCGCGGTGGGCGCGCTACCGTGTCGAACGTGGAGGGGCGTCGGCGGCTGGGGGTGATGGGGGGGACGTTCGACCCCATCCACCACGGTCACCTGGTGGCCGCCAGCGAGGTCCAGGCGTGGTTCGACCTGGACGAGGTCCTCTTCGTCCCCACGGGGCAGCCGTGGCAGAAGGCCGAGCGGGAGGTCTCCCCGGCCGAGGACCGCTACCTCATGACGGTGATCGCCACCGCCTCCAACCCGCGGTTCTCGGTGAGCCGGGTCGACATCGACCGGCCCGGTCCCACCTTCACCGTCGACACCTTGCGGGACATCCACGCCGAACGCGGTGACGGCTGGGACCTCTTCTTCATCACCGGCGCCGACGCGCTCCACCAGATCCTCACCTGGCGCGATGCCGCAGGGCTGTTCGACTTCGCCCACTTCGTCGGCTGCACCCGGCCCGGCCACGAGCTCTCCGACGACGGCCTGCCCGAGGGCAAGGTCACCCTCGTGGAGGTGCCGGCGCTGGCGATCTCCTCCAGCGAGTGCCGTGACCGGGTCCACCGGAAGGAACCGATCTGGTACCTGGTGCCGGACGGCATCGTGCAGTACATCAGCAAACGGAGGCTCTACGGGGGTGGTGCCACGTGAGCCGCAAGCGGGATCGTGACCAGTGGATCGACCTCTCCGCACGGCTGGGGCTGAGCCCGGCGGACCAGGCGGAGGGCACCCAGCCCGGCGGGGACGGCGAGACCGGCGCGGACGCGCTGCAGGAGAGTGCGAGCCTGCGTCGTGCCCAGCGGGCCTACCGACGTCGACGCCGGCTCTTCGCCCTGCTCGTCGTCGTCCTCGTCGTGCTGGCCCTGACCGCCCTGGGTGTCGTGCTGTGGTCGACCGGCGTCGTCGGGGGCTCGTGACATCCTGGGTGAACCTGACCCCGACGAAAGGTCCGGCGTTGCCCGCATCCGAACGAGCCGTCGAACTCGTCGCCGCCGCCGCGGAGGCGGCAGCCGACAAGCTCGCCGACGACATCGTCGCCTACGACGTCTCCGAGCAGCTGGTCATCACCGACGCGTTCCTGCTCTGCTCGGCCCCGAACGACCGGCAGGTGCGTGCGATCGTCGACGCCGTCGAGGACCGGTTGCGCACGCTCGACGCCAAGCCGGTGCGCCGGGAGGGCGAGCGCGAGGGCCGGTGGGTCCTCCTCGACTACGTCGACGTCGTCGTGCACGTCCAGCACGCCGAGGACCGCCAGTTCTACGCCCTCGAGCGGCTGTGGAAGGACTGCCCGTCGGTGCCCCTGCCCGAGGTGGTCCGCGTGGGACGTGACGGCAGGGCCGGCGACGGCTCGTACGGGCGGTGAGCGCACCGCCCGGCCGCCGGGTCGTCCTGTGGCGGCACGGCCGTACCGAGTGGAACGCCACCGGCCGGTTCCAGGGCCAGAGCGACATCGAGCTCGACGACTCCGGCCGCGCCCAGGCGGAGCGGTCGGCGCGCCTGCTAGCCGCGCTCTGGCCGACCCTGCTGGTCTCGTCCGACCTGCGGCGCGCGCGCGACACCGCGGCGGCCCTGGCCCGGCTGACGGGGCTCCAGGTCGAGACCGACCCCGACCTGCGCGAGATCTACGCCGGTCGCTTCCAGGGCCTGCTGGGCTCCGAGATCGCGGAGCGCTACCCGGAGGAGCACGGTCGGTGGCGCGGAGGTGATCCGCGGGAACGGGTCGGTGGCGGTGAGACGCGCCTCGAGGTGGCCGAGCGGGTGGCCCGGGTCGTCGAGCGGGTCGCGGCCCGGCTGCCGGAGGACGGCCTGGCGGTGCTGTCCACCCATGGCGGGGCGGCCCGCCTCGGGATCGCCATGCTCATCGGGCTGCCGGTCCAGCACTTCAGCGCCCTGGGCGTGCTCTCCAACTGCTCGTGGTCGATGCTGGCCGAGGAGCGCAGCGGCAGCTGGCAGCTGATCGAGCACAACGCCGGCACATTGCCGGAGCCCGTGGAGCTCGTCGAAGGGTGACCCCTGACGCCGACCGGGCGATTGGCCCTGCGCCGTGGCCGTCGGCTACGCTCGTCCAGCCTCGTGGCACGGGGCTGTGGCGCAGCTGGTAGCGCACCTCCATGGCATGGAGGGGGTCAGGGGTTCGAGTCCCCTCAGCTCCACCCGGTGACCGGCGGCCCCGCGACCAGCGGGCCGCCGGTCGTGGCGTCCGGGGGAGCTCTCCGAGGCCGCGGCCGATCTGAGTACGGCCACCCATGTGTGAGGTGCGTCGGCCAGGCACGGTGATCTCGACGACGTCCCCGTGCGAAGGACCGCCACCGTGACCGGCCTCTACGCCCTCAAGCCGTGGTATTCGCGGCGACTCGCCGCCGTGGTCGAGGTCGCTGTGGCCCGCGGCCTCAGCCCCGACGTGTTCACCGCCGCCGGGGTCGTGGCCGCCGCCGTGTCGGCAGGGGCGATCGCAGCGGGACAGCCGGTCGTCGCGGCGCTCGCGATGGCCGCCCGGCTCGCCGGCGCCAACCTCGACGGTACCGTCGCCCGGGCCCGGGGCGTCTCCCGCCCGTGGGGCTTCGTCCTCAACGAGTTCGGGGACCGTACGGCGGATCTGCTCGGCTTCGTGGGCCTCGCGGTGCTCGCAGCCCGTACCGGGACCGCCCCGTCCAGCGGCGTCGCGCTGGTGGCGGTGGCGGCCTTGGCCGCCGGCCTACCGACCTTCGTGTCCCTGGCCGCGGCGGGAGCGGGCGCACGGCGGCGCAACGGAGGGCCGGTGGGCAAGACCGAGCGCTGCGTGCTCCTGGTCCTCGCGGCCGCGGCGCCCCCGGCCGTCTGGGCCGTGTGTCTCCTCGTCGTGATCGGCTCGGTGGCGACCGCTGGGGTGCGGCTGGTCGCGGCTCACCGGGAGCTCGGCGGCCACCCGGAGCTCGTCACGACCGCCGGCGGGACGACGTGAGCGGCGTCGCCCCGTGGCTGCCCGAGATCTGGCAGCGGCTGGCGGGATTCGACGGGTCGTCGGTGGGCCTCGACTTCCGGCTGGGTCCCCTTCACCTGGTCGCGTCAGGCCGGGCGGTCTTCTACCTCTGGGTCACCGTCGGGCTGCTGGTCGCGGGCGGGATCGCCGTGTGGCTCTCGGGATCGGCCGAGCTGCGGCGCCGGTGGTCGACCTGGACGCTCATCGCACCCGCGGTGGGGCTGCCCATCTGGTTCGGGCCCGGGACGACCGCACTGCTCGCCGCCGCCCTGTCGGCACAGGCGGTCCGCGAGTACTCGAGGCTGGCCGGACTGCCCCGCACCGACACCCGGCTGCTGCTGGCCTTCGCCGTGGTCTACCCGGTCGCGACCTGGGTCGAGCCCTCGCTCCTGGCGCTGGCCCCGCTGGGCGCCCTCGCCTGCGCCGTGCCCGCCCTGCTCGCGGGCGACGCCGAGAAGGGAGTGCGGCGGGCAGCCCTCACCGCGTTCGGGTCGATCTGGCTGTGCTGGACCCTTGCGCACCTGGTCGTGCTGTGGCCGGACGTGTTCCTGGTGTGCTTCGCCGCTGCGGCGGCGGACGTGGCGGCGTGGTGCGGTGGGCGCGGCCTGCGCCGGTTCGGCTGGGCCGCCACCCCGCTGTCCCCGCTCTCTCCGGGCAAGACCGTCGGCGGGCTCCTCGGAGCCGGCGTCGGAGCCGCCCTCGTCCTGGCCCTGCTCGGCGGCTTCTCGGTCGGGCTGCTGGTGGCAGTCGCCCTCGGGGCGGTCGCCGGGGACCTGCTCGAGTCGATGGTGAAGCGGCAGGCAGGCGTCAAGGACGCGGGCGCCTGGCTGCCGGGCTTCGGCGGCCTGCTGGACCGGGTGGACTCACTCCTCCTCGTCCTCCCGCTCGCGGCGGTCCTGGCATGACCGGGCCCGGTCCCCACGCCGCGCTCCGGTGGCAGCCGGGTCCACTGCTGCGGGCCCTGCTGTGGCGGGCGGTGTGGACCCTCGGCGGCGGGCTTCGGGTCAGCGGCCCCCGCCCGACCGGCCCGGCCGTCGTCGTGGCCAACCACGCCTCCCACGCGGACACCGCGGCGTTGCTGGCCGCGCTGCCCGCGCGATCGGCCCCGGTCTTCGCCGCGGCCGCCGACTACTGGTTCGACGTCCCGGTCCGGCGCGCGCTGGTGACCGGCCTGGTGTCGGCCCTGCCGGTGCGGCGCGGCGGGGACGGTGCGTACGCAGCGCTGCGCCGCGCCGCCGAGCCCGTCCTCTCCTCCGGTGGGGTGGTCGTCGTCTACCCGGAGGGGACCAGGTCGACGGGTGGCCGTGTGGGCGAGTTCCGGCCGGGAGCGCTGCGGCTGGCCCGGGAGGCCGGGGTACCTCTCGTACCCGCTGCCGTCGTGGGCACCGCGGACGTGCTGCCCAAGCACGGGCGCCTGCGCCCAGGGCCGGCCGAGGTCCGGTTCGCCGCGCCGGTCCCCGTACGGGAACTGGACGGGATCACCGTCGACGACGTTCGCGCGACGGTGGCGGGACTGGCGGACCAGGGACCGCCCGTCCCGCGGACGTCGGGGGTGTGGCGGGCGGTGTCCGGCCGTGTCGCATCGCGGTCCTTCCTGCCGGTCGCCTTCGCCTGGGGTGTCGCCGAGGCGCTGTCCTGGCCGGTGATCGCCGAGATGAGCCTGGTCCTGCTCGCCGTGGCGGTGCCCTGGCGGGTCCTCCCGGCGGCTGCAGCACTCGCGGCCGGATCCGTGGTCGGGGTCGTGCTGCACGCGTGGCTCGTCCGGAACGGCGTCCCCGTCCCCCTGCCGCTGACGACGGCTCGCATGCGGGCGACCGCGGCCGAGCACCTGGCGGGAGGGCCCATCGGGGTCTGGCACCAGGCGTTCAACGGGATCCCCGTCAAGGTCTACGCCGCCGAGGCCGGCCGGGGGGGCACCGACCTCGTGGGTCTCGCGGCTGCCGCGGCCCTGGAGCGGACCACCCGCATCCTCGGCCTCGGGGTGCTGCTCGCCGTCGCCTCCGGCTGGCTGCACCCGTGGTTGCGACGCCTGTACGGGCCGTACCTCGCGGCCGTCGCCGCGGCCTTCGGCGCCGGGCTCACCGCGACGGTCGCGCACTGGTCCTGACCTCGCCCCCTCCCCCGTGATCATGGAGGGATCGCCCCCCGGAGGCTGTCCGGAGGGCGATCCCTCCATGATCACGGGGGAGGGGGATGGGGGTGGGCCTGGCTGCGGTAGCCTGGCCCGCGTGCCGAGCCTCCTGCTTACCCGGCCGCGCTGACCAGCAGCGGACGCCCCGAGCGTCGCGTCGGCGCGGCAGCCCCTCCACGAAGCGAGGGGCTTCGTCATGCCAGGGGACGGGCACCACCGGACGACGAGGACGGCAGAGGGCATGAGCCACACCGACGAGGGGCGGGCCACGCGCGCCGTGGTCGACGAGCCGCAGGCCCCGCACCGCTACACCGAGGCGCTGGCTGCCGAGATCGAGCGGCGCTGGCAGGACCGCTGGGAGCGCGAGGGGACCTTCCACGCTCCCAACCCGGCCGGTCCCTGGGCCCAGCCGGAAGCCGTGGGGGGCCGGCCCAAGTCGTACGTGCTCGACATGTTCCCCTACCCCAGCGGGGCCGGCCTGCACGTGGGGCACCCGCTCGGCTACATCGCTACCGACGTCGTCGGTCGCTACCGGTGGATGTGCGGCGACAACGTGCTGCACAGCCTCGGCTACGACGCCTTCGGGCTGCCGGCCGAGCAGTACGCCGTGCAGACGGGTCAGCACCCGCGGACGACCACCGAGGCCAACATCGTGACGATGCGGGCCCAGCTGCGCCGGCTCGGCCTGGCACACGACTCCCGCCGCTCCGTCGCCACCATCGACCCCGAGTACTACCGCTGGACCCAGTGGATCTTCCTGCAGATCTTCGAGTCCTGGTACGACACCGAGGCGGACGGTGGCAGGGGGCGAGCCAGGCCTGTCGCCGAGCTCGTCTCCTCGTACGACTCGGGGACGCGGCCCACGCCGGACGGCCGACCGTGGGCCGAGCTGGCCGAGGTCGAGCGGCGTCGGATCGTCGACGGCCACCGGCTGGCCTACCTCTCCGAGGCGCCGGTCAACTGGTGCCCCGGACTGGGCACCGTGCTGGCCAACGAGGAGGTCACCGCCGAGGGTCGCAGCGAGCGCGGCAACTTCCCGGTCTTCAAGCGCAACCTGCGCCAGTGGATGCTGCGGATCACCGCCTACGCCGACCGGTTGGTCGACGACCTGGACCGGCTGAAGTGGCCGGAGCCGATCAAGCTCATGCAGCGCAACTGGATCGGCCGCTCTCCCGGTGCGACCGTGCGTTTCACGACCGACCACGGCGACCTCGAGGTCTTCACCACCCGCCCGGACACGCTCTTCGGGGCGACCTTCATGGCGGTCGCGCCCGAGCACCCGCTCGTCGACGCGCTGTCGGCAGCAGAGTGGCCGGCCGACGTCCCGGCGTCCTGGACGGGCCGGGCGGCCACCCCCGCGGAGGCCGTCGCCGCCTACCGTGCCTCGGCCGCCGCCCGTACCGAGGTGGAACGGCAGACCGAGGGGCACGACAAGACCGGGGTCTTCACCGGTTCCTACGCGGTGAACCCCGTGACCGGCTGGCGCATCCCGGTCTTCGTCGCCGACTACGTGCTCATGGGTTACGGCACGGGCGCCATCATGTCCGTGCCCGGTCAGGACGAGCGGGACTGGGAGTTCGCCGAGAGGTTCGAGCTGCCCATCATCCGGACGGTCGAGCCGCCCGAGGGCTGGCAGGGCGAGGCGTACACGGGTGAGGGCCCGGCGATCAACTCGGCCAACGACGAGATCAGCCTGGACGGGCTGCCCGTCGACGAGGCCAAGGCGGCCATCACCGACTGGCTGGTCGACAAAGGCCTGGGCCGCGCCACCATCACGTACAAGCTGCGCGACTGGTTGTTCAGCCGCCAGCGCTACTGGGGGGAGCCGTTCCCGATCGTCTATGCCGTCGACGGCCCGGACGCCGGCTTCCCGGTCGCGGTCCCCGACGCGATGCTGCCCGTCGAGCTGCCCGAGGTCAGCGACTACGCCCCCACGACGTTCGACCCCGACGACGCGACGAGCGAGCCGGCCGCGCCGCTCGCCAAGGCCGCCCACTGGGTCGAGACGGAACTCGACCTCGGCGACGGGCCACGGCGCTACCGCCGCGAGACCGACACGATGCCCAACTGGGCCGGCTCCTGCTGGTACGAGCTGCGCTACCTCGACCCGGCCAACCACGAGGTCTTCGTCGACCCGGACGTCGAGCGCTACTGGATGGGTCCCCAGCACGACGGCGACGTGGGTGGCGTCGACCTCTACGTCGGCGGCGTCGAGCACGCGGTGCTCCACCTGCTCTACGCGCGCTTCTGGCACAAGGTCCTCTACGACCTCGGCCACCTGAGCAGCGAGGAACCCTTCCGCCGGCTGTTCAACCAGGGCTACATCCAGGCCTTCGCGTACGTGGACGAGCGCGGCGTCTACGTCCCCGCCGAGGAGGTCGAGGAGCAGCCCGACGGGAGCTACCGGTGGCGCGGCGAAAGGGTCGAGCGCGAGTACGGGAAGATGGGCAAGTCGCTGAAGAACTCGGTGACGCCGGACCAGATGTTCTCCGAGTACGGTGCGGACACCCTGCGGCTGTACGAGATGTCGATGGGGCCGCTGGACGTCTCCAGGCCCTGGGAGACGCGTGCCGTCGTCGGCTCGTACCGCTTCCTGCAGCGGGTCTGGCGCAACGTCGTCTCCGAGCAGACCGGTGAGCCGGTCGTCTCCGACGGGCCGGCCGACGAGTCCACGCGCCGTTTGCTGCACCGCACGATCGACTTCGTCCGGACGGAGCTGGACGGCCTGCGCTTCAACACCGCGATCGCGCGGCTGATCGAGCTGAACAACCACGTGACCAAGCTGGACGTCGTCCCGCGCGAGGTGGCCGAGCCGATGGTGCTCATGCTGGCGCCGTTCGCCCCGCACGCGGCCGAGGAGCTGTGGCAGCGGCTCGGGCACCTGGACTCGCTCGCCCGTGCGCCCTTCCCCGAGGCCGATCCGGCGCTGCTGGTCGAGGAGACCGTGACCTGTGTCGTGCAGGTGGCCGGCAAGGTCCGCGACCGGCTGGACGTCCCACCCTCCGTCTCCGACGACGAGTTGCGCCGGCTCGCGCTCGCGTCCCCGGCCGTGCAGCGGGTGCTCGACGGCCGGGACGTGCGGACCGTGGTGGTCCGGGCCCCCCGGCTGGTGAACGTCGTCCCGGGATGACGCCCAGGGAGCCGCTACCCTCGGCGCGCATGGCCGGTCCCGTCGCCGTCGTCACCGACTCGACGGCCTACCTCGACCCGGCGGAGTGCGCGGAACGCGGGATCACCGTCGTCCCGCTCCAGGTGGTCATCAGCGGGCGCCCGTACGCCGAGGGGCTCGAGGTGGGGCCGGCCGACGTGGCGGACGCGTTGCGTCGCTGGGCTCCCGTCACGACCTCGCGGCCCAACCCCAGCGCGCTGCTCGACGCGTACGAGGCGGCGGCCCGGGCCGGGGCTGAGGCGATCGTGTCGCTGCACCTGTCCGCCGACGTGTCGGGGACCGTCGAGGCCGCGCAGATCGCGGCGCGAGAGGCCCCGATCCCCGTCGAGGTGGTCGACTCGCGGTCCATGGGGATGGGGCTCGGCTTCGCGGTGCTCACGGCGAGCGACACCGCTCGCCGTGGGGGCGGGCTCGAGGAGGTCGCGTCCGCCGCCCGCGCACGGGCCGCGGGAACCACGGCGCTGTTCTACGTCGACACCCTCGAGTACCTTCGCCGCGGCGGGCGGGTCGGCGCGGCCCAGGCGTTGCTGGGGACCGCGCTGGCCGTCAAGCCGTTGCTGCACCTCACGCAGGGCCGGATCGAGCCGCTGGAGAAGGTGCGTACGGCCTCCAGGGCCCTGGCCAGGTTGCAGGAGCTCGCCCTCGAGGCGGCAGCCGGCGCAGGGGAGGGTGCCGCCGTGGACGTCGCCGTCCACCACCTGGCCAGCCCCGACCGCGCCGAGTCGCTGGCCTCGGCGCTGCGCGACCGCCTGACGGGTCACGGCGACGTTCGGGTCGCCGAGGTGGGTGCGGTCATCGGCGCCCACGTCGGGCCGGGCATGATCGCCGTGGTGGTCTCCCCGCGCTGAGCCCGCTTTGTGCCGGCGGCTGTGCCGGCCACCCGGAACGAGGACTGTCCACAGCGGGCCGGCCGGCCGCTGCACGCACTCCGCGCCGGACCGTACGTTCGGTCCATGCCGAGACGACGGGGCCCCGAGCCGGAGGTGCGCGACCGCGCGCGGAGCCGGCTCGCGTCCCTGCAACCGCGCGAGGGCTGGGTGCCCCGGGTGCCCGGTCCGGGGCCCACGGCGCCGGGGGAGTCGGGTGCGGAGAGCTGGCCGGCTGCCGACGCCTGGTTCGGCCGGCCGCCGGCAGCCGACGACCGGTCGGACGAATCCGTTGCCGGGGTCGGCCGCTCGGCAGCATGGGTGGACCCACCGACCGGCGAGGATCCGGGAGGCGAGCGCTCGGACTCCGGCCTCGGCGTGGACGCTGACCTGCCTCGGGAGACGCGCCAGGGCGAGGCCTTCCGCCGTCCGGGTGGGCGACACCACGGGGACGCAGTGGCTGACCGCATGCCCCTCGCGGTGCGTGCCGCGCTCGCCCGCTCCGTCCCCGACTCGGTGCGCGAGGGCCGGGTGGGTCTCGGCACGGGACAGGCCGTGGTCGTCCTGCTGCTGGCCCTGCTGGCCCTCGGCGGAGCGGCACTCGTGGTGCTCGTCTCGCGGCCGGACGTCGAGCCGGCACCGGCACTCGCGCCGGTGGCCGAGGCGTCCGGGACGCCCCTCCCACAGCCTGGGGCCGCCTCGGTCACATCGCTGCCGCCCACGCCCGCGGCGGTTCCCGTCACGCCCACCGCCGCCGGCGGCGCCGACCTCGTCGTGCACGTCGCCGGTGAGGTCGCCGTCCCCGGGGTCGTCCGGCTCCCGCCGGGGTCGCGGGTGGTCGACGCCATCGCCGCCGCCGGAGGCGCCGAGGCAGGGGTTGACCTCACGCCGCTCAACCTGGCCCGTCTGCTCTCCGATGGCGAGCAGGTCCTCGTGGGGGTCGATCCGCCGCCGGGTGGCGACACCCTCGCGGGTGTCGGCGGGGCCGGCCCGGCAGCACCGTCGGACGCCGGGCCGGCCGACCCTCGCGTCGACCTGAACACGGCCACGGCCGCCCAGCTCGAGGAGCTGCCAGGGGTGGGCCCGGTGCTCGCGGGACGCATCCTGGCCTGGCGCGAGGAGCACGGCCGGTTCACCTCGCCCGACGAGCTCCGGGAGGTCTCCGGGATCGGCCCCAAGACCTACGAGGCGCTGGCCGACCTGGTCCGCGTGTGACGTCCGGTGTGCGCGCACCTGTCGGTGATGGCGACGGGTCCGAGTCGTCGGCCGCCGACCTGCGCACGGTCCTGCCGGCAGCCACAACCTGGGCGGGCGCCCTCGGGGGCCTCGCGCTGGGTGCCGGGGGCGCCGGGGCGGCATGGCTCGTCGTGGTCGCCTGGTGCACGGTCGGGCTGCTCGTCGGCGCGGTCCTCGTGGTGCTCCGCGGCGCCCCCGTACCGGGACGGGGACTCACCGTGGTCGTCGCCGTCGCCTGCTGTCTGGTCGGCGGTGTGGTGGGTGCCGCCCGGGCGGCCGCGGGAGCGGGCGGACCCGTCCCGGGTCTCGCGCAGGCCCGCGCCACCGTCGACGTGGAGGCGGTGGTGGTCGCCGACCCGGTCCGCCGTGAGGGCACCGCCGGTCGGGATCCCTACGCCGTCGCCCGGGCCCGGCTCGAGCTGGTCGCCGGCAGGGGACAGGCGGTCGCGGTCCGGACCCCCGTCGTCCTCCTCGCGTCCGACCTCGGCTGGCTGGGGCTGCTGCCAGGGGACCGCGTGGCGGCGTCGGGACGGTTGGCCCCGACCGACCGGGCCGGCCCGGAGGTTGCCCTGCTTCGTGTCAGCGGGCCCCCCGAGAAGCTCGGCTCCGGTCGGCCGTACGCATGGGTGGAGCCGCTCCGGGCCGGCCTGCGTCACTCGGTGCGCGGGCTTCCCCCGGAACCCCGTGGGCTGGTGCCCGCGCTCGTGGTCGGCGACGAACAGCAGGTGCCCGACGACCTGCGCGACGACATGCGCGCAACGGGACTGACCCACCTGACGGCGGTGAGCGGAGCCAACGTCGCGATCGTCCTGGGCGCGCTGCTCGGACTGGCCCGGTGGAGCGGGTTGCGCTCGTACGCGCTGCCGGTCGTCGGTGCCTCCGCCGTGCTCGTCTTCGTCGTGGTGGCGCGTCCGCAACCCAGCGTCGTCCGGGCGGCGGCGATGGGGCTGGTCGCTCTCGCTGCACTCAGCGCGGGCGGTCGGAGACGTGGCACTGCGACGCTCGGCACCGCCGTCCTGGTGCTGCTGCTCGCCGATCCGTGGCTGGCCCGCAGCCCTGGCTTCGCCCTGTCCGTGCTGGCGACGGGGGGCATCCTCGTCCTGGCACCGGTGTGGCGGGACGCCATGCCGTGGCTCCCGAAGCCCCTGGCCGAGGCGTTGTCGATCCCGCTGGCGGCCCAGGTCGCCTGCACGCCGGTGCTGTTCGTGCTCTCCGGCGACGCCAGTCTGGTCTCCGTCCCCGCCAACCTGCTCGCCGCCCCGGCAGTTGCTCCGGCGACGGTGCTGGGGGCGGCCGCGGCCGTGGTGGCCCCCGTGTTCCCCTGGGCCGGTCCGCTCCTCGGCTGGCCCGCCGGGATCGCCGCATGGTGGATCGTCGTCGTGGCCGAGCGCGGGGCCCAGCTGCCGGGCGCCACCGTGGGCTGGCCCAGCGGGCCGTGGGGGGCGGCAGGAGCGCTGGGTGTCGCGGTGCTCGCCGTCCTGCTCCTGCCGGTCGTGCTCCGACGGCGAGGGGTCGCGTTCGCCGTGGTCGCCCTGCTCGCAGTAGTCCTCGCACGTCCACCGCTGCCGGGCTGGCCGCCGGCCGGCTGGGTGCTGGCGCTGTGCGAGGTGGGTCAGGGCGACGCCGTGGTGCTCAACCTGGGCGATCGCTCCGCCGTGGTCGTCGACGCGGGCCCGGACCCTGTCGCTGTCGACGGGTGCCTCGACCGCCTGGGCGTGACGCAGGTACCGGCCGTGCTGCTCAGCCACTTCCACGCCGACCACGTCGACGGGCTCTCCGGCGTCCTGGCCGGTCGCCGGGTGGCCGAGGTCGTCGTGAGCCCGCTGGACGACCCGCCGGCCCAGGCCCGACGAGTCCGGGAGCTTGCAGCCGAAGCCGGGGTGGCCGTCCGGGTCGCCGAGGTGGGCGAGCGCCACCGTGCCGGTCCGGTCCATTGGGAGGTCCTGTGGCCCCGGCGACTGATCTCCGGTGACGGGTCGGCGCCCAACAACGCCAGCCTGGTGGTGCTGGCCGAGGTGCATGGCGTCCGGCTCCTGCTCACCGGCGACGTGGAGCCTGCCGCGCAGCGGGCTCTGCTGCGGTCCGGTACCGACCTGGGCGTCGACGTGCTCAAGGTGCCGCACCACGGCTCGGCAGCCCAGGAGCCACAGTTCCTCCTCGCCGCCGGGGCCCGGCTCGCGCTGGTCGGCGTCGGTGAGGGCAACACCTACGGCCACCCGGCGGGTGCCACCCTCGACCTGCTGATCTCGACGGGCGCGAGGGTGCTTCGGACCGACGTGGACGGCACCGTCGCGGTCGTCGTCCGCGGTGGCGGACTCGCCGTCGTCACCCGACCGAGGCGACCTCCCGGCACTGGTCCCCGTTGTCGTGCCGATCCGCGTGGTCCCACCGGCGCTGACGGGGGTTGGTGTCGGTCGGTTTCCCCGCGATCCTGACGATCACGGCGGTCGAGGGGGCCACGGTGGATGTCGTACCCGCGCTGTCGACTGCTGCTGACATGCTGGCGCCATGGCCAGGAGGAGCGACCCGTTGGTACCGGTCACCCTCGCCGTGGGTCCAGAGGGACTGCTCGCCGACCGGGCGGTCGCCGGGGTCGTCACGGCGGCGCGGGGGGCCGACCCGGATGCCGACGTCACGGAGGTGTCGGCCCGCGACCTCGGTGCGGCGGCCCTGGGCGAGCACACCAGCCCGTCACTCTTCACCACCCGACGCGTGCTCGTCGTGCGTGACCTGCAGGATGCCGACGACGACCTCGGCGCCGCCCTGGCCGCCTACTCCGCAGCACCCGCCGCCGACGTCCACCTGGTGCTCGTGCACCTCGGCGGCCCCAAGGGAAAGCGGGTCCTGGACGCGTTGCGCAAGGCCGGTGGCCGCGTGGTGGCCTGCGACAAGCTGGCCAGGGCGGACGACCAGGTCGACTTCGTCCGCTCGGAGGTCGCCGCTGCCGGGGGCGAGCTCGATGACGACGCCGCCCGCGCGCTCGTCGAGGCCGTCGGAGGTGACCTCCGAGGGCTGGCGTCGGCCGCCGAGCAGCTCGCCGCCGATGCGGTCGGGGGTCGCGTCACGCGGGCCGTCGTGGCGACCTACTTCGAGGGCCGCGCCGAGGTCAAGGGGTGGGTCGTCGCCGACCGTGCGGTCGAGGGCCGCACGGCCCAGGCCGTCGAACAGCTGCGCTGGGCGCTCGAGACCGGGACCGACCCGGTGCTGGTCACCGGTGCGCTGGCCACCGCGCTCCGGTCGCTGGCGCGGCTCTCGGGCTCCCCGCGGGGGGTTCGGGACGCGGACCTGGCGCGCGAGCTCGGCGTCCCGCCGTGGAAGGTCCGGGTGCTGCGCGGTCAGCTGCGCGGTTGGACCCCTGGCGGCCTCGTCCGGGCGATCCGCGCCGTCGCGGCGGCCGACCTCCAGGTCAAGGGTGGCGGCAACGACCCGACGCTGGCGCTCACCCGTGCACTGATCGAGATCGGGCGCGCCCGCGCCGCGTGAGGATCCCCCCGCCGGGGGTGGATCTTGAGGCGATTGGTAGCCGGTGCGTGCGGCAAGGTCGACGGGTCGCCCCGCCCGGCGTGGATCATGCGACGTATGGCCAGCTGTCGCGGCGACGCCGACGACGGCGCCGCCCCGGGCTCCCGGGACGGCGCCGTCGACACGCGCGCGAGCGGACCGGCGTCAGAGCGAGGCGGCCTGCTTCATGATCGAGGACTTGCGGTTGGCCGCCTGGTTCTTGTGGATGACGCCGTCGGACGCCGCCTTGTCCAGGCTGCGGGTGGCCGACTGGGCGAGCTCCTGGGCCTTGGCGGTGTCGCCAGCCTCGGCTGCCTCGCGGAACTTCCGCACCGCGGTGCGGACCGAGGACTTCACGGCCTTGTTCCGCTGCCGCGCCTTCTCGTTGGTGAGGTTGCGCTTCTTCTGGGACTTGATGTTCGCCACGAAAGGGAGCCTTCGCTGTGATGGGGCAGGTCGTGAGGGCGGGCGACCGGGCTCGCAACTCCTGCGCTGGGATGCGTCGGGGCGGCGTGAGACCGGACGGCGGCGCGCGACCTGGGCACGCACGCGAGGATCAACGGTACCAGCGGGTCAGGAGCGGACCAAACCTGTCGGGACCTCGACGCCTGGACCGCCCGAGTGCCAAGGGTCACGCGAAACTGTCCGAGTGCGGTCGAGCGAGTGCGGCCGCCCAGGTACGGAGCGTCCTCGGAAGAAGCAGCTGAGCGGTCGGCCAGAACCGCTCCACCGCTCTGGCGCATTCACCCATCGCTCGCTGAAGGCCCAAGGCCGCTCCGCCGGCTCGGTGGCCGGAACGTCCGCGCCTATCCCCAGCCGTACCGCCGGCGAAGCCGGTCGGCCACCGCCTCGAACCGGTCCCGGTCCAGCGTCGCGCCCTCCCGGCGCATGCCCTGGGCGTGCACCCGCAGCACCCGGTCCAGCGCGACCCAGGACGGCCGGCCCCTGCTGTCCCAGGGGCCGGGGCCGAGCGGCAGCCAGTCGCCGTGACCGTCGTGGTCGCGGCTCGACAGGGGAACGGCCAGCAGGGTGCCGGCCTCCTCCCGCGCCACCACGAGGACGGGCCGGTCCTTGCCCCGACCGTCACCCTCCTCGTACGGGACCCATGTCCAGACGATCTCTCCGGGGTCGGGGTCCCCGTCGGGCGCGGGTGAGTAGCTGGTCCGTACCCGATCGACGTGGGTCGCTTCGGTCGTCGCCCACGGGCCGGCGCGGCCGGGGCTGTCCGCCGTCCCCCCGCCCGGGCCGGGGCCCGGCGCCGGCGCTCGCCCCGGCGGACGCGAGCGTACGGCGGCGCGTAGCAGGGAGAGCACCGAGTCGCGGAGGCCGGCCACGACCGCACCGTAGCGACCGAGCCGCGCGGGAGCCGTGGGACGATGGTCGCTCCGCCCCGTCCTGCCTGCGAGGAAGTCCGAGTGCCCGAGCCGAGCGCCCCCGAGCCGAGCGCGACGCCACCAGAGCTCATCCGTAACTTCTGCATCATCGCCCACATCGACCACGGCAAGTCGACGCTGGCCGACCGCATGCTCCAGCTCACCGGCGTCGTCGAGGGCCGGGCCATGCGGGCCCAGTACCTCGACCGGATGGACATCGAGCGCGAGCGCGGGATCACGATCAAGAGCCAGGCCGTCCGCCTGCCCTGGACGGCCGGCGACGGCCGGGCCTACGTGCTCAACCTCATCGACACCCCGGGTCACGTCGACTTCTCCTACGAGGTGTCGCGCAGCCTCGCGGCCTGCGAAGGCGCCGTCCTGCTGGTCGATGCGGCGCAGGGGATCGAGGCGCAGACCCTGGCCAACCTGTACATGGCGCTCGACAACGACCTGCAGATCATCCCCGTCCTCAACAAGATCGACCTGCCGGCTGCGCAGCCGGACAAGTACGCGGCGGAGCTCGCCCACCTCATCGGGTGCGACGCCGACGACGTGTTGCGCGTCTCGGGCAAGACCGGCGAGGGCGTCGAGGAGCTCCTCCAGCGGGTCGTCGACGAGGTGCCGTCCCCGGTCGGCGACCCGGACGCGGCCGCCCGGGCGATGATCTTCGACAGCGTCTACGACACGTACCGCGGCGTCGTGACCTACGTCCGGGTGATCGACGGCCACCTCTCGGCGCGCCAGCGGATCCTCATGCTGTCGACTCAGGCCAGCCACGAGCTGCTGGAGATCGGGGTGATCTCTCCGGAGATGCGTCCGAGCCGCGGCCTGGGCGTGGGCGAGGTGGGTTACCTGATCACCGGAGTCAAGGATGTCCGCCAGTCCAAGGTCGGGGACACCATCACCGACGCCGCGACCCCCACCCGGCATGCGTTGGAGGGTTACCGGGAGCCGAGACCGATGGTCTTCTCGGGGCTCTACCCGATGGACGGCTCCGACTACCCGGACTTCCGCGACGCCCTCGACAAGCTCAAGCTCAACGACGCGGCACTCGTCTACGAGCCGGAGACCTCGACGGCGCTCGGCTTCGGCTTCCGGTGTGGCTTCCTCGGCCTTCTCCATCTCGAGATCGTCCGCGAGCGGCTCGAGCGCGAGTTCGGGCTGGACCTCATCTCGACGGCGCCCAACGTCGTCTACCGGGTTCTCCTGGACGACGGGACCGAGGTCGCGGTCACCAACCCGAGCGAGTTCCCGACCGGCAAGGTCGCCTCGGTCCACGAGCCGGTAGTCCGCGCCACGCTGCTCGCCCCCAGTGAGTACGTGGGCGCGATCATGGACCTCTGTCAGACCCGGCGGGGGTCGCTGCTCGGCATGGACTACCTGTCCGAGGACCGGGTCGAGCTGCGGTACACGCTGCCGCTGGCGGAGATCGTCTTCGACTTCTTCGACGCCCTCAAGTCTCGTACCCGCGGCTACGCCAGCCTGGACTACGAGCCCACGGGCGAGCAGCAGGCGGCGCTGGTCAAGGTCGACATCCTCCTTCAGGGCGAGCCGGTGGACGCCTTCAGTGCCATCGTCCACAAGGACAAGGCCTACGCGTACGGCGTGGCGATGGCCGGCAGGCTGCGCGAGCTGATCCCGAGGCAGCAGTTCGAGGTGCCGATCCAGGCGGCCATCGGCTCCCGGGTCATCGCCCGCGAGACCATCCGGGCCATCCGCAAGGATGTGCTCGCCAAGTGCTACGGCGGTGACATCACCCGCAAGCGCAAGCTGCTGGAGAAGCAGAAGGAGGGCAAGAAGCGGATGAAGATGGTGGGCCGGGTCGAGGTCCCCCAGGAGGCCTTCATCGCCGCCCTGTCGACCGGCGACGAGGCGCGCAAGTGAGCCACCCCCGGCTCCGTTCGGTCAACACCGGTCGGGCCAGGCCGGTGCCGTGGGGCAGCGTCGGCCGCTCGGCCATCGACAAGCGGCCCGTCCCCGGTCCCGTACGTGTGCACACCCTCGGCGTCGACGGAGACGAGCAGGCGGACCGCGTGGACCACGGCGGCACCGAGCAGGCGGTCTACGCCTACGCGCGGGAGGACCTCGACCTGTGGGAGGCCGAGCTCGTCCGCGAGCTGCACGACGGCATCTTCGGCGAGAACCTCACGACCGAGGGTCTGGACGTGTCCGGTGCGCACGTGGGGGAGCGCTGGCGCGTCGGCTCGGTGCTCCTCGAGGTGACCACCCCCCGGATCCCTTGCCGGGTCTTCCAGGGGTGGTTGGACGAGCCCCGGTGGGTCAAGCGGTTCACCGCCTACGGGCGACCCGGTACCTACCTGCGAGTGGTCGAGGAGGGGGTCCTGGCGGCCGGCGACGCGGTCGAGGTGGTGCACGTGCCGGACCACCACGTCACCGTGGGTCACGCGTTCCGGGCGCTGACGACCGAGCGTGATCTCCTCCCGGCGATTGCCGCCGTCCCGGGCATGCCCGCTCACCTGGTGGCGGCTGCGCGGGGTCGCTGACGGTGTCTCCGGCAGTGCGAGCGCACCGCCCCCGACGCACATCCCGTTACCAGTCGGTAACGAAATTAAGCACAAAACGGGCTTAGACGTGACGAGAGTCACCTCGTCGCTGGTCCGGCCCGCCACAACCGATTAGCGTTCGCCGGACAAGCCCGAACGCGTGACACCCGAGGACCTTGCAGGAGGCCTGGCTCATGACCGATGCCATTACCGATACGGGGACGATCGTGGCGCAGCGGCCCGCCTCGGTCGGCCGAATGTTCGCCGACCGGGCGGCAGCGACGCCGACCCGGGAGGCCTTCCGCTACCCGCAGGGCACCGGATGGTCGGCGATCACCTGGCAGGAGACCAAGGACCGGGCCGACGCCATCGCGGCCGGGCTGATCGCCCTGGGGGTCGAGCCGGAGCAGCGGGTCGCGATCGCCTCCGCCACCCGGATCGAGTGGGTGCTCGCCGACCTCGCGATCATGTGTGCCGGCGCCGCGACGACCACCATCTACCCGTCCACGCTCGAGGACGACGTCGTCTTCATCCTCTCCGACTCCGAGTCGCGGGTGGTCTTCGCGGAGAACGAGGCGCAGCTGGCCAAGGTCGCCGTGGCCCGCGAGAAGCTGCCGGACGTCCAGAAGGTCGTGCTGTTCGACGGCGAGGGCGACGGCGACTGGGTGATGTCGCTCGCCGACCTGGAGCGGCTCGGCGCCGAGCACCTCGAGCGCAATCCCGACGCCATCACCCAGGTCATCGACAAGGTGACGCACGACCACCTGGCGACGCTGATGTACACCTCCGGTACCACCGGGCGCCCCAAGGGCGTGCGCCTCACGCACGGCAACTGGACGTACGAAGCGGTCGCGATCGACCACCTCAAGATCCTCAACGCCGACGACGTCCAGTACCTGTGGCTGCCGCTGTCCCACTCGCTGGGCAAGGTGCTGCAGGTCATGCAGCTCCAGATCGGCTTCATCTCGGCGGTCGACGGGCGGGTCGACAAGATCGTCGACAACCTGGCTGTGATCAAGCCGACCTTCATGGGGGCCCCGCCGCGCATCTACGAGAAGGTCATGGGCAAGGTCGTGTCCACCACCGAGCAGGAGGGTGGTGCCAAGGTAAAGATCTTCCACTGGGCCCTTGGGGTCGGGCGCAAGGTCTCCGAGCAGCGGCGCCAGGGCAGGGAGCCTGGCTTCCCGACCAGCCTCGAGTACACCGTTGCGGACAAGCTCGTCTTCAGCAAGCTCAAGGCCCGGATGGGTGGCAACATCCGCTACTTCATCTCCGGCGGCGCCGCCCTCTCCCGCGACATCGCCGTCTTCTTCCACGGTGCGGGGCTGCTCATCCTCGAGGGCTACGGCCTCACCGAGACCAGCGCCTTCAGCTTCGTCAACCGGCCGGACAACTATGAGTTCGGCACCGTCGGCCAGCCGGCGCCGGGCACGGAGGTCCGCATCGCCGACGACGGCGAGATCCTCATCAAGGGTCCCGGCGTGATGACCGGGTACCACAACATGCCCGAGCAGACGGCCGAGGTCCTCGGTGCGGACGGCTGGTTCCACACCGGCGACATCGGCGAGCTCACCCCCAAGGGCAACCTCAAGATCACCGACCGCAAGAAGGACCTGATCAAGACCTCGGGCGGCAAGTACGTCGCCCCACAGGCGATCGAGGTGCTCTTCAAGGCCGTCTGCCCCTACGCCAGCCAGATGGTCGTCCACGGGGAGCATCGCAAGTTCGTGACCGCCCTGATCACGCTGGACCCCGACGCCATCGGGTCCTGGGCGGAGCACAACGATCTCGTGGGCACCCAGTACGCCGAACTGGTCAGCACGCCGCAGGTCCGCGAGCTGATCCAGGGCTACGTCGAGGAGCTCAACTCCCGCCTGGCGCGGCACGAGCAGATCAAGAAGTTCGAGATCCTGCGGCACGACCTGACGATCGAGGACGGTCACCTCACCCCGAGCCTCAAGGTCAAGCGCAAGCACGTCGAGAAGCAGTACATGGAGACCTTCGACAAGATGTACGTCGAGTAGCCGCTTGTCCCGTCCGCCGCCCCCGCGACTCCGGTCCGGGGGCGGCGCCGCGTCCGCGCGCGCACCTGGTGGACGATGGGCGGGTGCCCGCGACACTCCCGGACGGTGACCCCGCCCCGCCCGACGGTGCGCTCCCGGAGGGCGCGCTGGACGGCCTGGGGGGCCGGCCCTTCGGCGTCTACGTGCACGTGCCCTTCTGCGCCACGCGGTGCGGCTACTGCGACTTCAACACCTACACCGCCGCCGAGCTGGGGGAGGCGCCAGGGGCCAGCCGGGCCACCTGGGTGGAGGGGGCGCTGGCGGAGGTCCGGCTGGCCCGGCGGGTGCTGGGCGAGGTCGAGCTGCCCGTGAGCACGGTCTTCGTCGGTGGTGGCACCCCCACCCTGCTGCCGGCCGAGGACCTCGTCCGGGTCGTCGACGAGCTGGGTGCGGAGTTCGGGCTCGTCCCGGACGCCGAGGTGACGACCGAGGCCAACCCCGAGTCGGTCGGCCCGGAGGGGCTCGGTCGGCTCCGGGCGGGCGGTTTCACCCGGGTGTCCTTCGGGATGCAGAGCTCGCGCCCGCACGTGCTCGACGTGCTCGAGCGCGCCCACACGCCCGGCCGGGTGGCCGTTGCCGTGGCCGAGGCCCGGTCCGCGGGTTTCGAGCACGTCAACCTCGACCTCATCTACGGCGCTCCGGGCGAGAGCCTCGACGACTGGCGCGACTCCGTCGAGTCGGCGCTCGCCGCGGGCCCCGACCACGTGTCGGCGTACGCGCTCGTCGTGGAGCAGGGCACGCGGCTGGCCGCCCGGGTCCGCCGGGGGGAGGTGACGGCTCCCGACGACGACGACCTGGCCGACAAGTATTTCCTGGCCGACGACCTGCTCACCGCGGCCGGGCTGCGGTGGTACGAGGTCTCGAACTGGGCCGCCACGCCCGAAGCCCGCTGCCGGCACAACCTCCTCTACTGGACCGGCGCGGACTGGTGGGGCGTCGGTCCGGGCGCCCACAGCCACGTCGGAGGCACCCGCTGGTGGAACGCCAAGCACCCCGCCGCCTGGGCCTCGCACCTGGCCGCGGGGCGGAGCCCCGCCCACGCACGCGAGGTGCTGGGCGACGACACGCGGCGGGTGGAGCGCGTGCTGCTCGAGCTGCGCCTCGAGCCGGGGCTGGACGTGGGCGTGCTCGACCCGGCTGGCCGTGCGGCGGCCACCCGGGCCGCGGCACGTGGGCTGCTCGACCCCGCCGCCCTCGCCGCCGCCCGCGCCGTGCTCACTCCGCGGGGCCGGCTCCTCGCCGACGCCGTCGTCCGCGACCTGCTCGGCTGACCCCGGCTACCGCACCATCCGGATGGTCAACGGGTAGCGGTAGTCCTCGCCCTGGTTGGCCTTCACGGCCGCCACGATCACCAGCACCACCCAGGCGATGGCCAGCAGCGGGATCAGCAGGAACCCCACCAGGAGGATCACGAGCACGAGGCTGACGACCAGGTAGATGAGGAAGCTGATGTTGAAGTTCAGCGCCTCGACCGCGTGCCGTCGGACGAACGCCGACCGCTCGCCCATCGTGAGCATGACGACCAGTGGGCCCAGCGGCGTGAGGCCGCCGACGAGCGAACCCGCGAAGGCCGAGAGGTGCGCGAGCAGGCCCCACGTGCGCTCCTGGTCCGGCGCGAGCGGGACCACTCCCGGTCGGGGGGCACCGCCGTACGGGGGCTGGCCCGGTGGGGGGTAGGGCGGCTGGCCGCCGTACCCAGCTTGGCCGGTCTGTTGGCCCGGTGGCGAGGGGGGAGCGCCGTACGGGGGCTGTCCCGGAGGTGGTGGTGCGGGAGGCGGTTCGCCCGATGGCGGGCCGGACGGAGGGCCGGCGGCGGTGGGGTCCTCGGGCGGCGGTTCGTCGGGAGGGGCGGTGCTCATGACGATGCTCCCATCACTTGGTGCGGATGACGAGGTCGCGCGCCGCCTTGTCGTGCCACCCTTGCAGGCGGCCCGTCCCGTCGAAGAACGGCGAGAGGTAGACGATGAGCTGGCCGATGCCGCAGATCAGGCTTCCTACGAAGGGGATCAGCCAGCGCACGAAGGCTCGGCCCCAGCCGATCAGCCCCCCGTCGGTCTCGTCGACGACCTTGACGCCGAGCAGGCTCTTGCCCGGCGTGGCGCCGCGGGCTCCGATGAAGCCCACCTCGTAGAGCACGGCGAGGAACGCGAAGAGCCCTGCGAAGAGGAAGAACCCGCCGAGCTGGCCCAAGACGTCCTCCGGGTTGAGCAGCTCGCCGGTGACCGGGTCGATCTCCGCCTCGCTGGCGAAGCTGCCACCCAGCAGCGCGAACACGATGAACGCCGGGATGGACAGGATCAGCACGTCGATGATGCGGGCACCCAGCCGGGCGACCATGCTCGCCGGCTGCCCGGCACCCTCCGGCGCCGGCTGGCCGTAGCCCTGGGCCCCGTAGCCGGGCTGGCCCCAGCCGGGCGTCTGCCCGCCGTACGCCGGGGGTTGCTGCCCGTACGGCGGCTGCTGACCGTGGTCCGGCGGTTGCTGCCCGTACGTGGGGGGCTGCTCACCGGCCGGCGGCTGGCCGGGCGTCGGCGGCTGGTCTCCCGGGGGGCGAGCGTAGGGGTCGGGCTGGTCGGGCTGGTCGCCGGGACGGGTGGGGTCGGTCATGGCAGGGCATCCCCTCGAGCGGTCGCCTCGGCAGGATGCACGAGGCTCGGGCGGAGACTAGCGATCCGGACCGACGGTCAGGGCCGCGACGGCCCGGTCGTCACGAAATCGATGAGCTCCTCGACCCAGCAGCGCGGGCTCCAGGTCGGCGTAGCCGTGGACGGCCCCAGGATGCGCCGCCAGGCCGAGTCAGGCTCCGTGTCCCAGCCCAACGCCTCCGACAGGCCCGCCTTCCACGTGGGCTCGGCTGATGCGGCCGCGACCAGGGGCGTTCGGCACGACGGGGGTGACGGCCGTAGACTTGGCACTCGACATTTCCGAGTGCCAGCAACCGACGCCGGACGGAGGTGCGTGCCCGTGTCGCTCGACGACCGCAAGCTGGACGTCCTCCGAGCCATCGTCGAGGACTACGTCGCCACCGAGGAACCGGTCGGTTCCAAGGCTCTGGTCGACCGGCACAACCTGGACGTCTCGCCGGCGACCATTCGCAACGACATGGCGGCGCTCGAGGAGGAGGGCTACATCGCCCAGCCCCACACCAGCGCGGGCCGGGTGCCCACCGACAAGGGGTACCGGCTCTTCGTCGACCGCCTCACGACGGTCAAGCCGCTGTCGTCCGCGGAGCGGCGGGCCATCCAGACCTTCCTCGACGGCGCCCTCGACCTCGACGACGTGGTCGGCCGAACCGTGCGGCTGCTCGCGCAGCTCACCCGCCAGATCGCCGTGGTCCAGTACCCCTCGCTGTCCCGCTCCGGGGTCCGGCACGTCGAGCTGGTCGCCCTGGCCGCGACCCGCCTCCTGCTGGTGCTGATCACCGACTCCGGCCGGATCGAGCAGCGCCTGGTGGACCTGCCCGAGCCGTTCGACGAGGTGGTGCTCGCGGACGTGCGCGCGCGGATCAACGCCGCGGTGTCCGGGCTGGCCTTCAGCGACGTGGCGGGTGCCGTCGAGCCGCTCGCCGAGCGCTTCGGGCCGGAGGAGCAGCCGCTGGTCAACGCCGTGGTCGCCACGCTGCTCGAGAGCCTGGTCGAGCGGCACGACGAGCGGCTGGCCGTGGCGGGGACCGCGAACCTGACCCGGTTCGGGCAGGACTTCGACCAGTCCTTCGAGCCGCTGCTCGAGGCCCTGGAGGAGCACGTCGTGCTGCTCCGTCTGCTGGGCGAGGCCACCAGCCCGACCACCCTGACCGTACGGATCGGCCACGAGAACGAGCTCACCGGCCTGTCCTCCGCCTCGGTCGTCAGCGTGGGCTACGGCCCTGGCGACCAGGCGCTGGCCACCATGGGGGTCCTCGGACCGACCCGCATGGACTACCCAGGAACCATGGGCGCGGTCCGAGCCGTCGCCCGCTACGTCTCACGGATCCTCGCGGGGAACTAGGTGCCCACCGACTACTACGCCACGCTGGGTGTCCCTCGGGACGCCTCGGCCGACGACATCAAGAAGGCCTACCGGAGGCTGGCCCGCCAGCTGCACCCCGACATCAACCCCGACCCGGCGACCCAGGAGCGGTTCAAGGAGGTCACCAACGCCTACGAGGTGCTGGCCGACCCCCAGAAGCGTGAGGTCTACGACCTGGGCGGCGACCCCCTGGCCAGCGGGAACGGTACGGGCGGCGGCTTCGGGCAGGGCTTCTCGTTCACCGACATCATGGATGCCTTCTTCGGCGGTACGGCCGCCCGGGGCCCGCGCAGCCGCACCCGCCGGGGACAGGACGCCCTGCTGCGGCTGGAGGTCGACCTCGCGGAGGCCGCGTTCGGCGCGACGCGCGACCTGCAGGTCGACACGGCCGTCACCTGCCAGACCTGCCACGGGTCGGGGACGGCCGGCGGCGCGTCGCTGGCCACCTGCGACCTCTGCCAGGGGCGCGGCGAGATCAGCCAGGTCCAGCGGTCGTTCCTCGGCCAGGTGATGACGACCCGGCCCTGCCCGCAGTGCCACGGGTTCGGCACCGTCAACCCGAACCCTTGCGTGGAGTGCTCCGGTGACGGGCGGGTGCGCACGCGGCGCAACCTGACCATCCGCATCCCGGCCGGCGTCGACCACGGCACCCGCATCCAGCTGGCCGGCGAGGGCGAGGTGGGTCCCGGTGGCGGGCCGCCGGGTGACCTCTACGTCGAGCTGGTCATGGCTCCCCACCCGGTCTTCCAGCGCGACGGCGACGACCTGCACTGCACCGTGGCCCTGCCGGTGACAGCCGCCGCGCTGGGCACCACGCTGGAGCTCGAGACCCTCGACGGCCTCGAGACCGTCGAGGTCCGGCCGGGCACGCAGCACGGTCAGACCGTGCTGCTCCAGGGCAAGGGCGTGCCCCGGCTGCGCTCCTCGGGGCGGGGTGACCTCGTCGTCCACCTCGAGGTCCGCACCCCCACCAAGCTCGACGCCAGGCAGGAGGAGATCCTCCGCGAGCTGGCGCGACTGCGTGACGAGGAGCACCCGGGCGGCCCGGTGACCGCCACGGCGGGCGGACTGTTCTCCCGGATCCGCGACGCCTTCAAGTGAGCCTGCCGCTCTTCCTCGTCGAGCCCGGCACGCTGGACGGTAGGGCGGTGGTCCGGCTTGACGGCGAGGAGGGCCGGCATGCGGCGGTGGTCCGCCGGGTCCGGGTCGGCGAGCAGGTCGAGCTCTCCGACGGCGCCGGCATCGTCGCGCGATGCGCCGTCGAGGGCGTCGACCGCCAGGGCCTGAGCTGCCGCGTCCTCGAGCAGGTCGAGCACTCGCCCCCCTCGCCGCACCTGGTCGTCGTGCAGGCCCTGCCGAAGGGGGAACGCGGGGAGCTGGCGGTGGAGCTGCTGACCGAGGTCGGCGTCGACGAGGTGGTGCCGTGGGAGGCGGCCCGGTGCGTGGCCCGGTGGCGGGGTGAGCGCGAGGCGCGCGGGCTGCGTCGCTGGCGGGCCACCGCCCGTGAGGCGGCCAAGCAGTCGCGGCGGGCCCGGCTCCCGGTGGTCACCGGTCCGGCGACGACCGCGGATGTAGCGGCGCAGATCGCGTCGGCCGAGCTGGCCCTGGTGCTGCAGGAGGGCGCCGCTCGCCCGATCGCCGCGGTGGAGCCACCCCCGGCCGGGGAGTTCGTGCTCGTGGTCGGGCCTGAAGGCGGGATCACGACCGAGGAGCTGCAGGTCTTCGAGGCCGCCGGTGCTCTCCCTGTACGGCTGGGGCCGTCGGTGTTGCGGACCTCCACCGCCGGAGCCGTGGCGGCGGGGGTCCTGCTCGCCCGGACCTCACGCTGGGCCTGATGTCCAGGTGTGGGCGAGACCCTGCCGTGGCCGGTTGTGGGTGGCGCGCGGTTGCCGTCCCGGGGGATTGGAGCAGGGGGCCCCTGACGCAGTCGAGGTCTGGAGGAGGGCGCCCTCGTGCCAGGTGGGCTGAAGCAGGGACCCCTGCTTCCACACCCTGGAGCCGACCTCCGCGAACCGGCCCGCCCGGGCGCCGAACCGGCCACCACCGCCTCCCGTACCGGTCCATCACCAGGCTCGTCGAGCCGCCACTGCGCGTACAGCGGTCGGGGTCGGGCCGGGCTGTACCGGTGCGCCCCGATCCCGGGCAACGGCGGCTGCGGGCCGGCCTGACGGACACCAGTTGGCCCCGACACGCTGATGACGGGGTCCATCCGGCCGATCATGGTGATCTAGCCATCCGCTTCCCTCCGCGAGGTCACCTGTTGCATACCGGCCCGGCCGGTACCAGTAACGTTCGGCTGCGTCGGAGCGTCGCCGCTTCGGCCGCCCACGCGGCCAGCGCCTTGGCCCGCCCGGCTCGACGGTCTTCCGCGCTGGCGCCCAAGCCTCGCCATCTAGTCACCTGCCACCAGCCTCCTCATGAGCGCGGCCGTCTGCTGAAGCTCTGGGCCGATCTCATCGACCAGGTGGTCCCTGGTGAACGTGGGCGGCCCGCCGGTGGCAACAAGTGCGGCGGCAGCGGATCCGTCGGGGCGGACAATGGGAACAGCAACTTCGGTATGCGTGCGGAGCCCTTCGACCGGCCCGTGCAACAGATCAGCCTCGGCCCAGCCTTCGAGGGTCGTGACGGACGGCGGGTCATCGAGATCGCCGTTCAAGTACTGCTTCCAGACGGCGGGTCCGGCGCGGCCAAGGAGCAGACGTCCGGCCGCCGTGTGATGGGCTGGGAAGCTGCGAGCCGTCCGCTGAACGGTGGCCGCCGCGTCCACCCCGTCGATGCGCTCCACGTTCACCACCGTTTCGCGCACCAGCATGGCAACGATGACGGTCGACGACGTCCGGTTGCGCAGGTCGACAAGGTACGGCCGCAGCAGCTGCAACAGCGGTAGCCGGTCCAAATACCGCTCGGACAGCCGGACCAGTTCTGGGCCCAGGCTGTAGCGGGAGGAGATGGGATCCTGCTCGACCAGGCCGGCTGCCACCAGGCTCCGCAGCAGCCGGTGAACTGTGGGTAGGGAAAGGCTGGATCGTTCGGCAAGGCCGCTGAGCTGTTGGTAGGCGGGCCCGTTGCTGAGCAGGTCGAGCAGGGTCGAGGCGTTGCGGACTGTGCCGAGAGTTCCCCGAACGGGCTCCTGCTCCGCCGCCACCCCAACCTCCTCCCTTCGGCCGGTCTGTCCCGTGTGTTCATCGTAATCAACTCTCTGCTAGCAGAATAGGCCTATGTTAAGAGGTATTTACTCCCATATAGTGGAATGCCTTGGTGGCGACACAGCCGATAGACTCGCCGGCGTCTCCGCCCGAAGAGGTGTCACAGCGACGTGTCCCGTGCCTACCGTCATGAACTCAACGGCAGCCGCCTCGAACGGGGAGCGCCGCAGCTGGAGATTGATGGCGTCGAGCTACATTTCGGCGGGGTCCAGGCGTTGCGTGGAGTGGGCCTAAGAGTCCAACAGGGCGAAGTCCACGCGGTGATCGGGCCGAACGGAGCTGGCAAGACCAGCCTGCTGAACTGCATCAGCGGCTTGTACCGGCCGCAGTCGGGCAGCATCCGACTCCACATCGGTGACGCTGAGGTGCACGAGCTCACCACGGCCCGGCCGAGCCGGATCGCCCGCTGGGGAGTGGCCCGCGCTTTCCAGAACATCGAGCTGTTCAAGCACATGACTGTGCTCGACAACCTGATGCTCGGCCGGCATGTGCACATGAAGCACTCGGTGTGGCGGTCGTTCCTGTACTTCGGCCCGGCCCGGCGGCAGGAGATCGTCCACCGGGAGCTGGTGGAGGAAGTGATCGACTTCCTCGAGATCCAGGCGGTTCGCCATGCCCAGGTGGGCTCGTTGCCGTACGGGGTCCAGAAACGGGTGGAGGTCGGTCGGGCGCTGTGCCTCCAGCCGGCCGTCCTCCTACTGGACGAGCCGATGGCCGGGATGAACGCCGAGGAGAAGGAGGACATGGCCCGGTTCGTCCTCGACGTCAACGACCTGGCCGGCGTCACTGTCGTGCTGATCGAGCACGACATGGACGTGGTCATGGACATCTCCGACCGGGTAACCGTGCTCGACTTCGGACGCAAGATCACCAGCGGCTCCCCGGGAGAGGTCAAGACCAACCAAGACGTGATCGAGGCGTACCTCGGCGAGGAAGTGGCGTGAGCTCGGCGGCGGCACCAGCCAGCCGGGGCACCACCCGGGTGGTGTGGCCGCGCGAGCCGGAACTCGAGCCCGTCGCGGAGGACATGACGTTCCCGAAGCTGTTGGACGCCATGGCAGATCGTCATGGCGAGGCGCGAATCGCTTTGCAGGAGAAGCGGTACGGCATCTGGCAGCCTGTGTCGTGGGCCGCCTACCGCAATCGGGTACGCGACTTTGCCCACGGCCTGGCGGAGTTGGGTGTGCGGCAGGGTGACGTGGTAGCCGTCCTGGGCGACAACCGGCCGGAATGGCTGATCAGCGAGCTTGCCGTCCAGTCGCTGGGCGCGTGCATCGTCGGTATCTACCCGACGAGCGTCGGCGAGGAGATCGTGCACATCCTCACGCACGCGCAGGTTCGGGTGGTGGTGGCCGAGGACCAGGAGCAGGTCGACAAGCTGATCCGGCTCTGGCAGCCGCTGGACTCGGTCGAGACCGTCGTCTTCTACGACCCACGCGGCCTCGAGCACTATGACCACGACTACTTAGTTGAGTTCACCGCCGTTGAGGCCCGTGGCCGCGAGTACGAGGGGGCACATCCAGGCTGGCTGGACGAGCAGGTAGCGGCCGGCCGGGCTGACGACATCGCCGTCATCTGCACCACGTCGGGCACCACTGCACGTCCCAAGCTCGCGATGCTCTCGCACCGCAACCTGCTGTCCATGGGCCGCAGCCTCATGGCGATCGATCCGCTCGACGCGGACGACAGGTACGTGAGCTTCTTGCCGTTCGCCTGGATCGGTGAGCAGATGCTGACGCTCGCCTGTGGCCTGCAGGCCGGCTTCACCGTCTCGTTCCCGGAGGAGGCCAACACAGTCCGCGCGGACCTGCGCGAGATCGGCCCGGACGTGATGTTCAGCCCCCCCCGCATCTGGGAGGACATGCTGTCGTCTGTCCAGGTGCGCGTGGGCGAGGCGGGCTGGCTCAAGCGGGCGGCGTTCGCCTGGGGCCAGCGGGTGGGCGGCCGGGTGGCCGACCGCCGGGTGAGGGGTGAGCGGCCGCGCATGCTCGACCAGCTGCTCCGGCCACTCGCGGAGCTGGCGGCACTGCGGCCGGTGCGCGAGCAGCTTGGTCTGACGCGTATCAAGCGGTGCTACACCGGTGGCGCTCCGCTGGGTCCGGACGTGTTCCGCTTCTTCCACACCATTGGCGTGAACCTCAAGCAGATCTATGGCCAGACGGAGATCTGCGGCATCGCGGTCGCCCACCGGGATGACGCCGTGACGTTCAGCACCGTGGGCGGCCCCATTCCCTCCACCGAGCTGGCGATCGCCGACGACGGCGAGATCCTGCTCCGCAGCCCGGCGGTCTTCCAGGGCTACTACCGCAACGAGGAGGCCAGTCGCGACGCCATCGATCAAGACGAGTGGCTGCACACCGGGGACGCCGGATACCTCGACGAGAACGACCACCTCGTGGTCATCGACCGCGCCAAGGACGTCATGCGGGCGCAGGACGGCTCGCAGTTCAGCCCGGCGTTCATCGAGAACAAGATCAAGTTCAGCCCGTACGTCGAAGAGGCCGTCGTGTTCGGCGGCGACATGGGCGACACGGCCCGACCGTACATCTCCGCCGTGATCACGATCGACATGCGGACCGTCGGCGCGTGGGCTGAGCGCGAGCACCTCTCCTACACCACCTACACCGACCTGGCGCAGAAGCCGGCGGTCTACCAGCTCATCGCCGAGGAGGTCCACCGGGCGAACCACGACCTGCCCGAGAGCATCCGGGTGCGCCGCTTCCTCCTGCTGCACAAGCAGCTCGACCCGGACGACGACGAGATCACCCGTACCCGCAAGGTACGCCGCGGAGTGATCCATGAACGCTACGGGGACCTCATCGAGGCCCTCTACGGGGACGCCGATTCGGTGACGGTGACCAGCACGGTCACCTACCAAGACGGTACGACGACCGAGCGCAAGATCGAGCTCGCGATCCTGGCCATGGACGGCTTCGCACCGGCACCGAAGGCGCGCCGGTTCGCCTGGAGCGGGAGATGAGGCGCAGGTGGAGACGTTCATCCAGCTGACCATCACTGGCCTGGCGAACGGCGCGGTCCTCGCCCTGGCGGCGCTCGGGTTCGTGATCATCTTCAAGGCGACCGGAGTCATCAACTTCGCCCAGGGATACTTCCTGCTGGTCGGCGCGTACCTGGTCTGGGCAGGCATCGTGGAGTACGGCTTGCCGTGGTATTTCGCGGTGGTGGTGGCTCTGGTCGTCGCGGTGCTACTCGGGCTCGCCACCGAGCGATTCGTCCTCCGCCCGTTGGTCGGGGAGAACGTCATCTCGGTGATCATGGTCACCATCGGGCTGGCGTTCGTCCTGCAGGGCATCGTGCAGCTCGTGTGGGGCACCGAACCACGCCCCATGCCGTCGTTCATCCCGCGCGGCGCCGTCGACATCCTCGGCGTGCCGGTCTCGGTCAACCGCATCTGGGCAATGGTCCTCGCCGGCACGGTGCTGGCCGCGCTGAGCCTGTTCTTCCAGCGGTCACGGCACGGCATCGCCATGCGCGCGGTCGCGGACGACCAGCAGGCGGCCATGGTGGTCGGCATCAGCGTGCGGCGGATCTTCGCGCTGGCCTGGGCACTCGCCGCAGCGAGTGCAGTGCTGGCGGGTGTCATCGTCGCGAACCTGTTCGGAGTCTCCGGCGAGGTCGCGGCGTTCGGGCTCCTGGTGTTCCCGGTCGTGATCCTCGGTGGTCTGGACTCGGTCCCTGGCGCGATGGTCGCGGGCCTCATCATCGGCCTGCTCGTCTCCTACACCGCCGGATACGTTGGTGGCGGTCTGCAGCAGGTTATCCCGTACGTCGTCCTGGTCCTCATCCTCCTGTTCCGTCCGTATGGGCTGTTCGGCGAGGTACGGATCGAGAGAGTGTGAGATAGTCCATGGCGACTGCGACCGGCATCTACCACACCAGGTACGAAGCGGACTACGCGCTACGCCAGACGCGGGCCGAGTGGATCCGGCTCGCGCTCATCGTCGTCGTGGTGGTGGCCGCGCCTTTCGTCCTGAATCCGTTCTGGCTGACCGTCGCCAACCAGATCGGTATCGCGATCATTGGCGCCATCGGGCTGAACATCCTGGTCGGTCACACCGGCTTGATCAGCCTCGGCCAGGGTGCATTCCTCGGTGTGGGCGCTTACACGTCCGCGATCCTGGCGACCCGGCTGGAGGTTCCGGCGCTGGTCGCGATCGCGGGTGCCGTGGCTGTGACGACGGTGGTCGGGACGTTCTTCGGGCTGCCGTCGCTCCGGCTCAAGGGCCTCTACTTGGCGATGGCTACGCTGGCCGCGCAATTCATCCTGCTGTTCGCGTTCCGCAACTGGGCGTTCCTCACTGGCGGTACGGACGCGATCGTCGTCCCGCGTTCAGAGATCCTCGGCTGGACTCTGCGTACCGATTTCGCCTGGTACTGGATCATCTTCGGCGTCGCCACGCTGGTGGTCCTGAGCGCCCGCAACCTGTTCCGTACCGGGCTGGGCCGCGCGTTCCATGCGGTTCGCGACCAGGACATCGCCGCGGCGGTGATCGGCATCGACGTCGGCCGTCAGAAGCTGCTGGCGTTCGCAATCTCGTCGGGCCTGGTCGGCCTGGCCGGCGCGCTGACCGCGCACTACCGGACGATCGTGACCTGGGAGCGTTTCACCCTCGATGTCTCAGTGTTGTACCTCGCCATGATCATCGTCGGCGGACTGGGCAGCGTCGCCGGATCGGTGTACGGGGCGGCGTTCATGACCGTCCTGCCGGCGGCGATCCAGCAGTTCGCCCGCAACGTCCGCGACACGGTACCTGTGCTGAGCCGGGAGATCCCCGCGATCCAGCTCATCGTGTTCGGCCTGGTCATCGTCCTGTTCCTGCTGTTCGAGCCGCGCGGCCTGGACCGCATCTGGCAACGGATCAAGGACTACTTCCGGCTCTGGCCATTCCGCTACTGACAAGGGAGTCCTGATGTACTCGACGAGAATCAAGAATCGAGCGAGGATCACGGCCACGCTGGCGGTGCTGGCGCTCGGTCTGGCCGCCTGCGGCGGCGACGACGAAGGCGCGGACACCGGCGCCGCAGGTGACGCCGGCGCCGAGGTCGACGGCGAGCCGATCCTCGTCGGTAGCCTCGCCGACCTGTCCGGTCCGACATCGGATGTCGGAACGCCCTACTCGGAGGGCGTGCGCGGGTACGTCGAGTGGCGCAACGAGCAGGGCGGGATCGCGGGCCGGCCGATCGAGCTGCTCTGGGAGGACTACCAGTACGACGTGGGCATAGCCGAGCGGCTCTACACCGACTTCAGCGCACAAGGTGTCGTCGCCATCCAGGGCTGGGGAACCGCGGATACGGAGGCGTTGCGCGGCCTTGTGAACGCGGACGAGATCCCGTTCATGTCCGCGTCCTACTCCGAGGAACTGACCAACCTCGAGGAGACGCCGTTCAACTTCATCGTCGCAACCAGCTACTCCGACCAGATGCGGATCGCTCTGCGCTGGATCCACGAGCAGGACCCCGGAGCCCAGGTCGCGGTGTTCCACAACGACAGCCCGTTCGGCCTGTCGCCGGTCGCCGATGGCGAGGCCTACATCGAGGAGAACGGGCTCGACCTCGGCTACCAGGTCGAAGTGATGCCCGGTGGTGCGACCGACTTCGTCGGCGAGCTACGCCGGGTCGCTGGCAACGGTGTCAGCTACGTCATCGTGCAGAACGTCGAGAGTCCAGCCGCGCTGCTCGCCGGTGACATCGCCGACCAGGGCTTGGATATCCAGGTCGTGCTGCTGAACTGGGCCGGCGGCGAACTGTTCATCGACCTTGCTGGCGACAACGCCGAAGGGGCGGTGTCGGTCCAGCCGTGGACGCCCATCTCGGTGGAGGTTCCAGGTCAGGACGAGCCGCGTGCGTTCCTCGAAGCGCAGGACCAGGAGCTGAGCAGCCTCCACTACACGCAGGGTTGGTGGAAGATGGCGCTGTTGGCCGACGCCATCGAGCCGATCGTCGAGGCCGGAGACGAGGTGACCGGCCCGGCGATCCGGGACGCCCTCTCGTCGGTCGAGGACTTCGACACCCAGGGTGTGTCGCTGCCCATAACGCTGACGCCACGAGACGACGGCCGCCGCACGGGGATGGTGTGCTCCCCGCTGTGGACCGTCGAGGGTGGCGAGTGGACCCCGCTGGTCGATGAGCTCTGTCCGTGACGACGGCGCCGGGCGCCGGCAGCGACGTGCTCCGGCTCCCGGCGGCACCGCCAGCAGCCAGGTGATCCTCGAACTGAACAACGTCGAGGTCATCTACGAGGAGGTCATCCTCGTCCTCCGGGGCATGTCCATGCAGGTGCCCGACGGCGACATCGTCGCGCTACTCGGATCCAACGGCGCCGGCAAGTCGACCACGCTGAAGGCCATCTGCGGGCTGCTGCCGAGCGAGCATGGCGAGATCACCGACGGCTCGATCGCGTTCCGGGGCAACGACATCACGCGAACGGACGCCGCCGAGATCGTCCGGATGGGCATGTCGCTCGTCATGGAGGGCCGCCGGGTGTTCGAGCACCTGTCGGTCTACGAGAACCTGGTGGCCGGCGCACACACCCGGCGGGACAACTACGCCGACGACCTGGAGCTGGTCTACGCCTACTTCCCGCGACTCGCTGACCTGCGCAGTCAGACGTCCGGGTACCTGTCCGGTGGCGAGCAGCAGATGCTCGCCATGGGCAGGGCATTGATGGCCCGTCCGGCGATCATGATGTTGGACGAGCCGTCGCTCGGGCTGGGCCCGATGCTCGTGTCCGAGATCTTCGAGATCGTGGAGCGGCTGAACCGCGATCTGGGAACGACGGTGCTGCTAGTCGAGCAGAACGCGCGGCGAGCCCTCGAGATCGCCGACCACGGCTACATCATGGAGCAGGGCCGGATCGTCCTCGAGGGGCCGGCTGATGAGCTGGCTGAGAACCCCGATGTCAAGGAGTTCTACCTGGGCATCGGGGAATCCGGGCATCGGCGCAGCTACCGCGACGTGAAGCACTACAAGCGCAGGAAACGATGGCTATGAACCCCATGTCCCCCGCCGACTACGCCCGATCGTTCGACGAGCGGGTTCGGTTAGTGCTGCCCGAAGCCGCCCTGCGCTGCCCAGGATTCGCCCGCCGGCTAGGGGAGGCGGGCGTGGATGCTGGTGATCTGCGCAGCGTGGCCGACCTCGACCGAGTACCGGTGATGACCAAGGACGGCCTGCTTGACCTTCAGCGGGCGGACCCACCTTTCGCCGGGCTGGTGGCCGCGGACGCCCCGATCCGGCGGGTGTTCCAGTCGCCCGGACCCCTCTACGAACCCGAGCTCGACCGGCCCGATCCTTGGCGCTGGGCATCCGCACTACGCGCCGCCGGCTTCACCGAGCGTGACGTCGTGCTGAACGCGTTCGGCTACCACCTGTCGCCCGCCGGAGCAATGTTCGAAGAGGCAGTACGGGCCGTGGGCGGTCGTGTCCTCCCCGGTGGCGTCGGCAATCTCGAGTTGCAGGCACAAGCCTGCGCCGACCTCGGCGTGACCGCCTACATCGGGCTGCCCAGCTACCTCAAGGCATTGCTCGAACGCGCTGAGTCTGCAGGCTTCAAACCGCGTGCATGGCCGCTTGCCCGAGCTTTCGTCGCCGCCGAGCCGTTGCCGCCGAGCCTGCGAGAATGGCTCGCCGAGCGGGTGCCCGTCGTGCTTCAGGGCTATGGCACCGCAGAGACCGGCAATCTCGGCTACGAGACGGAGGCGCTGGATGGTCTCCACGTCCCGGCGGATGCCCTGGTGCAGATCTGCGATCTGACGACCGGAAAGGCGGTGTACGACGGGCGTGAGGGAGAAGTGGTCGTGACGATCCTGGAGCCGGACGCGCCAGTTGTCAGGTTCGGCACAGGCGACCTGTCGGCGTGGGCGCTGGACGAAACGACAAGTACCGAGCCGACCCCCCGGATCCGCGGCTGGCTTGGTCGGGTGGGTGATGCGGTCAAGGTTCGGGGGATGTTTCTCCATCCGCGTCAGGTGAGCGCCGTCATGGCGGCCGTCGAAGGCGTCGAGAACTACCGGTTCGTCGTCGACCGGATCAACCACCGCGACGTCCTGCGATGTGAACTTGTCACCAGGGCCGGGGTCGATCCCGAGATAGTGGCTCGAGAGGTCCGGTCGAGGGTCCGCAACGGCCTCCGATTCGACATTGACGTCATGCCGGTCGCCGAGCCAACTGCCGCTGATGGTCCCATTGTCGATTCGCGCAGCTGGGACTGATCGTGTGACTACTGTGCCGCAGTTTTTCCGGCTCATCGCATTTGAGCGGGCATTGTGGTCGTGGCTGTCACTCGCCGGTGTTGGCGGGTGCAGGCCCAGCGTATGCGGCGGCGTTTGGTTGACCGGGTTGCGGAAGCCGAAGGCGTTGCGTCCCTGGTGCTTGGCCAGCCGGTTGTATCCCTCGGATCGGGCATTGGAGTGCCCGGTGCGGATGCCCGCCTCGACGGCCGGCCACCAGGCCTCCACGGTGCCGGCGAGGCGGTGCACCTCCGGGGCCGGGCTGGCCGCGGCACGCTGGTAGAACGCCTCCAGCCGGGACCGGATCACCGTGCGGTCGGGGTCGGTGCCGGCGAGGGCGAGCAGCGCGCGCAGGTCCTCCTTGGCGACGTAGGCGCCGAGGATCTCCCAGCCCGGAGCACCGGTGTCCACCAACGAGTTCCACATCCGGGCGAAGCTGGCCGGGTGCAGCCGCTCGTGCGCGGTGAGCAGCCGGCGGCGGGCCCGCCAGGCCGGGTCGATCTTGCGGCCGCGGCGGCCCTGGTCCTCGCGGATCACCCGCTGGCGGACCGCGGTCAGGGCGTCGTTGGCCAGCCGGATGAGGTGGAACCGGTCGGCCACCAGCACCGCGTCCGGAAGGGCCTCGCGCACGGCCTTGGCGTAGGAGGCGGACAGGTCGATGGCGACGTGGGTGATGGCGTCCCGCCAGTGCTGCGGCTGCGCGCTCAGCCACGCGGTCACGGCCGCGGCGGAGCGGCCCTCGACCTGGCCCAGCAGCCCGCCGTGCCCGGCGGCGTCGACGAAGCCGGTGTGCCACCGGTCGCAGACCAGCACCCACCGTCCGGTGGCCGGATCCCTGGCCCAGCGGGGCCGGCCGCGGCGGGTCTCGTCGATGCCCAGCACCGCCACCAGGGGCAGCGGCCGGGCCAGCACCGGGTCGACCCGGTCGGCGAACGCGGCGTGCACGGTGGCCCAGGACACCCGGTAGTGCCCGGCCACCTCGGCCACGCAGCGGCCCTGCTCGGCCACCGCGGTGCCCAGCTCGGCCCGCAGCCGGGTGGTCAGCCTGGCCCCGGCCGGCACCGCGGGCACCGTCTCGGTGAACGAGGAGCGGGCGCACCCGGCGTGCACGCACCGCCACCGCCGCTTGTGCCACACCAGCCGCAGAACCGTTGCCCCGTAAGGGATGTCCC
>DATHUJ010000046.1:0-4938 GCA_035462375.1 Jiangellales bacterium
GAACAGCCCGAACCACAGCCCGCTGGCCGCTCCCGCCGCGACGGCGCGCCCGCGGGTGAGCCGGCCGGTGACCTGCTCCACCATGCGCAGGTCGGTGCCGACGATGGACACGTACTCGACGGGGAACTCCGCGTCGGAGAGGCGGTCCACCGCCCGCTGCGCCTCGGTGTAGGTCTCGTACGAGCCGATGGGCAGGCCGCTGGGGCGGTACGGGAGCGGCTGCGCCGCGGGGTTCTGCGCGCTCATGGTCGTGACGCTACCGTCACCGTCGCGCCTCTTGACAGGACGCCGGAACGACCGAGGATGTGGTCGTCCGGACCGAACTGACCGGTCCGCTACGTCTCGCATCCCGCCGGCAGAGAGGGCGCGATCCCACCATGACGAGTACGAGGACGAGGACGAGGTCGCTCGCGGCGGCCACCGCAGTGACCGTGGCGGTCGGCACGCTCGTCGCCACCGGCGCCGACGCCGCCGTGCCTACCGACACCAGCCAGCTCCGGGAGGCGGTGACCTCCGACGCGATCATGGACCACCTCGCCGAGCTCCAGGCCGTCGCCGACGCCAACGACGACACCCGGGCCAGCGGCACCGAGGGCTACGCCGACTCGATCGACTACCTCGCCGGCCTCCTTGAGGGCGCCGGCTACGAAGTGACCCGGCAGCCGTTCCTGTTCAACAGCTTCACGGAGCTCTCGGCGCCGGTGTTCGAGCGGATCTCCCCCGACCCGGTGACCTACGTGCCCAACGTGGACTTCTACACCGCCGAGTACTCCGGTAGCGGCGACGTGACCGCTCCGCTGGAAGCGGTCGACCTCGTCCTGCCCCCGGGCCCGCAGGCGAGCACCTCGAACAGCGGCTGCGAGCCCGCGGACTTCACAGGCTTCGTGGCCGGCAACATCGCGCTGGTCCAGCGCGGCACGTGCGACTTCTCGGTCAAGGCGGCCAACGCCTACGACGCGGGAGCGGTCGGGGTCATCATCTTCAACGAGGGCCAGGAGGGCCGTCAGGAGACACTCGCTGCCACGCTGGGCGACCAGTTCTCCGACCCCATCCCCGTGGTCGGCACCTCGTTCGAGATCGGCAACGAACTGGCCGCGCTGCTCGAGGACGGTGAGGTGGTCATCCACCTGATGACCGACACGCTGATCGAGCTGGACGTTCCGACCGAGAACCTCATCGCCGAGACGCCGACCGGTCGCGACGACCGGGTGGTCATGGCCGGCGCGCACCTCGACTCCGTCGCGGCCGGTCCCGGCATCGAGGACAACGGCACCGGCTCGGCGACCCTGCTGGAGGTGGCCCTCCAGATGGCCGAGCTCGGCATCCAGCCGCGGAACACGGTCCGCTTCGCCTGGTGGGGCGCGGAGGAAGCCGGTCTGGTCGGCTCGCAGTTCTACGTCGACAACCTCACCCGCAAGCAGGCCAACAACATCGAGCTGTACCTGAACTTCGACATGATCGGCTCGCCGAACTTCGCCAGGTTCGTCTACGACGGCGACGGCGACGCCTTCGGCATCAAGGGCCCGAGCGGCAGCGACGACATCGAGGCGCTGTTCGAGAAGTTCTTCGCCGACCAGGGCCTGGCGTCCGAGCCGACCGCCTTCGACGGCCGCTCCGACTACGACGCGTTCATCAGCGCCGGGATCCCGGCCGGCGGTCTGTTCACCGGGGCCGAGGACGCGAAGTCGGAGGGGCAGGTCGCCTTGTACGGCGGCCTCGCCACCTACGGGGGCAGTCCGGTTTCGTACGACCCGTGCTACCACCGGCCCTGCGACAGCATGGACCCGATCGCGGACGGGGCAGACGCGGGCCTGTACCAGGCTCTGAACGAGGCCTATGAGGGAGCGCTGGAGTACGAGGGCGTCATCACCAACATCAACACGCTCGCGCTGGAGCAGATGGCCGACGCCGTGGCACACGCGGTCCTGACGTACGCGATGTCGACGAGCTCGGTCAACGGCACGGCCAAGGCGTCGCCGCGGGCGGCCCAGGCCCACGGCGAGCACCTGGGGGCCGAACTGCGCCGCTGACCCACACCCGCACCCGTCGCCGCTACCGGCCCCGGCGCCCCTGAAGGGGTTCCGGGGCCGGCGCGGTCATGACGATCGGTGGCCGGATCAGCGAAGCCGGTACTCCTCGAGCAAGCGCCGCCCCACGATCATCCGCTGGATGTCGGCGGTCCCCTCGCCGATCAGCAGCATCGGCGCCTCGCGGTAGAGCCGCTCGATCTCGTACTCCTTGGAGTAGCCGTAGCCGCCGTGGATGCGGAAGGAGTCCTCGACGACCTCCTTGCAGTACTCGCTGGCGAGGTACTTGGCCATCCCGGCCTCGAGGTCGTTACGGGCGCCGGAGTCCTTGGTCCTGGCGGCCCGCACCATCAAGTGGTGCGCCGCCTCGACCTTCGTGGCCATCTCGGCGAGCCGGAAGAGGACGGCCTGGTGCTCGGCGATCGGCTTGCCGAAGGCCTCGCGCTGCTGGGCGTAGGCGATACCGAGCTCGAAGGCCCGGAGTGCGACCCCGCAGGCGCGAGCGGCGACGTTGACCCGGCCGACCTCGACGCCGTCCATCATCTGGTAGAAGCCCCGGTTCGGCTCGCCCCCGAGGACCTGCTCCGCCCCTATGCGGAAGTCGTCGAGGACCAGCTCGGTGGTGTCGACACCCTTGTACCCCATCTTGTCGATCTTGCCGGGGACGGTGAGGCCGGGCGCCACCTCACCGAAGCCCGGCTCCTTGTCGACCAGGAAGGTGGTCATGCCCCGGTGCGGGGCGGAGGCGTCCGGGTCGGTCAGGACCAGCACGGCAACGAGGTTGGCGGAGCCGCCGTTGGTGAGCCACATCTTCTGCCCGTCGATGCGGTACGTGTCGTCGTCGAGCCTCGTCGCCCTGGTGCGGATCGCGGCGACATCCGAGCCCAGCCCCGGCTCGGACATCGAGAACGCGCCGCGCACGTCCCCCTCGGCCATCTGCGGGAGGTACCGCCGCTTCTGCTCCTCGGTGCCGTGCTGCTCCAGCATGTAGGCGACGATGAAGTGCGTGTTGATGATGCCGCTGACGCTCATCCAGCCCCGGGCGATCTCCTCGACGCACAGGGCGTAGGTCAGGAGCGACTCGCCGAGTCCGCCGTACTCCTCCGGGATCATCAGGCCGAAGAGCCCGAGCTCCTTGAGCCCCTCGACGATCGCGGTGGGGTACGCGTCGCGGTGCTCCAGCTCCGTGGCCACCGGGAGGATCTCCTTGTCCACGAAGTCGCGGACCGTGGCGAGGATCTCGGCCTGGACGTCGGTGAGGCCCTCGGTGCGGGCGAGGCGGGTCATGGGTCTCCCTCCCGGCGGCTGGCGTTACCGCGGAGTATGCGGCCCCGGAGGGTCCGAGGGCACCATGAGGCTTCTCACAGGATGCGCGGCGGTGACGGGCGGGAGCTACTCCACCACGTCCCGGACGTCGGCGAGCCGGCGAGACGACCAGGCCAGTCCTGGGCGTCGCGGTACGCCCCCCGTGGCCGGTCTCAGCCGTCCCTGGGCTCGAAGGTCGACATCCGCTGCATCCCCGCCGCCCGGCCCTTGGCGGCCACGACGGTCGCCATCTTGCGGGAGGCCTCGTCGATCATCTCGTCGCCGAGCATCACCGCGCCGCGCTTCCCGCCCGCCTCCGAGGTGTAGTACTCGTAAGCGTCGAGGATCAGCTCGGCGTGGTCGTAGTCGGCCTGGGTCGGTGCGTATACCTCGTTGGCCGCGTCGAGCTGGCCGGGGTGCAGCACCCACTTGCCGTCGAAGCCCAGCGCCGCGCTCCGGCCGGCGACTCGGCGGAAGCCGTCGACGTCCTTGATCTGGAGGTACGGGCCGTCGATCGCCTGCTTGTCGTGCGCTCGGGCCGCCATCAGAATCCGCATGAGGATGTAGTGGTAGGCGTCGCCCACGTCGTAGCCGGGCGGCTGCTCGCCGACGACCAGGGACTTCATGTTGATGCTGGCCATGAAGTCCGCCGGGCCGAAGATGATCGTCTCGACCCGCGGCGACGAGGCGGCGATGGCGTCGACGTTGACCAGACCCAGGGCGTTCTCGATCTGCGCCTCGATACCGATGCGGCCGGCCTCGTAGCCCATGGTGGCCTCGATCTGCGACAGCACCAGGTCGAGCGCCACGACCTGCTCGGCGGTCTGCACCTTGGGCAGCATGACGCAGTCGAGGTTGGCCCCGGCACCCTCGACGACCTCGAGCACGTCTCGGTAGGTCCACCTCGTCGTCCAGTCGTTGACCCGGACGACGCGGGTCTTGCCGCCCCAGTCGCCCTCGTTGAGGGCGGACACGACGTTGCCGCGGGCCGATTCCTTCGCGAGAGGGGACACGGAGTCCTCGAGGTCGAGGAAGACCTGGTCGGCCGCCAGGCCCTGTGCCTTGTCGAGCATCTTCGGACTGGACCCGGGCACCGCGAGACAGGATCGGCGCAGGCGCACGGGGCGGGCAGGCTGGTGGGCCACGGGGTCCTCCTCGACCGGAGTAGGGCTCGGCCCGGAGCGTACGACGTCTGCGCCACCCATCAGCAGGGCCGAGGCGCGGTGAGAAGTCTCACGCGGCGGGCTCGGCCGCCTCCGGGGCGCGCGTCGTGACCACCAGCGCGACGCCCAGCAGGACGAGCAGCGCCGCGGGCAGTGCGGCGGTGGGCGGCACCTGGCCGAGCCAGACCGCGGCGATCAACGCGGCACCGGGCGCCTCGAGCAGGACCGCGAGCGCGACGACGAGCGGCCCGACCCGCGCGACGACGGCGTTGAAGAGCGTGTGCCCGAACAGCTGGGCCGTGACCGTCAGCGCCACCAGCAGCACCCACGTACGGGAGTCGTATCCGCCGAGGGCAGCACCCGCGACGAGGCACACGGGCAGCAGGACCGCGGAGCAGACGAGGTAGCACAGCGCCGAGTACGTCGCGGTGGAGACGGTCCGG
>DATHUJ010000047.1:0-48537 GCA_035462375.1 Jiangellales bacterium
GTAGCTAGTCGATCACCGTGCTCACGGGGGTGGGGAGCTCGACCGTCCGGCTGACGGTGCACCACCGGTCGTGCGACCGGTGGACGGCGTCGGGAAGCAGCTCCCTGGCGGCTGCCCCGTCGGGTCCGTCGGGGAAGCGCACGCGGAAGGTCACCTGGACGTCGTCCAGCCGGTTGCCACCGTCGTCGCGGATCTTCTCCGCCTCGACCCTGACCTCGAACGACCGGGGGACGGCGCGCCGCGACGTGACCACGTTGACGTCGGCGCCGGTGCAGCCGCCGATCGCCCCGAGGAGCAGCTCGGTGGCGGTGAACTCCGCGTCCTCGCCCGAGCCCAGCGGGATGCGGCCGCCCCGGCCGTTGGTGACGGCCAGCCGGCCGTCCTCGGTGCGCTCGACGGCCACCGCGCGCCGCCCTCGGGAGGTTGCCATGCGCGCACCCTCGCACACCGGCCGGCCGGGCCTGGATCACACCCCGGTGGTCGACCTCGGGTACGCGACGGCCGGGTCGGTGCGGACGTTGACCAGGTACGGGGCCTCGGACCCGAACGCGCGCCGCAGTGCCGGACCCAGCTCGTCCGGACGCGAGACGGTCTCCCCGGCACCTCCCAGGGCCTGCACCACCCGGTCGTAGCGGGTCTCCGCCCGCAGGTCGGCCGCCACGTCGTAGCCGTACAACATGCGCATCGGGTGCTTCTCGAGCCCCCACGCGCCGTTGTTGCCGACGACCATCACGACGGGCAGCTGGTGCCGGACCAGGGTGTCCACGTCCATCAACGACATGCCGGCGGCGCCGTCCCCCAGGAGCAGCACGACCTGGCTGCCGGGCCGGGCTACCCGGGCTGCTGTCGCCGCCCCGACTCCCGCCCCCAGGCACCCGTACGGGCCGGGGTCGAGCCAGCATCCCGGGCGCCCCGGCTCGACCAGCTTGCCGGCCCACGAGACGAAGTCCCCGCCGTCACCGATCACCACGGCGTCGTCGTCGAGGAGCGGCAGCAGCTCGCCGTACACGCGGGCCGGGTGCACGGGATCGGTGTCAGCGGCGAGCAGTGCCGAGTCGCGCTCCACCGCGGCTGCTACACCGTCGCGCAGCCGCTCCCGCCAGCCCACCCAGTCCGGGCGCCGGAGCTGCTCGGTCCACGCGGCCAGCAGGCCGTCGAGCACCAGGGTCAGATCCCCGGCGGCGGCGGCGGCGAGGGTGGCGTGCCCGGATACCTGCGAGGGAGAGTCGACGAGGTGGACGACCCGGGCCGGGGGCGCACCGTCCCTGCCGCCGAAGACGCCGTATCCCAGCCGGAAGTCGAGGGGAGTGCCGACGACCACGACCAGGTCGGCCTGGGCGAACGCGGCCGACCGGGCGCGGGAGACGAGCAACCGGTGGTGGGGCGGGAGCAGGCCCCGCCCCATCCCGTTCGTCACGACGGGCAGACCGATCTCCTCGGCCAGGCGCACCGCGGCGCCGTCGGCGCCGTCGGCCCAGACGTCGGAGCCGAGCACGAGGACCGGACGCTCGGCGCCGGCGAGCAGCCCGGCCACCTCGGCCAGGTCGTCCGGATCGGGTTCGAGCGGGGTCCGCCGTTGATGCGGCGGGAGCTCGACCGTCGCCCGGCTGAAGAGCTCGTCCATCGGGACGTCGACGAAGACCGGACCGCGGTGCGGCGTGGTCGCGATGCGGAGCGCCTCGTCGACGATGCCGGGCACGTCGGCGACCTTGCGCGCGGTCGCGGCGTACTTGGTCACCGGTGCCACGATGGGGGGGTGGTCCAGCTCCTGGAGGGACCCCGTGCCCCAACGGTAGGCGGGCGCCCGGCCCCCCAGAGCCAGCAGGGGGACGCCGCTGTAGGAGGCCTGGGCGATCGCGCTGATCCCGTTGGTCACGCCCGGGCCGGCCGTGAGCACCGCCAGCCCCGGCGTCCGGGTCAGCTTGGCCGTGGCCTCCGCCGCGAAGACCGCGGACTGCTCGTGGCGCACGTCCACGATGCGCAGGGGCGTCGGCGTGCCGACCCGGGCCGCCGCGTCGTAGAGCGGGAAGACGTGGGCGCCGGAGAGTGTCCACAGCGTGGACACGCCGTGGGTCAGGGCCACCGCCAGGGCGAGGTCCCCGCCGTGCCCCTCGAGCGTCCCGTCGGCGGGTCGGGACGGGACCGGTCGAGCGTTCGTCACGAGGCGAACCTACTCGCGGAGCTCAGCCTCCGCGGTACATCCAGGGTGAGGTGGTCCGGAGCGCGCGCTGGAGGGCGATGAGCAGGTCCGGTCGGATCGAGGGGTTGACCAGCACGCGCGGCGCGGCGTCCTGGGCGGGCGTCCCGATGACTCCCAGCAGGAGCTGGAGGTGCAGCGAGCGGACGTAGCCGACGGTGTTCTGGCAGACGGGGGTGGTGCGTTGCGCGGGCTCGGGGCGGTTCTCCCCGCGCCAGCCGTCGGCCAGCCGGTCCACCCAGCGCTCCACGGAGTCGCCCGGTACCAGCTCGCGGAGGAGCAGGGACATCGTGGCGAAGGCCAGCCGGTCGAGCTCGTCGTCGACCAGGCGGTGCGGTGTCGGGATCAGGAGGCGCTCGGCGACGACGTCGAGCAGGACGGCGAGCTCGTCGGCCCCCAGGTGCCGTGATGCGGCGAGCGTGCCGAGGAGGTCGGCGCCGTGGGCGGCGGCGTGTGCCCATCCGCGGTCGGGAACCCATCCCCGGAGGTCGCGTTCGCCGAGGAACCACCCGACACCTCGGTCCGCCCAGGTGAGGACCGTCGTCGGGTGCAGGAGACCGACCGCGTTGTCGCGGGCCACGACGGCGGCCAGTGCGGACGCCGAGAACGATCGTCGGAGCACCGAGTCGGTGCCGTTCTCGCCGAGCCGCGAGCGCAGTCCCAGGGCCAGGCCGTCGCCGAGTCCGCTCAGCAGCTCGTCGTAGACCCCCTCCGCGGTCCAGGTCGACAGGGTGGTGCAGGCGAGGTCGTCGCGGACGTGCGGATCGGGGTCCCCCAGCATGGAGACGAGCTCAGCGGTGAGCTCGTCCAGAGCGGCGTCCTCCGGGACCCGGCAGCCCTCCGCGACCACCGTCTCCCAGAACGCCGTGCGCACCGCGCCATCCTCCCATCCGAGCGGGCCGGAGTCCCGCGGTGGGCGGGCGGCTCGCCGGGCCGCCGGCCGAGGGCGGTTACGCTGCGCCGGTGCCGTCGCTCAACGACGTCGTCCGCCAGCACTCCGACCTCGACGAGGCCGACCTGGACTGGCTGCACGCCCTCGTGGCGGACTGGCAGCTGCTCTCCGACCTCTCCTTCGCCGACCTGGTGCTGTGGGTCCCGGACCGCGACCGCCGCAGCTTCTGGGCGGCCGCGCAGATGCGGCCGACGACGGGTCCGACCGCCTACGTCGAGGACCTCGTGGGGACGCCGCTGAAGCGCGGGCGACGTCCGCTCGTCGACGCTGCCTACGACGAGGGGCGGATCCGCCGCGACGGCGACCCGGAGTGGTGGGACGACGTGCCCGTCCGGGTGGAGGCGATCCCCGTACGGCGGGAGGGCGAGGTCCTCGCCGTCGTGGGCCGCAACACCAACCTCGTGTCCGCGCGGACGCCCAGCCGGCTCGAGCTGGCCTACCTCGACTGCGCCGCCGAACTGGCCACGCTGGTGGCCGAGGGTCGGTTCCCGCGGCCCGGTACGACGCTCGGCGGGCGGCGCGGGGCGCCCAGGGTGGGCGACGGGCTCATCCGGCTGGACGCCGCGGGCGTGGTGACGTACGCGAGCCCGAACGCCATCTCCGCCTACCGGCGCCTGGGCCTGCCGGCTGACCTGGTCGGCGAGCGGCTGGGGACGGTGACGGCGGCCCTGGCCCCGACCGCGGAGGCCGTCGACGAGGGCCTCGAGGTCGTCGTGGGCGGCCGGGGCGACCGCCGGGCCGAGGTCGAGGCCAACGGCACGGTTCTGGCACTGCGGGCCATCCCGCTGGACCCCGGTGGCGTCCACACCGGCGCGTTGGTCCTGTGCCGGGACGTCACCGAGGTACGGCGGCGCGAGCGCGAGCTGCTCACCAAGGACGCGACCATCCGGGAGATCCACCACCGGGTCAAGAACAACCTGCAGACCGTCGCCGCGCTCCTGCGGATGCAGGCCCGTCGGGTGGACGTGCCCGCGGCCAGGGCGGCCCTCGACGAGGCGGTGCACCGCGTGGGCACGATCGCGGTCGTCCACGAGACGCTGTCCCAGACCTCCGACGACGAGGTGGAGTTCGACGTCGTCGCGGACCGGTTGCTCGCCATGGTCGCCGAGGTGTCCGCCGCCACCCTGCGGGTCACCGCTCGACGGGAGGGGAGCTTCGGGATCCTCGACGCCGGCCGGGCGACGCCGTTGGCGATGGCTCTCACGGAGGTGCTGCACAACGCCGTGGAGCACGGCTTCGGCGACCACGCCTCGGGCCGCCTGACGCTGCGGGCCGAGCGAGCCGCGGAGCATCTCGTCGTCACCGTCGAGGACGACGGCGCGGGGCTGCCGGTCGACTTCGACGTAGCCGGCTCGCCGCGCCTGGGTCTCCAGATCGTCCGGACGCTTGTCGTCGGCGAGCTCGGGGGCCGACTGCTCATAGAGAGGCGGCCGGCAGGTGGTACGAGGGTGGTGCTGGACGTCCCGGTGCCACCGGCCGGGGAGTGAGACGTGGGACGCCCCGCCGACTCGGCCGGCGGGGCGTCCCGTGCTCGTGGGTCAGAAGGCGCGGGCGCGGGCGCGGGCCTTGCGCCGCTTCAGCGCGCGGCGTTCGTCCTCGGACAGCCCGCCCCAGACGCCGGCGTCCTGGCCGCTCTCGAGAGCCCAGGCCAGACAGGTCTCGCGGACGTCGCAGCGACGGCAGACCGCCTTGGCCTCCTCGATCTGGAGGAGGGCCGGACCGGTGTTGCCGATGGGGAAGAACAGCTCGGGGTCCTCGTCACGGCAGGCGGCACGGTGGCGCCAGTCCATGAGTCACAGCTCCTCGGTACGGTCACGCCCCACCGCCTAGGCAGCGCGCGACATGCGTGCACGGCATCACGTGAAATGCTTCACGTGTTGGTTCCTCGACGGTACCTCGACAGCGGTGTCCAGGGCGCGCGGAACACACTTGCGGCCGCACAGGCAAGGTTGGTCCCCGCCGCGCGGCCCCTGTAGAGGGTGACAAATCCTCGACCCGAGGACAAGACCTTTGTGGCGGCTATCTCACCGGGTGGCCGGGCCGCGCCGGCTCCGGGGTCCATCGGCGGCCAGGATGCGTACCCTGGCCGGGTGCCCGACACGACCGGTGAGCTCGCCACCTGGCCGCGCGTGCTCGCCGGCACGGTCGTCAGCCTGGAGGCTGCCGCTCTGCTCGGATTCTCCGGGTGGGAGCTCTACCGGTCGACGGTCGAGACGCCCAGCAACCAGGCGGTGGCCCAGGGCACGACCGTGTACTTCGCGGTGGTGGGGGTGCTGGTCGCTCTCGTGGCCGTCGCCGTCTGGCGGACCCGGAGCTGGAGCCACGGCGCTGCGGTGTTCCTGCAGCTGCTTGCCCTGCCGGTGGCCTGGACGATGGCGACCGCCGGGTTCTGGTCGGGCGCCGTGCTCCTCGGGGGCTCGGCGCTGGCCGCGCTGGTGGCGCTGGTGTCGCCGCCCGGCCGGGCCGTCTACGGCCGCTGAAGGCGCTCACTCCTCGACGAGCAGACCCTCCCGCAGCTGGGCGAGGGTGCGCGCCAGCAGGCGTGAGACGTGCATCTGCGAGATGCCGACCCGCTCGGCGATCTGCGACTGGGTCATGCCCTTGAAGAACCGCAGCAGGAGGATGGTGCGTTCGCGCTCCGGCAGCTGGGCCAGGAGGGGCTTGAGCGACTCGCGGTACTCCACCCCCTGCAGGGCCTCGTCCTCGGTGCCGAGCGAGTCGATCACGGCCGGGCCGTCGCTCTCCCCGAGCTCGGGAGCGTCGAGTGACAGCGTGCTGTAGGCGTTGGCCGACTCCAGGCCCTCCAGGACGTCCTCCTCGCCCACGCCGAGGTGGCCGGCGAGCTCGGCCACGGTGGGGGAGCGGCCGTGCTGCTGGGTGAGCTCCGCCGTGGCGGTGCTGATCGACAGCCGGAGCTCCTGCAGGCGCCGTGGGACCCGGACGGCCCAGCCCTTGTCGCGGAAGTGGCGCTTGATCTCGCCGACGATGGTCGGGGTGGCGTAGGTCGAGAACTCCACGCCGCGGTCGGGGTCGTAGCGGTCGACCGCCTTGATCAGGCCGATGGTCGCCACCTGGACGAGGTCGTCGTGCGGTTCCCCGCGGTTGCGGAAGCGGCGGGCGAGGTGCTCGACCAGCGGGAGGTGGAGAGTGACCAGTCGGTCACGCACCACCTGCCGGCGCGGGTCCTCCGAGGGGAGCCCGGAGAGCTCGAGCAGGAGCTCCCGGCTCTCCTCGCGGTCGACGCCCACACCGGACCTGGTACCGGACCCCACACCGGACCCGATGCGGCTGCGGCCGAGGTCGTTCTGGCCGACGGTCGTCACGCCTCGACCACCGCCCCGCGCCGCTTGCGCAGCGTGATCCGCACCCGTCCGTCACCGTCCGCGTCGGCGTCGACCTCGCCGGCGAGGGCGCTCAGCACCGTCCACGCGAAGCTGTCGCGGCGGGGCAGCTCGGCATCGGTCGTCCGCGCGCTCACCTCGACGGCCAGCGTGTCGGCGTCGACGGTGAACAGGCAGGTCAGAGTGCCGTCGGCGGCGATCCGAGGGAGGAGCAGGGCACACGCCTCGTCGACCGCGATCCGCAGGTCCTCGATCTCGTCCAGGGTGAAGTCCAGCCGCGCTGCCAGCCCGGCCGCGGCCGTCCGGAGGACCGCGAGGTAGGCGCTGTCGGGCGGGAGGCGGAGCTCGACCCGCTCGCCCTTGCGGCCCCCGCGGCCCCTCGAACCGGTCTGCTCGGTCACCGTCCGCCCCCCTCCGTCCGATCGTGCCCCCGAGCGCCCGTGACGCTACCCGAGGGTGCCGGGTCGCCGGTCGCCAGGGCGGCCAGCGCTGCGCCCTCCAGGCGCTGGACCGTCCAGTCGTCCATGCCGCGGGCGCCGATGCTCCGGTAGAAGCCGAGGGCGAGGGTGTTCCAGTCCAGCACCCACCACTCCATCCGACCGTATCCGCGTTCGGCGCAGAGCCGGCCCAGCGTCGTGAGCAGGGCCCTGCCGTGACCCTCGCGACGTCGCTCGGGGAGGACGAAGAGGTCTTCCAGCCACAGCCCGTGGCGGCCCAGCCAGGTGGAGAAGGTGACGTACCACAGCGCCATCCCGACCACCTGGCCCGCGGCGTCCTCCGCGACGTGGCAGTGCACCAGCGGAACCGGACCGAACAGGGCGGCAGCGAAGTCCTCCGGGGTCGCGACGACCGCCTCGGGCTCCCGCTCGTACACCGCGAGCTCGCGCACGAGGTGGAGGATGGGCTCCAGGTCGTCGCGTCTCGCCGGCCGGATCACCACCACACCGTAGCGACGCCCGGACGACACAAGGCCCCCGGTCGGCCGGTGCGGTCACCCGGGGGCCTGGCCCGCCAGTCCGTGCTCGGCGCGGGGACGGGACCGCTCGTAGTGTGCGTCGCCCAGCCGCTCCTCAAACTCTCCTCGGGCCACTCGGGTGGGGTGAAGATCGGGGAGGAGGGTCGCTCCGGTTACCCGGCCGCCTCACCGGCACCGCCCTCAGGCGGCCTGCTTGGTCTCCCAGAAGATCTCCGCGATCTCGTCGATCTTGGCGAGCAGCTGGTCGGCCGTCGCGACGTCGGTGCTGCCCTTGACGCCGCTGGCCCCGGCCAGCTTCGTCGTCTCGTTGAACAACTCGTGCAGCTGAGGGTACTTCTGGAAGTGCGGGGGCTTGAAGTAGTCGGTCCAGAGCACCCACAGGTGGTGCTTGACCAGCTCTGCGCGCTCCTCCTTGATCTTGATGGCGCGGGTCCGGAAGTCCTGGTCGTCGCTGGCGTGGTACTTCTCCAGGATCCCCTTGACCGATTGCGCCTCGATGCGTGCCTGGGCGGGGTCGTAGACGCCGCAGGGCAGGTCGCAGTGGGCGGACACCTCGATGGTCCGGGCGAGCAGTCGCATGCGTGCGTGTCCTCTCCGTACGGCTCCGCTGACGTGGACGATCCTTCCCCGCGGGACACTACTCCCGAACCTCGCCGGGAGGAGGCTCCGGTGCCCCGCTGCGGACTGGCCGTCGTGCGCGGCCGGTCGATGGAACCGACGCTCCACGACGGCGACCGCCTGCTCGTCTCGTACGGTCGGGAGCCGGTACCCGGCGCGCTGGCGGTGGTGCGCCTCCCCGGACGTCCGGGATGGTCGGTGAAGCGCCTGCTGCGTCGCGACGGGGACGGGTGGTGGGTCGAGCGCGACAACCGGCACGCCGGCACGGACTCCTGGCTGGTCGGCGCCGTCCCCGACCGGGACGTACCGGCCGTCGTCCTCATCCGGCTCTGGCCCCGGCCCGGACCGCTCCCGGGGCCGCCGCGCTAACATGGCGCTCACGGGCCACCCCCCGCCGTCGTGCACCCGGAGCACATCCCGCTCGCGTCCACCGTGCCGACGCACCCACCAGCCGCTCCGAGCCCGGGGGTCACCGTGGCAGCAGAACCGCTCGACTCGTTCCGACCGACCGTCGCGGCCGGCCCCGCGTACGAGACCGACCCGGCATTCGCCCTGCACCGCGGGGGGAAGCTGGAGGTGCGCTCCACCGTCCCGCTGCGTGACAGCCGCGACCTGTCCCTCGCCTACACCCCCGGCGTCGCCCGGGTGTCGTCCGCGATCGCGGCCGACTCCGGCCTGGTGGACGACCTCACCTGGCGCGGCAACACCGTCGCGGTCGTCACGGACGGTACGGCCGTGCTGGGGCTGGGCGACATCGGCCCACGAGCGGCGCTGCCGGTGATGGAGGGCAAGGCGCTGCTCTTCAAGGAGTTCGCGGGGGTCGACGCGGTGCCGATCTGCCTCGACTGCACCGACGTGGACGAGCTCGTCGAGACGGTCGCCCGGCTCGCGCCGGGCTTCGGCGGCATCAACCTCGAGGACATCTCGGCGCCACGCTGCTTCGAGGTGGAGCGCCGCCTGCAGGAGCGGCTGGACATCCCCGTCTTCCACGACGACCAGCACGGCACAGCCATCGTGGTCGCTGCCGCGTTGGTCACGAGCGCCCGGCTGACCGGGCGGCACCTGGCCGACGTCCGGGCGGTGGTGTCGGGCGCCGGGGCCGCCGGGGTCGCCGTCACCCGCATGCTCCTCGCCCTCGGCGTCGCCGACGTCGTGGTCGTCGACCGGGCCGGGATCCTCTACCCCTCGCGGCCCGGGCTGTCGGACGTCAAGCAGGCGCTGGCCGCGGAGACCAACCGCGAGGTCCGCACCGGCACCATCACCGCCGCCCTCCGTGGCGCGGATCTGCTCGTCGGTGTCTCCGGCGGGACCGTGCCGGAGACCGGCGTGGCCGGCATGGCCGGCGACGCCATGATCTTCGCCCTCGCGAACCCGACCCCCGAAGTGGCACCCGACGTCGCCCACCGGTACGCCGCGGTGGTGGCGACCGGGCGCAGCGACCACCCGAACCAGATCAACAACGTCCTGGCCTTCCCCGGGGTCTTCCGGGGGGCGCTGGACGTGCGGGCGTCCCGGGTGACCGAGGGCATGAAGCTCGCGGCGGCCACGGCCCTGGCCGACCTCGTCGGCGCGGACCTGGCCCCCGACCTGGTGATCCCGTCCCCGTTCGACCCGCGCGTGGCCCCCGCCGTGGCGGCGGCGGTGGCGGCAGCCGCCCGACGCGACGGTGTCGCGCGCCGTCCCGCCGTACGGTCTGGTGACTAGGCTCGCGCAATGCTCGCCGCCTACGCAGCCCGGACCGACCCGGACGACCCGCTCGGCGCCCTCGTGGTCGGTGAGCTCCCCGACCCCCAGGTCCCGCTGGGGTGGGTCACCGTGCGGGTGCGTGCGGCCAGCCTGAACCACCACGACCTCTGGTCCCTACGGGGTGTGGGGCTGCCGGCGGACCGCCTGCCGATGGTGCTGGGCTGCGACGCCGCCGGGGTGGACGAGGACGGCCGTGAGGTCGTCGTCCACGCGGTGGTCTCCCATCCCGACTGGCGGGGCGACGAGACGATGGACCCGCAGCGGTCGCTGCTCTCCGAGCTGCACCCCGGCACGCTGGCCGAGCGCGTGGTGGTGCCACGGCGCAACCTGGTGCCGAAACCGACCGAGCTCTCCTTCGAGGAGGCGGCCTGCCTCCCCACCGCCTGGCTCACGGCCTACCGCATGCTCTTCACCGCCAGCGGCGTGCAGCCCGGGGGCACGGTCCTGGTCCAGGGTGCGGGCGGGGGCGTCGCCACGGCTGTGGTCGTGCTCGGCGCCGCGGCCGGTTACCGGGTGTGGGTGACCTCGAGGGACGAGGTGAAGGGGACGCGGGCGGTCGAGCTCGGGGCGGAGCGGGCCTTCGCCGCTGGTGAACGCCTGCCGCACCGGGTCGACGCGGTCATGGAGACGGTGGGGGCGGCCACCTGGTCGCACTCGCTGAAGTCGGTACGCCAGGGCGGCACGGTGGTCTGCTCCGGGGCCACGAGCGGCCGGGTCGCCGAGACCGAGCTGCCCCGCGTCTACTTCCTCCAGCTCCGCATCGTCGGCTCGACGATGGGCACGCGCGACGAGCTGGAACGGCTGCTCAGGTTCTGCGAGCGCACGGGGGTGCGACCCGTCATCGACCGGGTCCTCCCGCTGGCGCGGGCGCGGGACGGCTTCGCCGCCATGGCGCACGGTGAGCTGTTCGGCAAGGTGGTCTTCAGCGTGTGACCCTGGCGCGCCGGCGCGGCGGCCCGGGCGACTCCACGCCCAGCCACTCGTACCAGCCCCCGCGCAGCACCATGTCCGCGAGCATGCCGTAGCCCGCCTGACCCGGGTGCACCCCGTCGGCCAGGGGCTCCTCGATCCAGGGCGGGTGGTCGACCAGCGGTGTGTACGAGGAGATGTAGGCAACCCCCAGGCGCTCGCAGACCCCGGCGTAGGTGTCGTCGATCCGGGCGATCCGCTCGCGGAGGTCCTGGTCGCCCACCGGCGGTGGTCCGACGACGAGGCGGCGGACCGTGGTCGACTCGAGGCCGAACTCCAACGTGGCGGCCGACCGAGCCGGCTCGACAGCTCGGAGGGCATCGCCCAGACCCACCGCCAGCACCAGAGCGCTCTCGTCCCCGCGGGCGAAGCGGGAGGCGCTCTCCACCGGGACGCGGACCACGACGTCGGCAGTGCTCTCCCCGCGGACGCCCAGTGAGTAGACGGTGAGCGCGACCCCGGTGCTCGGCGGGGTCCGGGCGGCGACCCGGCCCACCCAGCCCAGCGCCTTGGGGTCCCCGACCCCGACCACGAGGGAATCCCCGAACACGCAGACGCGGACGTCGCGGGGCGGGCCCGCCGGTGGGGCGCCGGTCACTCGTCCTCGTCGTCGTGCCGGGCCAGCCAGGTGGCCAGCCGCTCCACGGGCACCTCGAAGTCGGGGTGCAGGTCCACGAACTCGCGCAGCCGCGCGGCCAGCCAGGCCAGGCTGACCTCCTCGTCGCCGCGGCGGCTCTCCAGCTCCTCGATACCCCGGTCGGTGAAGTACACGACCCGCCCGGCCTAGCCGAAGGCCTGCTGCATGAGCTCGCCCAGCTCGGCCACGTGGCGCGAGTGCGAGCCCACGGAGGGTGCCGAGCTGGCCGGCCGGCTGATCCCCGTGAAGGGGGCGTCCAGGCACGGCCTGAGGTTGACCGTCATGAAGGGCAGCGGGCCCATGTTGGCGGGCTCGTCCTGCACCCACCGGACCTCCCGGAGGTTCGGGAAGGTCCGGAGCTGCTCCGCGACCTGCTCGTGCGGCAGGGGGTAGAGCTGCTCGAGCCGGATCACTGCGGTGCGGCTGTCCCCTCGCTTGGCCCGCTCTCCGAGGAGATCCCACACGATCTTGCCTGAGCACAGCAGCGCGCGCTCCACCTCGTCGGGGTCGATCTCGGGATCCCCGATCACCGGCAGGAACCGGGTGTCGCCGGTCAGCTCCCCGGTGGACGAGGCGGCCTTCTTGTTGCGCAGCATGGACTTGGGCGTGAACACGACGAGTGGCTTGTGCTCCGGTGACAGCGCCTGAAGGCGGAGCAGGTGGAAGTAGCTGGCGGCCGTGGACGGCTGGGCGACGCGGATGGCGTCCTGGCCGCCCAGGGTGAGGAAGCGCTCGATCCGGCCGGACGAGTGGTCCGGGCCCTGCCCCTCGTACCCGTGCGGCAGCAGGAGGACCACACCGGACCGCTGTCCCCACTTCGTCTCGCCCGCGACGACGAACTCGTCGATGATGGTCTGCGCGCCGTTGGCGAAGTCGCCGAACTGCGCCTCCCAGAGCACCAGGGCGTCCGGGCGGGCCACGGAGTAGCCGTACTCGAAGCCCATGGCGGCGAACTCCGAGAGGAGCGAGTCATACATGTAGAGCTTGGCCTGGTCGTCGGCCAGGTGCCGTAGGGGCACCCAGTCCTCCCCCGTGACGCGGTCCACGATGCAGGCGAAGCGCTGGACGAAGGTGCCGCGGCGGCTGTCCTGGCCGGCCAGGCGGATCGGCCGGCCCTCCATGAGCAGCGAGCCGAAGGCGGCGATCTCCGCGGTGCCCCAGTCGATGCCGCCTTCGGAGAGCATGGCCGCGCGGCGCTGGAGCTGGGGCATCACCTTGGGGTGGACGGTGAAGCCGTCCGGCACGGACGTGTAGGCGTCGGCGATGCGCTTGAGGACCTCGGGGTCGACCGCCGACCGGACCGGGCCGGAGACCTCCGGCTTGTCCGGGTACTCCGGCGACTGCACGTACTCCGGGGGCTCGCTGGCCGCCTCCCGGGTCTCGGCGAAGACCCGCTCGAGCTGCTGCTGGTAGTCCTGCAGCGCCTGCTCCGCCTCCTCCACGGTGATGTCACCGCGCCCGATCAGGGCCTCCGTGTAGAGCTTTCGCACGGAGCGCTTCTGCTCGATGAGGTCGTACATCAACGGCTGCGTGTACGAGGGGTCGTCACCCTCGTTGTGCCCCCGGCGGCGGTAGCAGATCAGGTCGACGACGACGTCCTTCTCGAACGCCTGACGGAAGTCGAAGGCGAGGCGGGCGACCCGGGCGCACGCCTCGGGGTCGTCGCCGTTGACGTGGAAGATCGGGGCCTGCACCATCCGCGCCACGTCGGTGCAGTAGATGGACGAGCGCGACTGGGCCGGAGACGTCGTGAAGCCGACCTGGTTGTTCACGACGATGTGGACCGTGCCGCCGGTGCGGTAGCCCCGCAGCTGCGACAGGTTGAGGGTCTCGGCGACCACCCCCTGCCCCGCGAAGGCCGCGTCCCCGTGCATGAGAACCGGCAGCACCGGGAACTCGGCGCCTCGGTCGAGGATGTCCTGCTTGGCCCGGGCGATCCCCTCGAGCACGGGGTTGACGGCCTCGAGGTGGGACGGGTTGGCCGTCAACGAGACCTTGATCGTCTCGCCCGTGGCCGCGGTGAACTCGCCCTCGGCGCCGAGGTGGTACTTGACGTCTCCCGAACCCTGCACCGTGCGGGGATCGACGTTTCCCTCGAACTCACGGAAGATCTGGCCGTAGGACTTGCCGACGATGTTGGCCAGGACGTTGAGCCGTCCCCGGTGCGGCATGCCGATGCACGCCTCCACCAGCCCCGCCTCGGCCGCCGCCTCGATCACCTCGTCGAGCAGGGGGATCATCGACTCCCCGCCCTCGAGCGAGAAGCGCTTCTGACCCACGTACTTCGTCTGCAGGAAGGTCTCGAAGGCCTCGGCCTGGTTGAGCTTGTGGAGGATGCGCAGCTGGTCCTCGCGCTCCATCCGCTGGTGCGGGCGCTCCACCCGCTGCTGGATCCAGCGCCGCTGCTCCGGCTCCTGGATGTGCATGTACTCGATGCCGACGGTCCGGCAGTAGGCGTTGCGCAGCACGCCGAGGATGTCGCGCAGCTTCATGAACGGCTGGTCCGGGACGAACCATCCGGTCGCGAACTCGCGGTCGAGGTCCCACAGGGTCAGCCCGTGGGTGGTCACGTCGAGGTCGGGGTGGCTGCGCTGCTTGTACTCGAGCGGGTCGGTGTCGGCCATGAGGTGGCCGCGGACCCGGTAGGCGTGGATGAGCTCGAGCACCCGGGCCTGCTTGCCCACCTCGTCCTCGTGCGACGCGGTCACGTCCGAGGCCCACCGCACCGGCTCGTACGGGATCCGCAGCGAACGGAACACCTCGTCGTAGAAGCCGTGGTCGCCGAGCAGGAGGCCGTGCACGATCCGGAGGAATTCCCCGGACTGGGCGCCCTGGATGATCCGGTGGTCGTAGGTGCTGGTCAGCGTCATGACCTTGCTGATCGCCATGCGGGCGAGGGTCTCGGGGGAGGCCCCCTGGAACTCGGCGGGGTAGTCCATCGCCCCGACCCCGATGATGGCCCCCTGGCCCTTCATCAACCGTGGGACGGAGTGGACCGTGCCGATGGTCCCCGGGTTGGTGAGGCTGACCGAGGTGCCGGCGAAGTCGTCGACGGTGAGCTTGCCGTGGCGCGCCCGCCGGACGACGTCCTCGTACGCCGACCAGAACCCGGCGAAGTCGAAGGTCTCGGCCTTCTTGATGCTGGGTACCAGCAGCTGGCGCGAGCCGTCCTCCTTCTGCACGTCGATGGCGAGCCCCAGGTTGACGTGCGCGGGTCGCACGATCGCCGGCTTGCCGTCCACCTCGTCGTAGGCGGCGTTCATCTCCGGCATCTGCCGCATCGCCTTGACCAGGGCGAAGCCGATCAGGTGGGTGAAGGACACCTTGCCGCCGCGCGAGCGGGCCAGGTGGTTGTTGATGACGATCCGGTTGTCGATGAGCAGCTTGGCCGGGACGGCACGCACGCTGGTCGCGGTGGGTACCTCGAGGCTCGCCGCCATGTTGGTGACGACCCTGGCGGCCGGGCCGCGCAGCGGCTTGACGACGGCCTCGCCGTCCTTGGGGGGCGTGCCCGAGGCAGCCGGGGCGTCACGGCTCGTGGCGCCCTTGGCGGCGGCGGCCGGGCCGGGGGCGCGCTGAGCCGTCCGGGGGCTGCGCGCCGGGGCCGCCTCCTTGCTCGTGGCACCACCAGCCGAGCGCGGGGTGGCCGGTGCGACCGGCTCGGGCTGCTTCGGCTCCGGCGTGGGCTTCGGCGAGGGTGCCGGTGTGGGCGTCGGCTTCGACTCGCTCGGCTTCGACTCGCTCGGCTTAGTCGGGGCCGCGACGGTGGGGGCGGGGGTGGGCGTCGTCCGGGTCTGCTGGGGCCGGGCCGCCTGGGTGTCGCCGGTCGGACGGGTCGGGCCGCCGCCGTCGGGACGGTAGGTGCGGAAGAAGTCCCACCAGGCGCGGTCCACCGAGCCGGGGTCTTCCTGCCACTGCTGGTAGAGCTCCTCGACCAACCACTCGTTGGGCCCGAAGGCGGAGAGGGGGTCGTTGTGCGCGGACTTGGAGGTCACTCCGCGATCGCCTTCTTCCGGGATGACGCGAGATCGGCTCGGTGCGGCTTCCCAGGCTAACCGCCTGCGGTCCACCCACGCAGCCGCCCCGCGCCCACCGGTGAGGGACCGAGCGGTGGGCGGTCGGTCCGCGGCGACCGGCGGTCGCGCCTCGCTCACGAGCGTTCGGACAAGCCCTCCAGCGCGGTCACCACGCAGCCGCCCAGGGACGGGAGGTGGTAGCCGCCCTCCTGCACCGCCACGGTCGGGACGCCCAAGCGGGCGAGGCGGCGACCGGCCTCCCGGAGGGCCGATGCCGACACCGCCAGGGGGCTCTCCGGGTCGGCGGCGACCGCGTCGACGCCCAGCGACACGACCAGGGCGTCCGGCGCCTGGTCCCGCACCGCGGAGACCGCCGCGTCGACGGCGGCGAGCCACCCGGTGTCACCTGCCCCCGGTGGGAGCGGCAGGTTGAGCGTCGCTCCGCTTCCCCGCTCCCCACCCGTCTCCGTGGCGTGGCCCGCGTAGTGCGGGAACCAGCCGGCGGCCGGGTCCACGTGCACGGAGGCCACGAGGACCTCGGCTCGGTCCCAGAAGACCGCTTGGGTACCGTTGCCGTGATGGGCGTCGAGGTCGACCACGGCGACCCTGCGCGCGCCGGCCGCCCGCAGCGCCTCCGCCGCGCACGCGGCGTTGTTGAGGTAGCACGAGCCACCGTGGCCGGCCGGTGTCGCGTGGTGCCCGGGGGGGCGGCACAGCGCGTACACCAGCGCCTCGCCGCCCAGGACCAGGTCCACCGCGGTGAGCGCGGCGTCGACGGCGCCTCGGGCCGCCTCCCACGTCCCCGGACCGATCAGGGTCATGGTGTCGTAGCAGTACCGGCCGGCACGGGCGTGGACGGCGGCCGGGGATGCGGGCGGCAAGGCGCCCAGCATGGCCTCCGTGGGGAAGAGGTAGGGCACCACCCGGTCCTGACCGGGATCGCTCGGCAGGCCCGCCTCGCACCAGTCGGTCCAGGCCGTGCGGAGGTGGGCCACCAGCCCCGCGTCGTGGACGGCCAGGACCGCCTCGTCGGGGTGCGGCCGGGCCGGGCACAGCCCGCCGCCGGCCGCCACGACCGCATCACGGATCGCGACGGCACGCCCGGGGACCTCGGTGCCCGGGGTGCGCACGCCCAGCCAGATCTCGCCGCCGGGAAGGTGCCCGAGGCACTCCTCCGACCAGACCACGGGCACGTCCAGCCCCATTGCGGCATCCTGTCACGGTGCCGCGGCTCGCTGACCTCGGGATCAGGATCGGCTCGTTCCCGAGTGGACCGACCGCGTCCGTGCTGGACGTGCCGGGCGTCGGACTCGGCCACGCGACCGTGGCGCGGAACGAGCCCGACCCCCCTGGGGGCAGGGGCACGGCCCGGACGGGGGTGACCGTGGTGGTGCCCGCCACCGGGGTCTTCGAGGCGCCCGTCCCGGCAGGCGGCGCGGTGCTCAACGGCGCGGGGGAGTGCACCGGCCTGCTGACGGCGCGGGAGTGGGGGCTGCTCGAGACCCCGGTCCTGCTCACGTCGACGACCCAGCTGGGCCGGGTCTACGACGCCGCCTGCGAGCTCGTGCTGGAGGAGTCCCCGGCGGCTGCCGAGGACGTCGTGATCCCGGTCGTCGCCGAGTGCGACGACTCGTGGCTCAACGACGCACGCCGGATGCAGGTGAGCCGCACGGACGTGGCGGAGGCGTGGGCGGCGGCTCACGCCTCGGTGGGCAGCGGCGGGCGACCTCCCGAGGGGTCGGTGGGCGCCGGGACGGGGATGTGCTGCCTGGGGTTCAAGGGCGGGATCGGGACGGCCTCCCGGGTAGTGCCGGACGGGCACGTGGTCGGTGTCGTCGTCCTGACCAACTTCGGCAGCCGGGAGCGACTCACAGTGGCCGGGGTCCCGGCCGGCCGGCTGCTGCCACCCGACCTGCCGGGCTCCACCGGCGGTACACCGCCCGGAGACCGCGGTTCCTGCATCGTGGTCGTCGTCACCGACGGTCCGCTCGACGGCGCCGCCTGCACCCGGCTGGCCCGGCGGGCCGGCCTCGGGTTGGCGAGGACCGGGTCGACCGGCACCCACGGCAGCGGTGAGATCTTCCTCGCCTGCGCGACCGGCCTGCGGGCGGACCGCACCGGCCGGCTGCGGGCGGCGTCGGTGTCGGGGTCACGGCTGGACCCGTACTTCGCCGCCGTGGTCGACGCGACCGAGGAGGCGGTGCTGACCTCGCTGCTGGCCGCCACGACGGTCGTCGGGCGGTCGGGGCACGCCGCCCACGCGCTCCCGTACGAGGAGCTGGCGCGCGTGGTCCACGGGTCCGGCGGGCTCTCCTGATTCGGGAGTCAGCCCCGGATAGTCTCCGGCGCATGGGCGGTCGGGCGACGAGACGGCCGGTCGAGGACCGGCGGACCGAGATCCTGCGCGCCACCGTGGACCTGGTCACCCGCGACGGCTTCGAAGCGGTCCGGGTCGCCGACGTGGCGGGCGCCCTGGGGATCAGCCCGGCCCTCGTCTACTACCACTTCGCGACCAAGGACCGGCTCGTCGCCGACGCCTTCGCCTTCGCTGCCGAACGCGAGCTCGGCCGGCTGGACCGCGCCATCCGGTCGCGCCGGTCGGGCACCGAGCAGATGCAGGCCGTGCTCCGCCTGTACGTCCCTCGCCGTCGGACGTCCGACTGGCGGCTGTGGGTCTGCGCCTGGGCGGCGGCGCTGCGGTCGCCGGACCTCGAGCAGGTGTCCCGGGACCTGGACCTGCGCTGGGCCGAAGCGGTGGAGCGGGTGATCAAGCACGGCAGCGAGCAGGGCGAGTTCACCTGCCCGGAGCCCGCGGTCGCGGCATGGCGGATCTGCGCGATGCTCGACGGGCTCGCGCTGCAGAGCACCGTGCACCCGGGGCCGGTCACGTGGGCCGAGGTGGACGAGCTCATCCGCGGCTACGTCGGGTGGGAGCTCGGCGTGGACGGCGCCCTGCTGGTCTGACGCCTCGCGGTGAACCCGGTCGGAGGCTCACCCGGGTGACACCTGTGCGGCCAGACTCCACGACCCCGCCCAGGTACATCACGGCTACCCGGTCCGCGACGTTCCAGGCCAGTCCGACGGGACGCCCGGGGGCCGCCGGGCCGGGCCCCCAGTGACCACGTTCACCACCCGCGTGCGGCCATCACGAGGCGTCCACACCGGGTCCAGGCACCAGCAGCCTCGTGGTGGCCCGGTGGCCGCCCAATCGGATGTGGCGACTCTCGGATCCACCTCACGCGTCGCCGATGTCCCCGGGGGAGAGTGCGGGCCACGACGACGACCGTCCGACGCGCCCTCCTCACCTCTGCCCTGCTCACCGTCCCCCTCGGCCTGGCCGGGTGCGGCAGCGCCGACGACACCACCCGGCCCGAGGGCGAGATGGTCGTCGAGGAGGCGGCTCCGGGACCGCCACCGAGGAGCCCTCCGACGGCGAGCAGGCTCCCTCCGGCGCTCCCGCCGACGCCGACACCGACCCCGAGGCCTGTGACGGGACCGTCGGCGCCGTCCGCGTGGAGGAGGTCGAGGTGCCCGACGGGGCGACCTGCGTCCTCGACGGGACCAGCGTCGCCGGGAACGTCCGGGTCGGCAGCGACGCCACCTTCGACGCCGGTGCCGTGGACGTCGACGGTGACGTCCAGGCCGAGGGAGCGCGTGCCGTCGACATGACCGCCGCGTCCGTGGTGCAGGGCAACATCCAGGTCGAGCAGGGAGGGTCGTCGACCGTCACCGACACGAGGATCGACGGCAACCTGCGGTGGGAGGCGCAGTCAGACCCGCTGGTGGCCGAGCACAACACGATCGACGGCAACCTGCAGGCCGAGGAGAACCGGGGTGGGCTGACGGTGGCCGACAACACCATCGACGGCAACCTCCCGTGCGGGTCGAACGACCCGGCCCCCGACGGGGGCGGCAACGCTGGCAGCGGGGACCGCGAGGGTCAGTGCTCGGACCTGTAGCCCAGGCCGTCGGCCTCCCGGCGCTCGGTCGCGGCTCCCCCGGCCCGTCGACGACCGGCCGGGTCCGCCGCGCCCACGGTCACCAGCGGCGCCGCTCCTCGCTCGCCATGACCGCGATCGCCACGACGACGACGAGCACGGGCAGCACCACCAGCCCCGCGCTCACCACGGCGAGGGTCAGGTCGGCCTCCGGGGTCCGCAGGGACGCGACCGCGCGTGGCGTCGCCAGGGCGTTGGCGAGTGCTCCGAGTGCCAGCACGGCCAGCACCCCGGCGGCCAGCCGGCCGCCGCCCCGCGCGCTCGAGGCGATCACGGCGAGGAGCAGCGCGGCGCCGAGTGCGAGGACCGAGGGAGAGTAGGCCGTGCCCCAGCCGATGAGCACGTCGCGGTCGATCGACGACCTCGCACCGCCCCCCATCACGCCGTACGGCAGTGCGCGGTCGACCGAGATCCACGCACCGACGCCGGCGGGTGATGATGTAGAGCAGCGTCAGCCCGACCAGCACCTTGCGCACGGGTTCCCTGTCCCCCCGGGGAGCATCGTGGCGAACGGGGGCTCAGCGCGTGCCGGCGACACCCAGGTCGGCGAGGACGCGGTGGGCGGCGTTGTGCCCGGCCGCGCCGATGACGGAACCCGCGGGGTGGCAGCCGGCGCTGCCGGCGTAGAGCCCGTCCAGCCCCGTGGCGTAGGGGATCCGGTCGGCGAGGGCGACCGCGTTGTCGACGTGGTGGATGTGGCCGTGGCTGATGCCGAAGTGCCGCTCGATCCCGGGCGGCGTGAGCGGGAAGACGTCGGCCACGAGGTCGCGGGTGCCCGGGGCGAAGCGCTCGACGACGTCGAACAGGTGGGACACGTAGCCGTCCAGGGCCGCCGACCAGCCACCCTCCGGCTCGTACGGGACGGACTGGACGAACAGCGCGGAGGAGTGGTGGCCGGCCTCGTCACGCAGGGAGGGGTCGACCGTGGTGTGCACGTACCACTCCACGGTCGGGAACTCCGGTAGCCGACCCTGCTGGACCTCTGCCCACATCGTCCGAAGCGCGTGCATCGGCCGACCGGCGGCGTCGGGCAGCAGGTGCACGGTGGAGCCCCACGGCGACGGGGCACCGTCGGGCAGGCAGGACAGGTGGGGCAGGTCGCGGAGGGCGAGGTTGACCTTGAGCGTCGTCCCCGTTCGCCGGACGCCGTCCAAGCGTCGGAGGAGCTCCGCCGGGGCGTGCTCGCCGGCGATGGCTGCCGTGCGCCACGGGTCGCAGGCGCCGAGCACGGCCCGGGCCCGGACCTCCGAGCCGTCGGCGAGGACGACCCCCGCGGCTGCGCCCGCCTCGACCAGCAGGCCGGTGACCTCGGCGTCGGTCAGGACCCGCGCCCCCCAGGCCCGCGCGGCGTCGGCGAACGCCCCGGAGACCGACCCCATGCCCCCCTCCGCGATCATCCAGGTGCCGTCGGCGCCGGGCAGCCGGCACATGTTGTGCACGAGGAAGTTGTGCCCCGAGCCCGGGGTGTCGGGGCCGGCGTGCAGCCCGGAGAGGCCGTCGGTCACCGCGTACATGGCCACCAGCAGCTCGGACTCGAAGTCGAAGCGTGCCAGGTAGTCGGCCACGGAGCCGCGGACCAGGTCGACGAAGACGTCGCGCAGGGCGGGCCGGACGTAGCGCTCGGCCGTCTCCTCGACACCCAGCGGTTCTGCCAGCCAGGCCGGGGCCAGGTCCTCGCGCAGCTGCTCCACCTCCGCCTGCAGGGCGTCGTCCGCTGCGACGTCGGCGGTGGAGAACATCTGCTCCATCTGCCTCAGCGTCGACGCCCGGTCCGAGCCGAAGACGAGGTAGGGCGACCCCGGGCCACCCGCCGTGGGCAGCACGTAGTGGGGGTCCCGACGCAGGGGACGGATGCGCCCGCCGGCGAGGGCCAGCACGTCGGGTGGCATCAGGCCGAGCAGGTAGGCCCCCGTCGACTGCCGCAACCCGGGCACCTTCGGGAAGGGTCGCTCCGTCCGGGTCGCCCCGCCGACCGTCGGCGCCCGTTCCAGGACCAGGACGTCGAGACCGGCCGAGGCCAGCACCGTGGCGGCGACGAGGCCGTTGTGGCCGGCGCCGACCACGACGACGTCGGTCCGGCCGGGGAGGTCGGGAGGGGGCATGACAGGACCCTAGCCACAGCCATGGCCCCGGGCTCGGCACGCCCGCAGCCCGGGACAGCTCGTGGTCCCGCCGTCGGGCGCATGGCGACAGCCGGCCGCCAGTCGGTCCCCTGCCGGTCAGCCGTCGGTGGGGCGGCGGGCCAGGAGCAGGGTGTCGACGGCCGTTCGCGGGCCCTCGTCGGTGGTCACCGGCCGCTCGACCTGCTCGAGGTCGAGCACCTCCAGACGTTCGGCCGCCGCCGCCAGGATCTGGGCGGTGTGGAGCACGTCGGGGTCCTGCGGGCCGCCGTGCCCACGCTCGAGGTTGGCCCGGTCGTGACCGAGCACGAGCAGGTGGCCCCCGGGGACCAGCCAGCTCGCGGCCTTGCGCAGGATCCCGACCAGGACCTGCTCCGGGAGCTGGAGGTAGGCGACCAGCACGAGGTCGACCGGGGTGGCGGACTCCCAGCCGGTCACGTCGGCGACCTCCCACGTGACGTCGAGGCCGCGTTCGTCCGCCAACGCCCTGCCTCGGGCCAGACCGGCGCCGGAGAAGTCGACCGCGATGACCTCCCAGCCCCGCTCGGCCAGCCAGAGGGCGTGCCGTCCCTCCCCGGCTCCGAGGTCGACGGCGCGGCCGGGAGGAAGCGGCCCCAGCAGCTCGGCCACCACCGCGTTGGGGCCTTGTGACCACACCGGTGCCACCGCGTACCGGGCGTCCCAGTCCTCGGCTCTCACCCGGTCAGGCTACGGCCGATCCCGTCAGGAGCACGTCCAGGACGTCGCGGATCGACAGCATCCCGACCACCCGCTCCCCCTCGCGGACCGGCAGGTGACGGATGCGCGCCTCGCTCATCAGACGGGCGGCATCGAGGACGGTGTCGTCCGGCGAGACGGAGATGGTGGAGAGCGCCATGACGTCACCGCAGACGACCTGGTCGAGGTCGGCGTCCTCGGCAACGGCGTGGACCAGGTCGCGCTCGGAGACGAGGCCGATGAGCCGGTCCTCGCGGCGCACGACGAGCAGCGCGCCGACCTCCTCCTCGGTGAGCGCGCGGGCGGCTGCCCGCAGGGTGTCGTCGTCGTGGACGGTGGCCAACGGCCAGACCATGACGGTCCGGACCGGTGCCTTCACGTCGGCCGGGGTGCTCATGGATCCTCCTCCCGCAGGCGGGCGCCTGCAGCATCCGCCTTACCCAGACCCTCCGCCCCCGCGCGCGGGCCCGGTCAGGGTCGGACGTCCCGGCCGACGGGACCCCTGGGCCAGGGAGGCAGGTCAGGCCGGGTCGTCGTGCGGCGAGTGGAGCAGCGGCAGGCCGGCCAGGCTCTCCAGGACGGCGTCCACACGGTCGAGAACGTCCGGGTCGACGGGGTATTCCGGGCGGGGGACGGCCACGACGTGCAGGCCGGCGGCGAGCGCCGCCCGGACGCCGTTGGTTGAGTCCTCCACGGCGACGGCGTCGCCGGGCGCGACACCGAGCGCGATGACGACCTCGGCGTAGACGTCCGGCGCCGGCTTGCCCCGCGGCACCTCCTCCGTGGAGCGGGTCACCGCGAACATCGGCGCCCAGCCGGTGGCCTCCAGCACCCGGTCGATCAACCGCCGGGGCGACGAGCTGGCCAGGCCCAGCGGGGCGAGGTCGGCCATCTGCCGGACCGCATCGTCCGCCCCCGGGAGCAGGGGGACCCCGGCGTCGTACTCGCGGTCCATGGCGGCCACGACCTCCTCGGCCACCCGGGCAGCGGGGACCCCCACGCCGATGTCCTCCGCGAGGAAGGCGGACCACTCGGCCGTGCTCATGCCCATCACCCGCCGCTGTGCCTCCGGGGACCACCGTCCACCCCGGTCGGCGATGTAGGCGCGGCGGACGCGCTCCCAGACCGGCTCGGAGTCCACGAGGACCCCGTCGAGGTCGAACACCACGGCGCGCACGCCGTCAGCCTGCCACGGCCCGCCGGTGCCCCTCGGTGAAGAAGTCCACGAGCGCGTCGGCGTCGGGCAGCTCGGACATCGGGCGGGCCGCGCCGAACGGCGCGTTCCAGAACTCTCCGCGATGCTCTGCCCAGGGACCCACGTAGGCGTACGGCTCGGGGCTCCAGGCGTCGCCGGGTGACACCCCGAGGTTCACCTCGTCCAGGGTCACCCCGAGGTCGAAGTGCTCGGGCCAGAGGACGGGGGTCGAGCCGTCGGCGACCCGGCGCAGGGCGGTGTCGCCGCGCGCGAACCAGTCCGCCAGGGTGCGGGCCGCCTCGGGATCGACGACCACGTCGTCGCCCGGGCCGACGCCGCTGTGGTCGTCGTAGAGCCCCTCCGGCGGTCCCCACCCGACCCCCGCGGCCTCGGCGAGGTCACGGAACGTCCCCTCCAGCGGAACGCGCCGACCAGCCGCCACCAGGTGGGCGCCGTCGACGGCGAGGGCGGGGGCCGCGACGGTGGCAAAGCCGGTCCCGGTCACCCGCAGCCGGATCGTGCCGGACTCCCGGTACTGCGGCCCGGCGAGCACGCCTTCGGCGACACCGTGCAGGGAGTCCCGGGTGCGGGTCATGACGTCGAGATCCATGGCACCTCCTGGCAACGAGGTGTAGTTGCGCGCCGGATCCGAGCCGTTACGCCGGCGACGCTGGAGAGGGCGCCCCCGGCAGGATTCGAACCTGCGCACACGGCTCCGGAGGCCGATGCTCTATCCCCTGAGCTACGGGGGCCAGGGCGCAGCCGAGGGTACCAGCCGTCGGCCCCCGTCCCGTCCCGAGGTCAGCCGGTCCCGACGGCCACTCGGACCCTGTCGAGCAACGCCTCCTCCTGGGCCGTCACGCGCTTTCCGCCGATGCCGAGGAAGCCGCCGTGCTTGCTGGCCTTGACCGCCCGTTCCGCCACGGCCACCAGGTGCTCGCGGAACGCCAACACCTCGTCGGGTGCCTGCGCGGCCACCGTGGCGACGGCTCGGCTGAGCGAGCCGAGGAGCTCGTCCTCCGACTCCGCCCGCCACTCCTCGATCGGCTCCCCACCGAGGTGGGCGCCGGACACCTCGCGGACCAGCTGACTGTCGGCCGTCACGGACCGGTCGCGCAGCTCTTCGAAGACCGCGTACATCTCCTGGACGAAGTCCCGCCGGGTCTGGTCGTCGTGCCCGGCGACGAGGTAGCCCGCGGCGAGCTGCGCGTGCGCGAGAACCTCCCACTGCTCGTCGGTGAAGTCCTGGCGTCCGGCCATCGAGCCCTCCTCTGCGGCAGTCCGGGCTCCATCCTGGCACCACGTGTGTCGCGGATACGCTTGGCCGGTGACACCCGAGCAGCTGTCCACGGTGGTGCGCGACGCCCTCGCGGCCGCCATCGCCGCAGGCGAGGTCGACCTGCCCGACGGGCCTCCCGCCCAGGTCCGGATCGAGCGGCCCAAGAGCAAGGAGCACGGCGACTACGCCACGAACCTGGCCATGCAGCTGGCCAAGCAGGCGCGGATGCCGCCGCAGGCCCTCGCCGAGCTGATCGCGACGCGCCTGCGTGAGCTGGACGGGGTGGAGCGGGTCGACGTGGCCGGGCCGGGCTTCCTCAACATCAGCCTGACCGCCTCCTCTCAGGGCGTCCTCGCCCGCGAGGTCGTCGCGGCCGGGGCCGCCTACGGACGGTCGGACGCCGCGGGTGGCCAGCGGCTCAATCTCGAGTTCGTCTCCGCCAACCCGACGGGTCCGATCCACATCGGTCACGTGCGCTGGGCCGCCGTCGGCGACGCCCTGGGACGGGTCCTCGACGCCGCCGGGGCCGCGGTGACCCGGGAGTACTACTTCAACGACGCCGGAGCACAGATCGACCGCTTCGCGGAGAGCCTGGTGGCCGCTGCGCAGGGGCGACCGACGCCCCACGACGGTTACGCCGGCGCCTACGTCGACGAGATCGCCGCCCGCGTGGTCTCTCGCCATCCCGGAGTCCTGGGGCTCCCGGAGCAGGAGGCCCTGGAGGTCTTCTGGGTCGAGGGCGTCGACCTGATGTTCGCCGAGATCAAGCAGAGCCTGCACGCCTTCGGCGTCGACTTCGACGTCTACTTCAACGAGAAGTCCCTGCACGACAAGGGTGAGCTCGACATCGCCCTCGACCGACTGAGCGACCTGGACCGGACCTACGAGGAGGACGGCGCGGTCTGGCTCCGCACCACTGACTTCGGCGACGACAAGGACCGGGTCCTGCGTAAGTCGGACGGGTCCTGGACCTACTTCGCGGCCGACTGCGCCTACTACCTGGACAAGCGGGAGCGGGGCTTCGACCGCTGCATCTACATGCTGGGAGCCGACCACCACGGCTACGTCGGCCGGCTGCGGGCGGTCGCCGCCTGCTTCGGCGACGACCCGGACGAGACGGTCGAGGTGCTGATCGGGCAGATGGTCAACCTCGTCAAGGACGGTGAGCCGGTCCGCATGAGCAAGCGTGCCGGCACCGTCGTCCTGCTGGCCGACCTGGTCGACGCCATCGGCGTCGACGCCGCACGCTACGCCCTCGCTCGCTACTCCACCGACTCGCCGATCGATCTCGACCTCGACCTGTGGGCGCGGCAGACCGACGAGAACCCGGTGTTCTACGTGCAGTACGCCCACGCCCGCCTGTCGTCCATCCTGCGCAACGCCCAGGACCTCGGCCTGGGGTTGGGCGAGCTCGTCCCCGAGCTGCTCGACCACGAGCGCGAGGGTGACCTGCTGGGCGTCCTCGGCGAGTTCCCGCGTGTCGTCGCCACCGCGGCCGAGCTCCGCGAGGTGCACCGGGTGGCCCGCTACCTCGAGCAGCTGGCCGGTACCTTCCACCGCTTCTACGACGTGTGCCGGGTGCTGCCGAGGGGCGACGAGGAACCCACGGACCTGCACCGGGCCCGGCTCTGGCTGGTCGAGGCGACGCGGGTCGTGCTGGGCAACGGCCTCGGGCTGCTCGGGGTGTCCGCCCCCGAGCGGATGTAGCGTGCGCGCGCACGAGGCCGGAGCACTCCATGCCGACATCGGGTCCCGCGGACCCGCGTGGCTGCAACCCCCGACCGATCCCAACGCTCTCGTCGAGGCGCTCTGGGCCCGCACCGTCGCCCGGCGCCCGTCCGGGCAGCTCGAGGTCGGGGGGGTCGCGGTGGGTGACCTCGCGAGGGAGCACGGCACACCCGCGTACGTTGTCGACGAGGACGACTTCCGGACCCGGGCCCGCGGTTTCCGCGAGGCCTTCGAGGCGGCCTTCGCCGAGCTGGCGGGGGCTACGGTCTTCTACGCCGGGAAGGCGTTCCTGTGCACGGCGACGGCCCGCTGGGTGGCCGAGGAGGGGCTGTCCCTCGACGTCTGCACCGGTGGTGAGCTGGCAGTGGCCCTGCGAGCCGGCTTCCCGGACGGACGGATCGCCGTGCACGGCAACAACAAGTCTGCGGCCGAGCTCGCCCGGGCCCTGGACGCGCGGGTGGGGCGAATCGTGCTCGACGCGCCCGACGAGATCGGCCGGCTGGCCAGCCTGGCCCGCGACCGGGGACTCCGGGCCCCCGTGCTGGTCCGGGTGACCGTCGGCGTCGAGGCCCACACGCACGAGTACATCGCCACCGCGCACGAGGACCAGAAGTTCGGTTTCTCCCTCGCCGGGGGCGCCGCGGCGGAGGCGGTACGGGAGGTGCTCGCCGAGCCCTCCCTCCAGCTGCTCGGCCTGCACTCGCACCTCGGCTCGCAGATCTTCGACACCGCGGGCTTCGAGGTCGCCTCCCGCCGGGTGCTGGGACTGCACGCCGCCGTACGGGAGGAGTACGGCATCGACCTGCCCGAGCTGGGTCTGGGCGGCGGGTTCGGCATCGCCTACACGACCCAGGACGACCCGCTGCCGGCGACCGCGCTGGCCGAGGGGATGGCCGAGATCGTCCGCCACGAGTGCGCGGGCTACGCCGTGCCGGTCCCACGGGTGAGCGTGGAGCCCGGCCGGGCCGTCGCCGGGCCCAGCACCTTCACCCTGTACGAGGTCGGCACGGTCAAGCGGGTCGAGCTCGACGCCGGGGCCGAGCGCCTTTACGTCGCGGTCGACGGCGGGATGAGCGACAACATCCGGACGGCGCTCTACGACGCGGACTTCTCCTGCACGGTCGCCGGGCGTTCCTCGACCGCGGCACCGGTGCTCTCCCGGGTCGTGGGGAAGCACTGCGAGAGCGGCGACATCCTGGTCAAGGACGAGTTCCTCCCCGGGGACGTCCGGGCAGGGGACCTCCTCGCGGTCCCCGCCACCGGCGCGTACTGCCGCAGCATGGCGAGCACGTACAACCACGTCCCGCGCGCGCCGGTCATCGCCGTGCGCGCCGGCCGATCGCGGGTGCTGGTACGCCGGGAAACCGAGGACGACCTGCTGCGGCTGGACGTCGGCTGACCCACCCACCCCCCTCCCCCACCTGACCGCTCGGCGGCGCTGATCGGCCCCCCACCGCGACGATCATGGAAGGATGGCCCTGGAGAGACGCGTGGGAGGGCGATCCTTCCATGATCGAGCGGAGGAGTGATGTCGGGACGGACGGTACTTCTCGCGGCCGGGGGCGGCGTGGTCGCCGTCTGGCTGCTCAACCTCCTGCTGCCGCTGTGGCTCGCGGTGCTCGTCGTGGTGGGTGTCCCCGTAGCCGGGTACCTGATGCTCGATCCCTCGCAGCGGCGGCGGCTGCGCCGGCAGGCGGGCCGACGCGAGATCGGCCGCTGACCGACTCTGCCGCGCCGGTAGGCTGGCGGGGCGGCGGGGAGGCGATCGGCCCACATCGCGGACTCCTCCCGACGGCACCGGTCCGGTCGCCGAGACTGACCGCCGCTGGTCGCACGGTTGGGGAGGGTGGATGAGCACGGTCCGCGTCGCGCTGCTCGGCTGCGGGGTCGTGGGGACGCAGGTCGCGCGCCTGCTGACCGGACACGCCGACGACCTGGCCGCCCGGGTGGGAGCGCGGGTGGAGCTCGCGGGGGTGGCCGTGCGGCGGCTCGGCCGGGACCGTGCGGTGACCGGGCTCGCCCCGGAGCTGTTCACGACCGACGCCGCGGCGCTCGTCGCCCGTGACGACGTCGACGTGGTCGTCGAGGTCATCGGTGGCATCGAGCCCGCCCGGTCGCTGGTGCTCTCGGCGATGGAGCACGGCGCCTCGGTCGTGACCGCCAACAAGGCCCTGCTCGCGGAGGACGGCGACACCCTGCACCAGGCCGCCGACAAGCACCGCGTGGACCTGTACTACGAGGCCGCCGTAGCCGGTGCGATCCCGCTGCTGCGGCCGCTGCGCGAGTCCCTCGCAGGAGACACGGTCCGGCGGGTCACGGGCATCGTCAACGGGACGACCAACTACATCCTCGACCGGATGGACTCCGCGGGCAGCGGTTTCACCGAATCCCTCGAGGAGGCCCAGTCGCTCGGCTACGCCGAGGCGGACCCCACGGCCGACGTCGAGGGCTTCGACGCTGCGGCCAAGGCGGCCATCCTGGCCGGCATCGCCTTCCACAGCCACGTCACGACGGCCGACGTCCACCGCGAGGGCATCACGGACGTCACGGCGTCCGACGTGGCCAGCGCGCGGGAGATGGGCTGTGTGGTCAAGCTGCTCGCCATCTGCGAGCTCTCGGCCGACGAACGCTCGGTCGGGGTCCGGGTACACCCCGCGATGCTCTCGCGCGATCACCCGCTGGCGAGCGTCCGGGGCGCCTACAACGCGGTCTTCGTCGAGAGCGACGCCGCCGGTCGGCTGATGTTCTACGGCCCGGGCGCCGGGGGGGCGCCCACGGCCAGCGCCGTGCTGGGCGACCTCGTCACCGTCGCCCGCCACCGCGTGCAGGGGGTACGAGGGCCCGGCGCGTCCACCTACGCCGCCCGCGACATCCGGGCGATGGGCGAGACGGTCACGCGCTACCACATCAGCCTCGACGTCGACGACCGCCCCGGAGTCCTCGCGCAGGTGGCGTCGGTGTTCGCCGAGCACGGGGTGTCGATCGAGACGGTCCGGCAGAAGGTCCACGGCGCCGACGACGCCGAGCTGGTGGTGGTCACGCACACGGCCGCGGACGCCGCTCTGGCGGCCACGGTGGATGCGCTGGGAGCGCTGGGGATCGTGCGCGCCGTGCTGTCGGTGATGCGGGTGGAGGGCGAATGAGCAATGTGCCGACCTCGACGACCCGCATCTGGCGAGGGGTCATCGAGGAGTACCGGGACCGGCTGCCGGTCACCCCCGCCACCCCCGTCGTCACCTTGGGCGAGGGAGCCACGCCGCTCGTCCCGGCGACCTGGCTGTCCGCGCGCACCGGATGCACCGTCCTCGTGAAGGTCGAGGGCGACAACCCCACCGGCTCGTTCAAGGACCGCGGCATGACCCTGGCCATCTCCAAGGCGGCTGAGGAGGGGTCCCGGGCCGTGGTCTGTGCCAGCACGGGCAACACGAGTGCGAGCGCCACCGCCTACGCCTCCCGCGCCGGCATGACCACCGCGGTCCTGCTGCCGCGGGGCAAGATCGCCCGGGGCAAGCTGGCCCAGGCGGTCCTCCACGGGGCGCGGGTCCTCCAGGTCGAGGGCAACTTCGACGCCTGCCTCACCCTCGCCCGGGGGCTCGCCGACGACTACCCGGTGTCCCTCGTCAACTCGGTGAACCCCTACCGGCTGGCCGGCCAGAAGACCGCGGCCTTCGAGATCGTCGACGCCCTGGGTGACGCGCCCGACCTGCACGTCCTGCCCGTGGGCAACGCGGGCAACATCTCCGCCTACTGGATGGGCTACCGCGAGTACGAGGCGTCCGGGCCGGCCACTCGCCGCCCCCGCATGTGGGGCTTCCAGGCGGAGGGCGCGGCCCCGATCGTGCGTGGCGCCGTGGTGGAGCACCCGGAGACCGTGGCCACCGCGATCCGGATCGGCAACCCTGCCTCCTGGCAGCTGGCCGTGGCCGCCCGTGACGAGTCCGGCGGGCTGGTCGACATGGTCACCGACGAGGCCATCCTGTCGGCACAGCGCGACCTGGCCCAACACGAGGGCATCTTCGTCGAGCCCGCCTCCGCGGCGGGAGTGGCCGGGCTGCTGGCCGAGCACGCCGCCGGTCGCCTCGACCCGGGCCAGACGGTCGTCGTCACCGTGACCGGACACGGCCTCAAGGACGTCGACACCGCGCTGGACGCCTTCGGCTCGATCGAGGAGACCGTGGTGCCCGTCGACCCTCACGCCGCCGCGGGCGCGCTCGGCCTGCGTTGATGCCTGCACCGCCGGTGGTGGTCCGGGTCCCGGCCACCAGCGCCAACCTCGGGCCGGGCTACGACTGCCTCGGTCTGGCCTTGGCGCTGCACGACGAGGTGACGGTCTGGCCGTTGGTGGCGCCGGTCACGACCGTCACGGTCGAGGGACAGGGCGCGGAGGGACTACCGGGTGACGGCACCCACCTCGTGGTCCGGGCCATGCGGGCCACCTTCGACCGCTTGGGCGACGGGCCGGCGGGCCTCCACCTGCGCTGCCTGAACCGCATCCCGCACGGCCGCGGCCTGGGGAGCTCCGCCGGCGCCATCGTCGCCGGAGTCGTGGCTGCCCGTGCCCTCGTGCCCGGCGGGCTCGAACGGTTGGCCGACGCCGCTGTGCTCGAGATCGCCGGCGGCATGGAGGGGCACCCCGACAACGTGGCGCCCTGCCTGCTCGGCGGCGCCACGGTGGCGTGGACGGCGGGGGGGCTGTCCCGCGCGGTCCGCCTGGAGGTCCACCCGCAGGTCGCCCCCGTCGTCGCCGTGCCCGACCGGCACCTGAGCACGGACGCGGCCCGCGCCCTCCTCCCGGACCTGGTCCCCCACCGCGACGCTGCCGCCAACGCCGCGCGCGCAGCCCTGCTGGTCGAGGCGCTCACCCGACGCCCGGACCTGCTGCTGGCCGCGACGGAGGACCGGCTCCACCAGGACTACCGGCGGGCCGCGATGCCCGAGTCGCTGGACCTCGTCGACCGCCTGCGTGCCACGGGGCTGGCGGCCGTCGTCTCCGGAGCCGGCCCTTCCGTCCTCGTCCTCGCCGACGGGCCTACCGCAGGCGTCGAGGCGGAGATCGGTCCGGGGTGGACGGTGCTGCGACCGGGGATCGAACCTGCGGGGGCGGTCGTCGAGCCCGCCGCGCCACGGTCGACGACGCCCCGGTGACGACCGGTCCGGTCGCCGTGCCCGCGACACGCCGCCTGCGCGGCGGTCGGGAATGCGCCGCGGGCCGCGCGTGTTAGTCTCGACACGCACCGACGCCCTTCGGGCGGGTAGCGACCTCCATGGACCTACGGGACCTGCCGTCCCCGACCGTGGCCCCGTACCTCCTCGTGCGGTCCGTCGTACCCGGGTAGCCCGACGACGCGTCGCGTGCACCTCCCCGGGATCCACCCGGGATGTCCTGACGCGCCGGGGGTCTCCCGGCGCCCCGGTCCGCAGGAAGGACCCTGAGTGACTGACACCCACCTCATCGGGAACGCTGACGCGCAGGCGCAGGTACCCGTGGGCGAGGACAAGCCCGCCCGACCCCGCCGCCGCGCCGCCGGCCTGCAGGGCATGGTCCTGGCCGAGCTCCAGCAGATGGCCGCGGGCATGGGCATCCGCGGCACCGGCCGCATGCGCAAGGGACAGCTCATCGAGGCGATCCAGGCGGCGCAAGGGGGCGACGCCTCCTCGCCGCGGGGCGAGGGTCCTCCTGCCGCTGACCGGGCGGCCGAGCCAGACCACCGCCCGGCCACCGAGCCGCGGCCGCGGCAGGACCAGCCGCAGGACCGTGCCGACCAGCAGGTGACCGACCGTGCGCAGGGCGAGGGTGCCGGCCGGGAGGCTGAGCGCCCCGACCAAGGGGCCGGGCCCGCCGATCGGGAGGACCGCCAGGAGCGCCCCGACCGGGACGCCCGGAGCCAGGGCGGGCAGCAGCGCGACCCTGGCGACCAGCGTGACGGTGGCGAACAGCGCAACCGCAGCGACCAGCGTGAGCGCGGTGACCAGCGCGACCGCGGTGACCAGCGCGACCGTCCGCGTGACCACGACGACCAGCGCGACCGCCCGCGTGATCGCGACGACCGTGGCGACCGAGGCGAACGCCAGCAGGACCAGCCGCGTGGGCGCGACGACGACGACGACAACCGGGGCCGTCGCCGGAGGCGACGCGGCCGCGACCGCTTCCGCGATCGCGACCAGCGCGGCGACCGTCGCGGCGGCGGGGGCCAGCGCGACCGGTACGACGAGCCGCAGGTCTCCGAGGACGACGTGCTCGTCCCGGCCGCCGGGATCCTCGACATCCTGGACAACTACGCGTTCGTGCGCACCTCCGGCTACCTCCCGGGTCCCAACGACGTCTACGTCTCCCTGGCGATGGTCAAGCGCTACGGGCTCCGCAAGGGCGATGCCGTCACCGGCGCAGTCCGCCTCCCGCGCGAGGGGGAGAAGCAGCAGAAGTTCAACGCGCTCGTCCGGATCGACACCGTCAACGGCGCCGAGCCGGATGCCTCGCGGCAGCGGCCGGACTTCGCCAAGCTCACTCCGCTCTACCCGCAGGACCGCCTGCGGCTCGAGACCGAGCCGGGCATCCCCACCACCCGGGTCATCGACCTGGTGGCCCCCATCGGCAAGGGCCAGCGGGGGCTGATCGTCTCGCCGCCCAAGGCGGGCAAGACCCTGGTCCTCCAGGCGATCGCCAACGCCATCACGACCAACAACCCGGAGACCCACCTGATGGTCGTCCTCGTCGACGAGCGGCCGGAGGAGGTCACGGACATGCAGCGCACGGTCAAGGGCGAGGTCATCGCCTCGACCTTCGACCGGCCGGCCGACGACCACACGACGGTGGCCGAGCTGGCCATCGAGCGGGCCAAGCGCCTGGTCGAGCTGGGTCACGACGTGGTGGTGCTCCTCGACTCGATCACCCGGCTGGGCCGCGCCTACAACCTGGCAGCTCCCGCGAGCGGCCGGATCCTCTCGGGTGGCGTCGACTCCAGCGCCCTCTACCCGCCGAAGCGGTTCTTCGGTGCCGCCCGCAACATCGAGAACGGTGGTTCCCTGACGATCCTCGCCACGGCGCTCGTGGAGACCGGCTCGAAGATGGACGAGGTGATCTTCGAGGAGTTCAAGGGCACAGGCAACATGGAGCTGCGGCTGGACCGGAAGCTGGCCGACAAGCGGATCTTCCCGGCCGTCGACGTGATGGCCTCCGGCACCCGCCGCGAGGAGATCCTCCTCGCCCGCGACGAGCTGCAGGTGGTCTGGAAGCTCCGCCGGGTGCTCAGCGGCCTGGACTCCCAGCAGGCCCTCGAGCTCATGCTCTCCAAGCTCAAGGAGACACGCAGCAACATCGAGTTCCTCATGCAGGTGCAGAAGACCACACCGATGGCCGGGGGCACCAAGGACGACGACTGACGACTCGTCCTGCGCACGGCGGAACGAGGACGGCCCGGCGATCCGGGCGAACGGGCCCGGCCGGCAGCCGGGATGCGGTAGGAACGGTCCCGCACGGACCAGCCGTCGGGAGGCCGGTTCGACCGACCCGACCCACCGAGGGGCCGTCGATGAGCGCCACCGTCGAGACCTGGACCTGCCCGCGCTGTGGCGCCGTCAACAAGCCGAGCTGGCGCTTCTGCACCGGCTGCGAGGCGATGCCCGACGGGTCCCAGCGGGCGGACTACGTGCCGCCACCTCCCAGGGATCCGGACAAGGCGGTGCTCCCGGGTCTCGTCCTCCTCGCCGTGCTCGCGACACTCGCCGTCGGCGCGGCGGTCTACGGCGAGGTGGCCTGGGAGACGGTCGCCGCTCTCGTCGGCTGACGCGGGTTTGGAGGGACGTCCGGGCGGCTGGAATACTGGTAGGTCGGTTCCGGTTCACGGGGAGCGCCCCGCTCCACCGACCCGGCGACCCCGAGACCCAGGAGAAGCCGTGAAGCCCGACATCCACCCCGACTACGTGGTGACCCAGGTGACGTGCACCTGCGGCAACACGTTCACGACGCGGAGCACCGCGCGCAACGGCGTCATCCACGCCGATGTGTGCTCCAACTGCCACCCCTTCTACACGGGCAAGCAGAAGATCCTCGACACCGGTGGCCGGGTGGCCCGGTTCGAGTCGCGCTACGGCAAGACGAAGTCCGGCAAGTAGTCCTCGTACGGCGCCGGCCTGCGGACCCTCGACAGGTCCCCGGGTCGGCGCCGTCGTCGCATCCCGCCCCGGTCCCGCCCCGGTGCCGGCCAGAGTAGTCCCAGGAGTCCCCGGTGTTCGAGCGCGTCGACGACATCGTCGCCGAGCACGGCGAGCTCGAGCGGCGACTCGCTGATCCGGGTGTCCACGCCGATGCGGCACTGGCCCGCCGTCTCGGGCGACGCTACGCCGAGCTCACCCCCGTCGTGGAGACCTTCCGAGCGTGGCAGCGCGCGGGAGAGGACCGGGAGGCCGCCGTGGAGCTCACCGCCGACGACCCCGCGTTCGCCGAGGAGGCGGAGTCCCTGGCCGTGCGTCGCACCCATCTCGAGGAGCGGCTCCGGACCCTGCTGCGGCCGCGCGACCCCGACGACGGCCGCGACGCGATCCTCGAGATCAAGGCTGGTGAGGGCGGCGAGGAGTCCGCGCTCTTCGCTGGCGACCTGCTGCGGATGTACTTGCGCTTCGCCGAGCGGGCGGGCTGGCGTACGGAGGTCCTGGACGCCGAGCCGTCCGAGCTGGGTGGCTACCGCGACGTCTCCGTCGCCGTCAAGGCGCGGGGGGCGATGGAGGCGGGGAAGGCGCCGTACGGACGGCTGAAGTACGAGGGCGGTGTGCACCGCGTCCAGCGGGTGCCGGTCACCGAGTCCCAGGGCCGCATCCACACCAGTGCCGTGGGCGTGCTGGTCCTGCCCGAGGTGGAGACCGAGGACGAGGTCACCATCGACCCGAACGACCTGCGGGTCGACGTGTTCCGGTCCTCGGGGCCCGGGGGACAGAGCGTCAACACCACCGACTCGGCCGTCCGGATCACGCATCTGCCGACCGGGGTCGTCGTCTCGTGCCAGAACGAGAAGAGCCAGCTGCAGAACCGGGAGCAGGCGATGCGGATCCTGCGCGCGCGGCTGCTCGCAGCCGCCCGGGAGCGATCCGACGCCGAGGCCTCGGCCGCGCGTCGCAGCCAGGTGCGCACCGTCGACCGCTCCGAACGCATCCGCACCTACAACTTCCCCGAGAACCGGATCGCCGACCACCGGGTGGGGTTCAAGGCCTACAACCTCGACCAGGTCTTGGACGGTGACCTCGACGCAGTCGTCGAGGCCTGCGTCGACGCTGACGCGGCTGCAGCGCTGGAGGACGACGACGCGGGTCGGCGGGGATGAACGCCCTCCGGGAAGCCGTCGACCGGGCCGCGCTGACCTTGGCCGCGGCCGGCGTGCCGTCCCCGCGGCACGACGCCGAGGAGCTGGCTGCCCACACGCTCGGCGTCGAGCGCCGGGAGCTCTGGCGGTTCAGCGACGTCGGCACCGGGTTCACCGACGCCGTCGCCCGGCGTGCGGCTCGTGAGCCACTGCAGCACATCACCGGCCGGGCCGCCTTCCGCCATGTCGAGGTGCTGGTGGGGCCCGGGGTCTTCATCCCTCGACCGGAGACGGAGGTCGTCGCCGGGGCGGCCGTCCGGGCCGCGCGAGCGGCGGGGCCCGGGGCTGTCGTCGTCGACCTCTGCACGGGCTCGGGCGCGGTGGCCCTCGCGGTGGCTCACGAAGTGCCCGGGGCGCGGGTGCACGCCGTCGAGAGGGAGGCGGCGGCCCTGGCCTGGGCCGCCCGCAACCTCGCGGACAGCACTGTCCAGCTGCACGCCGGCGACATGGTCGCGGCGGTACCCCACCTCGACGGTGCCGTCGACGTGGTGGTCGCCAACCCTCCGTACGTACCGGACGGCGCCGACGTGCGCGATCCCGAGGTGACCTCGTACGATCCGGGTGCCGCCCTCTGGTCGGGACAGGACGGGCTCGACGCCATCCGCGTCGTCGAGCAGGTGGCGGCCCGGTTGCTGCGAACGGGGGGCGTGGCGGTCGTGGAACACGCCGACCTGCAGGGGGAGAGCGCGCCGGCGGTGTTCGGTTCGACCGGACGCTGGATCGGGGTGGCCGATCACCTCGACCTCTCCGGCCGGCCCCGGTACGTGACCGCACGACGGGGGGAACGTCAGCCGTGAGCCGCGCCTTCGACTGCAGGGTCCCGGACCAGAGACACGGCGGCATCGTCGCGGCGGCGAGTGCCGTGCGCCGGGGAAGTCTCGTGGTCATGGCCACCGACACCGTCTACGGCCTGGGCTGCGACGCGTTCCGCCCGGAGGCGGTCGCCGCGCTGCTGGAGGCCAAGGGTCGCGGGCGCGACATGCCGGTGCCGGTCCTCGTGGGGTCGACCGAGACGCTCGCCGGGGTGGCGGCCGAGCTCTCCCTGCCCGCCCGACGGCTGGCCGAGGCCTTCTGGCCCGGGGGGCTGACCCTGGTCTGCCACGAGCAGCCGTCGGTGCACTGGGACCTGGGTGAGACCGGGGGCACGGTGGCCGTCCGGATGCCCCTGCACCCGGTGGCGTTGGAGGTCCTGCAGGCCACGGGCCCGATGGCGGTGAGCAGCGCCAACCGTTCCGGCCACCCACCCGCCGCCACCGCGGCCGAGGCACGAGACCAGCTGGGGGAGTCCGTCGCCGTCTACCTGGAGAGCGGGCCGGCGGGCGACCTGGTCCCCTCCACGATCGTCGACGTCACGGGCACCACGCCGGTGGTCCTGCGGGAGGGGACGGTCCCCGTCGACCTCCTCCGCGAGGTGGTCCCGGACGTGGTGGCGGCATGACGGTCTTCCGGATCCTGCACGTCTGCACGGGGAACATCTGCCGCTCCCCGATGGCGGAACGGCTCACCCGCCTCGGACTCGAAGAGCGGGTCGGCGGCCACGCCGCCCGGTTTGCCGTGACCAGCGCCGGGACGTGGGGTCACGAGGGGTCCGGCATGGAGCTCGCAGCGCTGCAGGCGCTCGCCGAGCTCGGCGCCGACGGTCGGGACTTCCGGGCCCGCGAGCTGGCCCCGGAGCACGTCCGCGGCGCCGACCTCGTGCTCGGGGCGACCCGCGAGCACCGCACCCAGGCCGTCACGCTGGTCCCGGAGGCGCTGGCCCGGACGTTCACTCTGCGGGAGTTCTCGCGCACCGCCGCCGTGGTGGCGCTCGTGTCCGACGGGTGGCCCCAGGACCCCGTCGAGCGGGCCAGGGCCGTCGTCGCCGCCACGGCCGGGATCCGCGGCACCCTCGCTCCCGGCTCTCCCGGGACCGACGACGTGGTCGACCCGTACGGGGCGCCGTTGACGGCCTTCCAGCAGTGCGCCCACACCATCGCCGAGGCGCTGGTCCCTGCCCTCGACGCCCTCGCGGGGCGCGGTGTGCACCGGACGATCCGTGGTGGGTCGTAGAGTGAGCCCACCGCCGCCGCAAGCCGCTGCCGAGGAGTGCGTGAGATGACCGAGCCAGTCCCCTTCTGGGGCCCGGACTTCGCTGCTCTGCGCGACGAGGACCCCGAGATCGCCGACGTGCTCCTCGCCGAGCTGGACCGTCTGCGCGGCGGTCTGCAGCTCATCGCGAGCGAGAACCTCACCTCGCCGGCGGTCCTGGCCGCACTGGGGTCGACGTTGTCGAACAAGTACGCCGAGGGATACCCCGGTCGCCGCTACTACGGCGGCTGCGCCGAGGTCGACCGGGCCGAGTCGATCGGCATCGATCGCGCCAAGGAGCTCTTCGGCGCCGAGCACGCCAACCTCCAGCCGCACTCGGGCGCCAGCGCCAACCTCGCCACCTACGCCGCCTTCGCGGTGCCGGGTGACACGGTGCTGGCGATGTCGCTGCCGCACGGCGGCCACCTCACGCACGGCTCCCGGGTCAACTTCTCCGGCAAGTGGTTCCACGTGGTGTCGTACGGCGTCTCGGCCGAGGACGAGCGGATCGACTACGACGAGGTCCGCGACCTCGCGCGCCAGCACCGGCCGAAGATGATCATCTGTGGGGCGACCGCCTACCCGCGGTTGATCGACTTCTCCGCGTTCCGCGAGATCGCCGACGAGGTCGGGGCGGTCCTGATGGTCGACGCCGCGCACTTCATCGGGTTGGTGGCCGGTCGCGCGATCCCGTCCCCCGTGCCGTACGCCGACGTGGTCACGTTCACCACGCACAAGGTGCTACGTGGTCCGCGTGGTGGCATGATCGTCAGCCGCGCCGAGCATGCCCAGAAGATCGACAAGGCTGTCTTCCCGTTCAGTCAGGGCGGCCCGTTGATGCACGCGATCGCCGCCAAGGCGGTGGCCCTGCGGGAGGCCCAGCAGCCGGAGTTCCAGTCCTACGCCCGCCAGGTGGTCGCCAACGCCCAGGCGCTCGCCGAGGGCCTGGCGGCCGAGGGGATGCGGCCGGTCTCCGGGGGTACCGACACCCACCTGGCACTCATCGACCTCCGGCCCCTGGGGATCACCGGCGCGGAGGCCGAGACCCGTTGCGATGCCAGCCGGATCACGCTGAACAAGAACGCGATCCCCTTCGACCCGCAGCCGCCGATGACCGCGTCCGGCATCCGCGTGGGCACGCCGTCGGTCACGACTCAGGGCATGGGCGAGGGGGACATGAAGGAGGTCGCCTCCCTGATCAGCCGGGCCGTGCGCGACGCCGACGGGTCGGCCGCGGCGGAGATCGGCCGCATGGTCGGTGCGCTCGTGGGCAGGCATCCGGCCTACCCGCGCTGACCCGGCAGGACACCCTCCGCCGGTGCGCGAGTACGTCCTCACGCTGCTCGTCGCCGCCGCGACGACATACCTCCTCGTCGGGCTAGCCGGCCGGGTCGCCTACCTGGTCGGGGCCGTCCCGCCGACCAGGGACCGGGACATCCACCGGGAGCCGGTTCCGCGGCTGGGTGGCACCGCGATGCTGGCCGGGATGCTCGCCGGGATGCTCGTCGCCAGCTACCTGCCCCGGATGTCGGCGGTCTTCCGCGAATCCGACGACGCGCGCGCACTGCTGACCGCCGGGATCGTGATCTGCGCCGTCGGGGTCGCCGACGACGTGTGGGGACTGGGAGCCCTGACGAAGCTGGCGGGGCAGCTGGTCGCGGCCGGCCTGCTCGTCGTCCAGGGCGTGCAGCTCATCTGGCTGCCGCTGCCTGCGGGCCCCCTGGTGCTGGACCCCGTCCAGGGCTCGCTGCTCACCGTCCTTCTCGTGGTCGCCACCGTCAACGCCGTGAACTTCGTCGACGGGCTGGACGGACTCGCTGCCGGCGTCGTGGGGATCGGTGCGCTGGCGTTCTTCTCCTACGCCTACCTGCTCACGGTGGAGCAGGGGGTCTCCCGGCTCACCACGCCGGCGATGGTGACCGTGATCCTGGCCGGGATATGCCTCGGCTTCCTGCCGCACAACGTCAACCCCGCACGCATCTTCATGGGCGACTCGGGATCGATGCTCATCGGCCTGCTGCTGGCCGCCAGCTCGATCACGCTGACCGGCAAGTTCGACTCGCAGGTCGTCGGGGACGCCTCGGTGCTCCCGGCCCTGCTCCCGCTGGTGCTGCCGGTCGCAGTCATCGCCGTGCCGTTCACCGACCTCCTGCTCGCCGTGACCCGCCGCACCCGTGCCGGCCGATCGCCGTTCGCCGCGGACAAGCAGCACCTGCACCACCGGCTGCTCGAGATCGGGCACTCACACCGCCGAGCCGTCGTGGTGATGTGGGTATGGACCGCTCTCGTCGCCTTCGGTGTCGTCGTCGTGGCCCTGGTCGGCGGGTGGCAGAGCATGGTGGGCGTCGGTGTCGTCCTCGTGCTCACGATCGCCCTCACCCTGGGTCGACCGCGCGGACTCCTCGGCCGGCCGGCCTGAGGTCGCTTCCCGCCCAGCCCGTCCCCGTACCCTTGGGCGACCGCCCCCCACCACGAGGAGTGCTCCCGTGCCGGACGGCCCCGAGGCTCTGGTCGTTCCCATGCGGCGCGTCCTGCGCGTCGTAGGGATCGGCACCGCGGTGGCGCTGCCCGTCGCGGCGGGACTGGGGTGGGCCCTCGGCGGGGATGCCGGCGCCCGCGGGGCCTTCCTCGGCCTCGCCGTTCCGGCGGTGTTCCTCGGGGTCACCGCCGGGCTGGCCCTGCTGACGGCCGGCATGGACGCCCGGCGGATGGCGTTCCTGCTGGTGGGCTCCTGGGTGGTCAAGGTGCTCGCCCTGGTCGCCGTGCTGGCGGCGCTGCGCGGGGACCCGTCGTGGTCGCGGCCGGCCTTCCTCGCTGCCTTCGCCGTGGGGGTGGCGGGGTGGCTCACGGCCGAGTGCCTGGTGGTGCTGCGGACCCGCGTCCCGTACGTGGAACCGGCGCCGCGCCAGCCCTCGGACCGGTTGTGACCTGCGCGGCCGGGGATTGGTATCGTCTGGCCGCGGCATGAGTGAGCAGCCGGACGAGGCCGCGCGGGAGACCGCCCGCGGGGACTCGATCGTCTTCTCGATCATGGGCACCCTGATCGCCGGCCCGGCGCTCTACGGCCTGGTCGGCCTCGGGGTGGACGCCCTCGCGGGCACGTCGGTCTTCGTGCCGATCGGCATCGTGGTGGGATTCACGCTCAGCTTCTACATCGTGTACGTGCGGTACGGCAGGGATTGACCGTCCCACCAGGAACCGGGAGAAGACGCTGATCACCTTCGCGCCGACGCAGGTCCTGGCCGGGTTGAGCGCCGCCGAGGGCAACGGGTTCTCCGCTCCGAGCCTGTCCGACTTCTTCCCGGGACAGCTCTTCGGCGCCGGGACGTGGTGGGGACCCACGCGGATCAACCTCATCGCCCTGCTCATGGCCGGCGTGGTCGCCCTCTTCTTCGTTGCCGCCTTCCGCAGGCCCGGCGTCGTCCCGAGCCGGCTCCAACTGCTGGGCGAGATGGGCATCACCTTCGTGCGCAGCCAGATCGTCGACGAGGTCATCGGCAAGCAGGGCCGCCGGTTCCTGCCCTACCTCGTGACGCTGTTCTTCATGGTCTTCGCGCTGAACATCGCCGGCGTCCTGCCCGCCCTCAACATGGCAGGCACCGCGGTGATCGGGGTGCCGATGTTCCTTGCGGGCGTCACGTGGGTCGTCTTCAACGTGGTCGGCGTGCAGACACACGGCCTCGGCGGCTACCTCCGGATCAACCTCTTCCCCCCCGGCGTCCCCAAGCCCCTCTACCTCCTCCTCACGCCGATCGAGGCGATCTCCACCTTCGTGCTCCGGCCGGTCACGCTGACGATCCGACTCATGGCCAACATGATGGCCGGTCACTTCATGCTCGTGCTCTTCTTCGCCGCGTCGAGCTACCTGCTCTTCGAGGCGCAGGCCACGCTCAAGCCGCTCGGTATCGTCGCGGTCGCCATGGGTTTCGCCTTCACCCTCTTCGAGATCCTCATTGCGGGACTGCAGGCCTACATCTTCACCCTCCTCACCGCCCTCTACATCGGCGGAGCGATGAGCGAGGCCCACTAAGCCGACGTCCGCTGCACCCGCACCGGACGCCAACAGGAAGGAACGAAGCAGTGGACCTGCTCGCTCAAGTCAGCGGCAACGTCAACGCGATCGGCTACGGCCTCGCCGCCATCGGCCCGGGCATCGGGCTCGGCATCCTCATCGGCAAGGCGCTCGAGGGAATGGCGCGCCAGCCCGAGGTCACCGGCGTGCTGCGGACCAACATGTTCATCGGCATCGCCCTGGTCGAGGCGCTCGCGCTGATCGGGCTCGTCGCCGGCTTCATCTTCACCTGATCATGGACATCACGGCTCTCCCTGCCGCCGAGGGCGGCCAGGACGTCGAAGGCACCGCAGTCCTGCTGCCGGCGTCCTACGACATCCTGTGGTCGTCGGTCGTCTTCGTCGTCCTCTTCCTGCTCTTCTGGAGGTTCGTGCTGCCGGCGCTGCAGCGGATCCTCGACGAGCGCAGCGAAGGGATCGAGCGCAAGCTCGAGCAGGCGGAGGCGGACCGCGCCGAGGCCCAGGCGCTGCTGGAGCAGTACCGCGAGCAGCTCGCCGAGGCGCGTTCTGAGGCTGCCCGGATCCGGGCCGAGGCGCAGTCCGACCGGCAGTCGATCGTGGCGGAGGCGCGGACCGAGGCGGAGCGTGCCGCCTCGGTTGTCAACGAGCGGGCGGCGACGCAGATGGCCGGCGAGGCTGCCTCGGTCCGGGCCGCCCTGTCGCGCGATCTCGGCCGGCTCGCCACCGACCTGGCCGAGCGCATCATCGGCGAGTCGCTCGACCCACAACGCACCACGGCGACGGTCGACCGGTTCATCGCCGACCTGGAGGCCGCCGGAGCCGGCTCACCGGACGGGCCGGTGAGCCGCTGATGGTGCATGGTCCGAGCCGCACCTCGCTCGCCGAGGCACAGGATGCGCTGGCCGCCCGGGTCGACGAGCCGGGCTTCGAGGTGCTGTCCGCGGAGCTGCTCGACGTGTCGGCCTTGCTCTCCCGCGAGTCGTCCCTGCGCGGCGTGCTCTCCGACGCCGGGACACCGTCGGAGCGGCGGGCGTCCCTCGCCTCGGCAGTCCTCCAGGGTCTGGTCTCGGAGCTGACCCGTGACGTGGTCGCCGACGTCGTGCGCAGTCGCTGGTCCTCGGCCCGCGACCTGGTCGACGCGCTCGAGGTCCTCGGTGCCGAGGCAGCGTTCCTCGGGGCCGAGCGCAGCGGTCGCCTGGACGCCGTCGAGGACGAGCTGTTCCGCTTCGCCCGCACGATCGCCGGTGACGACCGGCTGGCCTCGACCCTGAGCGACCCGGCGGTGGCCGACTCCGCCAAAGCCGAGCTGGTCGCCGGGCTGCTCCGTGGGCGGGCGCAGGACGAGACCGTACGGCTGGTCTCCCACGTCGTGGCGCACCCGCGGGGGCGGGGAGCCGAGTCGGCCGTGACCGAGCTGGTCGAGCTCGCCGCTCGGCGTCGCGAGGAGCTCGTCGCCGAGGTGACCGCCGCCGACCGGGTCACCGAGGAGCAGCAGCGACGGCTCGCGGCAGCACTCGGCCGGGTCTACGGACGCACCGTGACACTGCAGGTGGCCATCGACCCGACGGTGCTGGGCGGCGTCGTCGTCCGGGTGGGTGACGAGGTCATCGACGGCAGCGTGGCCCACCGACTCGCCGAGGCACGACGACGCCTGGGCGTGTGACCAGTCCGACCCCCCGACCGCACCCTCCCGCCCGCCGCGGGGGCCAGAGACGAAGAGAGCAGGGACCGCCATGGCGGAGTTGACGATCCGGCCGGAGGAGATCCGGGACGCGATCGAACGACACGTCCAGTCGTACGCGCCGGAGACCTCGCGCGAGGAGGTGGGACGCGTCGTCGACGCCGGGGACGGCATCGCGCACGTCGAGGGTCTCCCCTCGACGATGGCGAACGAGCTGCTCGAGTTCGAAGGCGGCACACTCGGTCTCGCACTGAACCTGGACCTACGCGAGATCGGCGCAGTCGTCCTCGGCGACTTCACGGGCATCGAGGAGGGCACGACGGTTCGCCGGACCGGCGAGGTCCTGTCGGTACCCGTGGGCGACGCCTTCATGGGCCGAGTGGTCGACCCGCTGGGCACCCCGATCGACGGCCTGGGCGACATCGCGGCGGAGGGCCGCCGCGCCCTCGAGCTGCAGGCACCCACGGTCATCCAGCGCCAGCCGGTGAGCGAACCCTTGCAGACCGGCATCAAGGCCATCGACGCGATGACCCCGATCGGCCGCGGCCAGCGCCAGCTCATCATCGGCGACCGGCAGACCGGCAAGACCGCGGTCGTCGTGGACACGATCATCAACCAGCTGGACAACTGGAAGACCGGTGACAAGGCGAAGCAGGTCCGGTGCATCTACGTCGCGACCGGGCAGAAGGGGTCCACGATTGCGGGCATCCGGACGGCGCTCGAGGAGGCGGGCGCCATGGAGTACACCACCATCGTGGCGTCGCCGGCCTCGGACTCCGCGGGCTTCAAGTACCTCTCGCCGTACACCGGGTCCGCGCTCGGGCAGCACTGGATGTACCAGGGGTACCACGTGCTCATCGTCTTCGACGATCTGTCCAAGCAAGCCGAGGCCTACCGCACCGTGTCCCTGCTGCTGCGCCGGCCGCCCGGCCGCGAGGCCTACCCGGGTGACGTCTTCTACCTTCACTCGCGGCTCCTCGAACGCTGCGCGAAGCTCTCCGACGAGCTGGGCGCCGGCTCGATGACGGGGCTCCCGCTGATCGAGACCAAGGGCAACGACGTGTCTGCCTTCATCCCGACCAACGTCATCTCCATCACCGACGGCCAGTGCTTCCTCGAGACCGACCTGTTCAACTCGGGCGTCCGGCCGGCGATCAACGTCGGGATCTCGGTCTCCCGAGTCGGTGGCGCCGCCCAGGTCAAGGCGATGAAGAAGGTGGCCGGCTCGCTGCGCCTCGACCTCGCGCAGTACCGCGACCTCGAGGCGTTCGCGGCCTTCGCCTCCGACCTCGATGCTGCGAGCCGCGCCCAGCTCGACCGTGGGGCACGGCTCGTCGAGCTGCTCAAGCAGCCGCAGTACTCACCGTTCCCGGTCAACCACCAGGTGGTCTCCATCTGGGCAGGCACCACCGGCCGCCTCGACGACGTGCCGGTGGAGGACGTCCGCCGGTTCGAGAGCGAGTTCCTCGACTACCTCGGCCGCGAGCGCAAGGAGATCCTGGACAGCATCGCGTCGACCAACGCGTTGTCCGACGACGACGTCCGCCTGCTGGAGCAGGCCATCGACGCCTTCAAGGGGCAGTTCGTCACGGCCTCGGGGCAGCCGCTCGTCAAGGACGAGCCGGTCGAGGCCATGGCGGAGGGCGAGGAGGACCTCGTCCGCCTCCGTCGTCGTCGCCACACCGAGGAGGACGTCCGCGAGGTCGCCGGACCGGCCGGCGACACCGGCGCCCCTTCACCGTGACGGGAGGTCACTGACCAGTGGGAGCCCAGCTCCGGGTGCTCCGACGGCGCATCCGCTCCGTGGAGTCCACCAAGAAGATCACGCGGGCGCAGGAGCTCATCGCGACGTCGCGGATCACCAAGGCCCAGCAGCGGGTGCAGGCCGCCCTTCCGTACACGCAGGCGCTCATCGTTGCCCTGGAGGCGGCGGCGGCCAACTCCCGGCTGGACAACCCGCTGCTGGAGTCCGCGGCCGAGGCCCGGCGCTCGGCGGTCCTGGTCGTGACGAGCGACCGGGGATTCGCCGGTGCCTACACCGCCAACGTCATCCGTCAGGCTGAGTCGCTGACGGGACTGCTGAGAGAGCAGGGCCAGGAGATCCGCCCGTTCGTGGCCGGCACCAAGGGTGTGAACTGGTACCGCTTCCGTGGGCGCGAGTTCGGCGGAGAGTACACCGGCTTCTCCGGGACGCCGTCCTTCGCCGACGCCAGGACGATCGCCGACGATCTGCTCGACGCGATCAACACCCCGACCGACGAGGGCGGCGTCGACGAGATCCACGTGGTCTACACCCACTTCATCAACATGGTGCGGCAGGAGCCCCGGGCTCGGCGACTCTTCCCGATCGTCGTCGAGGACGTGCCCGAGCCGCTCCGCCGGGCCGAGCGTGGTGCCTACGGTGACGAGAGCGGCTACAGCAGCTCGCAGGCCGACGGCGAGCACGAGATCAGCCGGCGGGAGGACGTGCTGCCGCTGTACGAGTTCGAGCCCTCTCCGGACGGCGTGCTCGACGCGCTGCTCCCGCAGTACGCACGTAACCTCGTCTACACCTCGCTGCTGCTCGCCGCCGCGTCCGAGCACGCCGCTCGACGCCGGGCGATGAAGTCCGCGACCGACAACGCCGAGGAGCTTCAGCAGAACCTCAGCCGGATGGCCAACCAGGCCCGCCAGGCCGAGATCACCCAGGAGATCAGCGAGATCGTCGGCGGCGTGGACGCCCTTGCCGCCGCGGGGAGTGAATGAGGACATGACCACTACAGCCACGAGCACTCCGGAGAGCACGTCCGAGGCCGACGTGACCGGGCGGGTCGCCCGCGTCACGGGGGCGGTCGTCGACGTCGAGTTCACCGGCGCCCGGATGCCGGCGATCTACAACGCGCTGGAGCTCGACCTCGCGCCTCCGGGCCAGGAGGAGGGGACGGGCCGCTCGGTGCTCACCCTCGAGGTCGCGCAGCACCTCGGCGACGGCATGGTCCGGGCCATTGCGATGCAGCCCACCGACGGCCTCACCCGCGGCGCGGCCGTGCGCGATACCGGCGCGCCGATCTCGGTGCCCGTCGGCGACGTCGTCAAGGGGCACGTGTTCAACGCGCTGGGCAAGCCGATGGACGTCGATGAGTCCGCCCTCGAGGTCACCGAACGCTGGCCGATCCACCGCAGGGCACCGGACTTCGACCAGCTGGAGGGCAGTACCCAGATGCTGCCCACCGGCATCAAGGTCATCGACCTGCTGACCCCCTACATCCAGGGCGGCAAGATCGGCCTCTTCGGCGGCGCCGGTGTGGGCAAGACGGTGCTCATCCAGGAGATGATCCGCCGCGTCGCCCAGAACTTCGGTGGTACATCGGTGTTCGCGGGGGTCGGAGAGCGCACCCGCGAGGGCAACGACCTCTTCCTGGAGATGGCGGAGGCCGACGTCCTCAAGGACACCGCGCTGGTGTTCGGTCAGATGGACGAGCCGCCTGGCACCCGACTCCGGGTGGCACTGTCGGCGCTGACCATGGCCGAGTACTTCCGGGACGTACAGAAGCAGGATGTGCTGCTCTTCATCGACAACATCTTCCGGTTCACCCAGGCCGGCTCCGAGGTGTCGACCCTGCTCGGCCGGATGCCCAGTGCGGTCGGCTACCAGCCGACACTCGCCGACGAGATGGGCGAGCTGCAGGAGCGGATCACCTCGACCCGCGGGCACTCGATCACGTCGATGCAGGCGATCTACGTCCCGGCCGACGACATCACCGACCCTGCGCCGCACACCGCGTTCGCACACCTCGACGCACGCACTGTGCTCTCGCGGCCGATCTCGCAGCTCGGGATCTACCCGGCCGTGGACCCGTTGGACTCCTCGAGCCGGATCCTCGACCCCGCCTTCATCGGCGAGGAGCACTACCGAGTCGCCACCCGGGTCAAGGAGATCCTGCAGAAGTACAAGGACCTGCAGGACATCATCGCGATCCTGGGGATGGACGAGCTCTCGGAGGACGACAAGATCCTGGTCGCCCGGGCGCGGAAGATCCAGCGGTTCCTGTCGCAGCCGTTCTTCGTCGCCGAGCAGTTCACCGGCATCCCTGTCAAGTACGTGCGCCTCGAGGAAACGGTCCGGTCGTTCAAGGAGATCGTGGACGGCAAGCACGACGAGCTGCCCGAGCAGGCCTTCTACATGGTCGGCACCATCGAAGAGGCGATCGAGAAGGGCAAGAAACTGCTGGCCACGGTGTAACGCGATGGCATCGACGATCCGCCTGGAACTGGTCAGCCCCGAACGCCTCCTCCTCTCGGAGGAGGTGGACGAAGTCGTCCTCCCCGGCTACGAGGGCGAGTTCGGGGTGCTCCCGGGCCACACCCTGTACCTGGCGATCCTGAACATCGGGGTAATGTGGTACCGGGTGGGGAGCGCGATCACCAGGATCGCATTGGGCGGCGGGATCGGCGAGGTGAACAACGACAGGGTCGTAGTGTTGGCCGACACGGCCGAGCGTGCCGGCGAGATCGACGTGGAGCGCGCGCAGCGCGCCAGGGACCGCGCCGAGGCCCGCCTGAAAGAACTGTCGATGGACGAGGAAATGTACGCGAAGGTGCAGGCGGCGTTGCAGCGCGCGCTGGTGCGGATGGCGGCGGGCGGCGGGGGGTAACCTCCCCGGCTAGTACAACACCGCCTTTACCTTCGGTTTCCCCTCCTCGACGCTCACGACGAACTCCACCTTCTTTCCTCCGCCGGACGCCGAGATCTCCAGCGCCCGCGCGTAGAGCGTCTCCCGGATCGACGGGATGTCCGACGGGTCGCTCGCCAGGCCGCACGAACGCCGGGCTTCCAGCAGCGCCTCCGCCGCCCGGTCGATGTGCTCCCGGTCCACCGGCTCCCTCCGTTCCGCCGACGTCCGCCGGACGCTCCCCCCGACGTCGCGGTGCATCC
>DATHUJ010000048.1:0-76970 GCA_035462375.1 Jiangellales bacterium
GCGCTCCACGTGCGCGTGGTCGGCCTCGCCGAGCAGGTACGGGAGGGTCAGCCGCACGGTGCCGAGCGGGTAGCGGAGCACGGACGCCACGGTGTGGCCGATGGCGACCAGCGCCGCGTCGCCTCCCCAGCCGGCCTCTCGCAGCCCCTCCAGGTAGCCGGCCCGGACGGCGTCGTCGAGCTCCTGCCAGCGGTCCATCGGCCAACCCCCGAAGGCCAGCGTGGCGACGACGAGCGGGGCCGTCTCGGCACCCACCGGAGCCGGTCCGACGAAGGCCCAGTCCAGCGCCACCGTGCGACCACCGCTGCCGACGAGGTTGCGACGGAAGGCGTCCTGGTGGGCGAGGCCATGGGGCAGCGCCTCCAGCGTCGCCAGCCAGCCGGCGCGCCGCTCCCAGGCGTCCAGGACGAGGTCGAGCACGGGCGGTGGGAAGACCTGGTGGACCAGCGGCGCGCCGGCGAGCCCGGCCAGGCGGCGCACCGCCGGCCCCGTCGCCTCGACCCACTGGCTGAGCCAGCCGCGGGACAGCCAGCCGTACGGGGGCTGGCTGCGGTGGCCGGTCAGACCCGCGCCGTTGAACCGGCCGAGGTGCCGAGCCGCCAGCGCGTAGCGCTCCAGCGGCCAGTCGCCGACCTCGTCGATCACGCGCTCGAGCCAGAGCTCGACCGACCCTCCAGGTCCCTCCGAGACACCGAGCAGGCGCGGCGCGGCGATCCCCGGGAGGTCGTCGAGCAGGCCGCTGGTGTAGGCGTCCACCTCACGGTCGACGGCGTCCCAGGCGCCGCGGTTCCCGCGCGTACGGGTGAGGCGCTTGCGGACGACCGTGAAGGCCCGGGACGGGCCGCTCGCGACCGACGCCGCACCGCTGACCAGTGCGACTCCATCGCCCTGGCCGTCGCCGTCGTGCACCCGGTGGTCGTCGGCACGGAGGACCTCGACGGGGCGGCCCGGCCCGGCCCCGAGGGCCGCCGCGACCACGGTCGAGGGCACCGACGTCGTCACGTCACGGGACGCTACTCCGCCACTCGTGCCATGGTCCCGTCATGGACGCCAGCCCATTCGACGCGTCCGGGCGCGTCGCGGTCGTCACCGGCAGCGGGAGCGCGCGCGGCATCGGCTTCGCCAGCGCACGCCTGCTCGGTCGGCTCGGTGCCGCCGTGCTGCTCGCCGCGACCGGTGACCGGGTGCACGAGCGGGTGACCGAGCTCCGCGGGGAGGGGGTAGTCGCCGAGGGCTTCGTGGGCGACCTCACGCACGAGCATGTCGCCGAGCGCCTGGTCGCGGCCGCCCTCGAGCACTTGGGCGGCATCGACGTGCTCGTCAACAACGCGGGCATGGTCTCCACCACCGACCCCGACTACCAGTCCGGGACTGCGGCGGAGATGTCGCCCGAGACCTGGGCCTCCTCCTTGCGGCGCAACCTCGACACGGCGTTCCTCACCACCCGGGCGGCGTTGCCCGCGCTCACCGCGTCCGGTTCCGGGAGGATCGTCATGGTCGCCAGCGTCACGGGGCCGGTGATGGCCATGCGTGGTGACGTGGCCTACGCCGCCGCCAAGGCAGGGCTGGTGGGGCTGGTGAGAGCTCTCGCCGTCGACCTGGCCGGTGATGCGGTGACGGTCAACGCGGTCGCACCTGGCTGGATAGCGACCGGCTCGCAGACCGCGGCGGAGGTGCTCGAGGGTCTGGCGACGCCGGTGGGCCGCAGTGGCAGCGCCGACGAGGTCGCGTCCGCGGTGGCGTGGCTGGCCTCGCCCGGGGCCTCCTACGTCACGGGGCAGTGCATCGTGGTCGACGGCGGCAACTCGGTGGCCGAGGAGCGGCGCGCTCCGGGCCCCGGCTGACCGGCCACCCTGGCCGCATGATCACCGTGCGCTGGCGCTGCCGCCCCGCGGGACCACCTGGTCACGGTGATCTTCGCCCGACGGCGGCTGTTCCCTCGACATGATCACCGTGCGGCCCCCGTCGCGCCCCCCGGGACCTGCCCGACACGGTGATCCCCGCCCCGTCCCCGAGCCAGGAGACCGGCCCGCTGCAAGATCACCGTGCGGCCCCCGTCGCGCCCCCCGGGACCTGCCCGACACGGTGATCTCCGCCCCACCGCGCCCGGCCCGGCTACGGCGCGCCGAGCGGGGCCGTGGGCGGCTCGGGCGGCCTGATGCCCGGGGGCGCGTGGCCATGGCGGGCGGTGTAGTCGGCGACGAACGCCGCGACAGCCGTCGGCAAGGTGGCGAAGATGTGCTCGTCCCCCACCCGGTCGACGAACCCGGCGCGGGACAGCTCCTCGCGGAGGTCGAACTTCACCCGGGCGAGCGCCAGGACGATTCCGCGGCCCTCGAGCTCCTCGCGGAGCTCGTCCAGCGCGTCGACCGAGGTGAGGTCCACCTGGACGTTCGCCTCCGCGTTCAGCAGAAGCCACTCGACCGGCTGCTCGGCGTCGTCGACGGCCTCCAACGCCCGCCGCTTGAAGTCCTCGGCGTTGGCGAAGAAGAGTGGGGAGTCGTAGCGGTAGACCACGAGCCCCGGCACCTGCCGGGCTCCCGGGTAGTCGTCGATGTCGTGCATCCCGGCCACCCCCGGCGCGTACCCGAGGATCCCGTCGTGCGGGCGCGCGACCCGGCGCAGCAGGTCGAGCACCGACAGGCCGACCGCCACCAGCACCCCGTACAGGATGTCGACCACCAGCACGGCCACGGTCGTGGTGAGCGCGAGGACCAGCTCGCTGCTCCGGAACCTGGCGATCCGGCGAAGCTCGTCCAGGTCGATCAACCGCAAGGCCGCCCAGACGACCAGGGCGCCCAGCGCGGCCGAGGGAAAGGCGGCCAGCAGGTCGCCGAGCGCGAAGAGGGTCACGAGCACCGTCGCCACCGCGACCAGCGAGTAGAGCTGGCTGCGCGAGCCGAGCGAGTCGCCGATGACCGTACGGCTGCCGGAGCTGCTCACCGGGAAACCCTGGCTGAGCCCGGCAGCCAGGTTGGCCCCACCGAGGGCCAGGAGCTCCTGGTTCGCGTCGACCCGGTAGCCGCCCCGCGTCGCGAAGGCGCGGGCGGTCAGCGTGTTGTCGGTGAACGCGACGACGGTGACCCCGACCGCCGGCAGCAGCAGCGACGCGAGGTCGCCGCCGTCTACGACGGGTACCTGCGGGCTGGGCAGACCGGCCGGGACCTCGCCGATCACCGCCACGTCGAGGTCGAGCCAGGCGACCGCCGACGCCGCGAGCAGGATCGCGATCAGGGGGATCGGGGCGCGCGGGAAGTACCGGCTGCCCAGGAGCAGCCCCAGGAGCACGGCGGCGGAGAGCAGCACGGTGGGCAGGCGCACGTCCGGAAGGGCGCCGACGAACGACGCGATCTCCTGCAGCGGGGTGGAGCCCTCGACCTCGACGCCGGTGATGGTGTCCAGCTGGCTGACGATCATGATCACGGCGACGCCCGCGAGGTAGCCCACCAGGACCGGCTTGCTCAGCAGCTCCCCCAGGAAGCCCAGCCTGGCCACCCAGCCGACCACGCACAGGACCGCCACGACGAGAGCCAGCGCGGCGGCGAGGGCGGCGTAGCGGGCCGGGTCTCCCGCCGCCAGCGGGCCGATCGCGACGGCGGTCATCAGGGCAGTCGTCGACTCGGGTCCCACCGAGAGCTGGCGCGAGGAACCCAGCAACGCGTAGACGGTCATCGCGCCGACCACGGCCCACAGGCCCGCGACGGGCGGGAGCCCGGCCACCTCGGCGTATGCCATCACCTGCGGCACCAGGTAGGCCGCCACCGTAACCCCCGCCACGACGTCGCCACGCAGCCAGGACCGCTCGTACCGGAGCATCCGGTCCAGGCCCGGGGTGAGGCGGCTGCGCGGCCCCTGGTCCGCCATGGAGCGAACGCTAACGTTCGCCGGCCCCGTGGATCGGGCAGACTGGGCCCCGATGGTCGCCCTCGACGCGCTGGGGCTCGCCTGCGACCTCCGCGCCACGCCCGACCGGTACCCGGGTCCCCGGCCCGGCCACTCCGGCCTCCTCCGGGGGCCCTGCTTCCACCGCCTGTACGTGGAGGGGGTCCGCGTGCTCGGCGAGGCGCGGGTGGCCGCCGGACACTGCTGCGGCTCGGTCACGGAGGCGCTCGACGTGCTCCTCGCGGCCCGGGGGCTGCCCACGACGGCCGGGCGGGTCCTGGTGCTCGGCGTGGGCGCCAACGCCTCGCCGGCCGTGCTGCGCGCCAAGCTGGTGACCGCGCGGGTGAGCGACGTGGTGCCCATGGTCCTGGCGAGGGTCGGGAGCCTCGCCGTGGGCTGGTCGGCCCACCTGAGCCGTCGCCGCTACGTCCCGGTGACCCCGTGCCGCAGACCCGGCGCCACCACCTCGGTGGTGGGCGCGTGGCTCGACCCCGACCAGGTGGCCGCGGTCGACGCGACGGAACCCGGCTACCGCCGGCGGAGGCTGGACCTGAACGAGCACGAGCTGCGGCTGGACGGCGGGACGGCGGCCCGGGAGGCCTGGGTCTACGTCTCGAGGTACGGCGTCATCGGACGCGCCGGTCGAGCCGTCGCCGCCCGCGACCAGCGAGCCGCCCGCACCCACGTCCCCTCGGACGCCGTCCCGGGACCGTTGTCACAGGTCGAGACGGTCGACCACGGGCTGGCGCTACTGCCCTGAGCGAGACTGGACCGGCAAGCTCTCGACCGACGTCAGCGGAACGATCGGGCGGCCGCGATCAGTCGCCCGACCGGTCAGCGTCGGTCGTCAGGACCCTCACCGAGCCCGGCGAGGAAGCGCTCGACCTGGTCGCCGATCTCCTCCGCCGAAGGGACGTCCGCACCCGTGCCGATGCCCGCCCGGGCACCCGCCGCGGCGTCGTACTGCTCCTCCAGTGCCTTGATGGCCGCGGCGTAGTCGCTGGTGGCCAGCTGCGCACGGACCTGTTCGTCGGTCTGCTCTGCGACCAGCGCCAGGGCGTCAGACGGCAGCGCCAGGCCGGTCGCGCGGGCGACCGCCTGGAGCAGGGCCACGGACGCCTGCGGGTAGTCGATCTGCGCCAGGTAGTGGGGTACGTGGGCGGCGAAGCCCATCGCCGGATGTCCCGCCTCCCCGAGGCGCAGCTCCAGTACCGCCGAGATGTGTCCAGGCACCTCGATGGTGCCGACCCAGGGGACGCGGTCGGCCACCAGGGACGGGTCGCTCGCGTGCGCCGTCAGCTCGACCGGGCGGGTGTGCGGGGCCGCCCAGGGGATGGCCGTCATCCCGACGACAAGGCGCACGCCCAGCCGCTCGACGAGCCCTCGTACGGCGGCGGTGAAGCGCCTCCACTGGAAGTCCGGCTCCGGGCCGGTGAGCAGCAGGAACCGTGTCCCCTCAGCATCGGTCACCTCGTGCAGCACCAGCTCGGCCGAGGCGGCGTCGGTGAAGCGGTTCTCGACGAAGGTCATCCTGGGGCGCCGCGCACGGTAGTCGATCAGCTCGTCCGGGTCGAAGGTCGCCAGGACGCGGTGGTCCAGGGCGGTGAGCAGGTGCTCGGCGGCCAGCCGGCCGGCCGACCCCGCGTCGAGGAATCCGGTGAAGCTGTGCAGCAGGACAGGGTGGCCGAGCTCGGCGGCGTCGCCGTGCAGGCGGTAGAGGTCCTCCGGTGCGCGCACTGTCAGCTCCTCGGGTCGTGCAGGTCTCTCCGACTCTCGCAACACCGGAGGGGGCCCGGGTCATCCCACCTCGCCACGCCCTCCTGCCGGTCACCGAGTCACGGTGCTACTTGACCACGAGGCGGGGCCCGCTCACGCCGCCCGGCACGACGACATCGAGGACGAGCGTCGCCACGGCCTCCGGGGTGATCCGTGAGGCGTCCGACGGCCCCGCTGTCACGGTCGCCACCGTCGCGGCTCGGCCACCGCGGCCCCGTCCGCCGGAGTGCCGCTCGAACGCCGTTAGTCTCCTGCCGCGTGGGAGAAGAGCAGGCGTTGGCGGCCGTCCGGGGAACCGGGATCGGCTTCGAGGTCGTCCGGCACGGGAGGGTGTCCAGCCTCGAGGAGGCGGCGGCAGCGCGGGGTGTCGAGCCGTCCGCGATCGTCAAGACGCTGGTCGTACGACGGGGGGATGACGACTTCCTGCTGGTGCTGGTCCCGGGTGACCGGACGATCGCGTGGCCGCGCCTGCGTGCCCTGCTCGGGGTGTCGCGGCTGTCGATGCCGGATGCCGACGCGGCGCGGGAGGCCACGGGCTACGAGCGCGGCACGATCACGCCGTTCGGCTCGGTGCACAGCTGGCCGGTCGTCGCCGACGAGCGGGTGACCGGGCGCACGGTCTCGGTCGGCGGTGGCGCGCACGGCGTGTCGTTCAGCGTCGACGGTGACGAGCTTGTAAGGGCACTGTCGGCCACCGTCGCCGACGTCACGGAGCCGGCGTAGCGGTCCGCGGCCGCCCGGACAGCCGTCGGCGGTGCCCCAGCTGCTCGAGCCAGCGGACCAGCTGCGCGTGCAGGGCCTCGGCGCCGTCGAGCCGGCCGCGTTCGACCCTGAGGTCGGCCGGGTGCAGGAGCATGCCCTGGTCCTGCCACCCGCCAGACCCGCCGTGCGAGCCGACGAGCTCCTCGAACGCGGCGACCTCGCCGGTCTCCGGGTCGTAGTCCCCGTGGACGTAGAGGTCCGGGGCGTTGGAGTAGCCGGCGATCCGGCCCAGGTCGGCGAGGAGCCGCGGGTCGAAGTCGGCCAGTGGGTCCTCCCCCTCAGCCCGGCCGCTGCGGAGCAGGCGCAGCCCATTGGGCCCGACCACCACGTCACCGTCGAGCAGCGAGCGCCCGACCACGAAGGCGACGCCGTCGGTGGCGGCGAGCGAGGCGACGAGACCGGGCCAGCGTTCCTCGATGTCCTCGAGGCGTAGCCGTCGGGGCACCCCCGCGAACCAGACCGCGCCGAGGCAGCCAGAGCCCACCACCACCACCTCGTCGGGGTCGCGCGCCGCCGGCTCGTCCGCAGCGCCGCCCGCGGGCAGGTCACGCGTGCGGTTCGCCGGTTCGCCTGTCAGCTGCTCGTCGACTCCGGCCGTAGGCCCCAGCGCGACTTCCGCCCCGGTTCCCCGCCGGCCCATCGCCCGGCGGGAGAGCGAGCCGGTCATGCCCGTCGTGCTCTGGACCTCGGCGAGAACGGCGTTGGCCCCGCCCCACTCCTCCACCGGCCGGGTCGCCGCGGTGACCGATCCGCCACCGGTCAGCTCGCGGACGACGTCCTCGAGGCGCCGACCGGTCCGCTGGAGGAAGGTTTCGCCCTGGGACTGTCCGTGGTCGGACAGCACGACGATCCGGTACGGCCGGGGCGCCTCCGCCGCTGCACGCTCGAGTCCGGCCAGGACGCCGTCCAACCCCTCCAGGCAGCGCAGCGACTCCGGCCGGGTCGGCCCCGCGTGGTGCGCCACCTCGTCGTAGTCGACGAAGTCCACGTAGATGCTCGACCGGCCCGCCATCATCTGGTCGACCACGAGGGCGACGGAGAGGTCGCGCTGCAGGACGTTGGTGACCCCGCGCAGTGCGACGTAGGAGCCACCGCGGTGCACTCGCGGAACGACGCCCCGTAGCCGCTGACGCCGGGCCTGGTAGACCTCCTTGAGCATCTCCCCGACCGTCAGCACGATCGACCGGGCCAGGCCGAGCGGGTCGGAGAAGAACCCGACGTACGACGCGGAGCTGCCGAGGCCTCGCACGCGCTCGCGCCCCACCCCGCTCATGGTGAGGAACTGGACGGGGGCGTCGCCGGAGAAGAGGTTGGAGATGCTGGCCCCGTCGTCGGCGAGAAGTCCGGCCCCGTCGCTGTGCCGCGCCTCCATCACGGCGGCGTCGGAGGGCCGGTTGGCGACGAGCAGGGCGCGGCTGCTCTTCTCGTACCAGCGGAAGGCCGGCATCTCGGCGTTGCTGCCGTGGAGGATGCCGGCCTGGCTGATCGGCGTGGTCGACGGGACAGCCGCGCGCCAGCCGGTGAGCTCGTGCGAGCCCTCGGTGACCCACCGGCGCACCGTCGGCAAGGCGCCCGAGCCCATGGCCCAGTGCATGACCGGGAGCGGGACGCCGTCGAGCTGCACGAAGAGCACGCCCGGGGCCTCGGAGCGCTCCACGTCGCGGTGCCGCACGCGTGACCGGCGCACCATGGCGTCGAGGAAGCGTTCGTCGTCGCCGGACAGGATCAGCCAGTCGACGACCGTGCTGATGAGGACGTAGAGGCCCAGGAGCAGCACCAGCGCACGCGGTGACGACACGGTGAGGCCTGGGGAGAGCGTCAGGGCCAGCCACATCACCAGCAGGGTGCCGAGCGGGCCCACGAGCAGGACTCCCAGCCACGAGAGCTGCGCGGCGACGCGGCCCAGGAACGGCTGGGCCGCGGTGGCCAGCACCGCCCAGAGGAACACCGCCACGGGAACGTCCCACCAGTTCTCGGACGACACCCCCGGCACGACCCCGATCGCCAGGCCGAGGACGAGCGTGCCGACGACCCACCGGGCGAGCATGCCCGCGAGGGCGGCACCCACCCGGCGCAGACGGCCGCTCTCCCAGCTCAAGAGATCGCCTCCCCGACGCGGTTCCTCCGAGCATCATGCCCTGACCCCCCGACACGACCGTGGCCCCGGCCGGGGAGGGCCGGGGCACGCGGCATCGGTCGGACCACCGGCACCCCTGTACCGCTGCCTCACGAAACCGGGTGTGTAGGCGTCGACCGACTCCCCGGCCGATGCCTGCCGGTGCGCGACGTCTCATGATCGACCCGACCGGACCCCTACCGCGGGAAGCCTCCCCCAGGCGGCGGCTCGGGCACGTCCGGGATGCCCGGCAGATCGGTCGACGACAGGGCCGCCCGCACGGTGCGCTCAGCCTCGACCAACCCCTCACGCAAGACCTCGATCTCGCCGGTGACGGCACGCAGGTCCTCGGCGCTGGTGTCGACCTGGCCGGTGGACTCGTACAGAGCACCGATCTCACCGACGCGCACGGCCAGTCCCTCGATCCCCACAGCCGTCGCCCGCATCCGCTCCAGCATGAGCAGCCGCTGCTCGGAGACCCTGCGACAGGCGGCGAGCTGGGCACGCAGGCCATCCGCCGTGCGTAGCCGTTGCTCAGTCAGCTCCGCCGCCGCGCCCGGCTGGGCCGCGAGCACCCGCTCCACCTCGGCCAGCTCCGCCGACAGCGCCCCCGGGTCGACACCGCCCAGCATCGCGTCGAGGCGGTCGACCTGGCGGCCGGTGTGCTGCAGGGCGTCGAGCATCTGCCCCGCGTGGACCCCCACGTCGGTCGCGAGGTCGGCCCGCGCCTCGGCCATCGACTCCTGCGCCCGCTCCAGGCGTTCGGTGCCCGCCACCGCCCGCCGGATGTGTGCCGCCGCCTCGGGGTCACGGACCCGGCTCCGTACGGCGGGTCGCTCGCCGCCAGGCAGCCGGCGCCGCGCCCGTCGCACGTCCCCCAAGGCGTCGGCGCCGGCACCCGCGCCGAGGACCAGCACGCCGGCACCGAGGGCGAGGCCCACCGGGACGCCGGGCAGCACGAGCAGGACCGCCGTCGCGAACACGGCGAAGAGCCACAGCCACTTGTTCGCCAGCGCCGACAGGAAGACCCAGACCACGCCACCCACCCGTCAGAAGTTGCTGACGACGTCGACCATGACCTGGTCGATCGAGGCGGCGTCAGAGGCGTTGTACGAGCGGGCGCGGGAGGCCTCCGCGATCGCCGACAGCGTCTCCTGGTCCGCGTCCTCGCCGTAGCCGATCGTGAAGACCCGCACACCCGTCTCACTGCCCTCGGTGGAGAGCTGGTCCAGCACGGTTCGTAGGTCGTTGTCCGAGTGCTCGTTGACGCCGTCGGTGAGCAGCACCACCGCGTTGATGGAATCGGTGCTCGCCTCGGACTCGACGCTCCGGTGGGCGGCCTTGGTCGTGGCGTAGAGCGCCGTGCCACCGTCGGCGACGAGACTCCTCACGGCCGAAGCGATGTCCTCGACCACGTCGTCGCGGGCGCCAAGCGGCACGACCTCGCGCCAGGGGTCGGCACCCTGGGCCTGCTCGGACGAGAAGGCCCACAGCCCGATCTGGTCCTGCTCCGCGAACTGGTCGAGCGCACCCTCCGTCGCCCGCTGCGCGAGCTCCAGCCGTGACGCCCCGGTGCCCTCAACGTCCGCCGCCATGGAGCCCGAGACGTCGAGCACCATGAGCACCCGGGCGGGCTTGCGGTACTCCTCCCACGCGTCCCGGATGGCGGCCAGCACCTCGGCCACCGGCGTGCCCAGCACCGCAGTCGGCTGCTCCGGGACCACCCCGTTGTCCGTCGTCGCCAGCGGACCCGTCTCCCCTCCCGCCGTACGGAAGCCGGCCTCGGCGAAGCGCTGCTGCTGCGCGCCCTCGAGCAGCCAGGCGAGCAGGTCCTCGGCCACCGCGCGCTTCTGGTCGTCGACCCAGTCGGCCTCCAGGACCGCGTAAGGGCTGTCGGAGAGCAGGCTGCCCTCGGCGGGGTAGACGGCGGCCAGCGGCGTACGGGGCGGCTCGAGATCGGTGGCGTCCGGATCGGCCGAGGGGTTGCCGGCGTTGTAGTCGAGGACGCTCTTCTCCTCGACGGTGACGGCCGAGACGTAGGTCATCCCCTGGCCCTCCTGGTCAGCCGCGAGAAGGTTGTCCAGGAAGGTGAGGGTCGTGTCGCCATAGTGGACGACGCTGGTCTCGAGCGCACGCACGTACTCCGCCACGGCCGGGTCCTCCACCTGCGCGACGGTGAGGTCGGACGAGACACCGGTGGCGGCGAAGAACGTGCCCACCGTCGCGTTGAGGCCGCTGGTGGAGAAGTTTGGGTTGGTCTTGCCGAGCTTGAAGCGGCCCCACTCCGGGTGCCCGACCGAGGACCAGCCGGCCGGATCGGTGGCCAGCTCGCGGAGGTCGCCCCAGCCGATCGCCGCGTCCGGCCAGCCCAGGGCCTCGGCCATCGGCCGAGGCATCGCTACCACCAGCGGCGAGCTCGCGATCGACGGCGCCTCGGTCGGGAAGACGTCCGGGCGGTCGGCGTTCCGCGCGTCCAGCCGGGCGATCTCGATCCACCCGCTCGCCGCCGGGCTCCAGACGTCGGGCCGCGGTCCGTCCGTCTGCTCGTCCCAGCCGCGGGCGAGCGCGGCCGCCGCGGCACCCGAGGACGGCCGGGTCACCTGCACCCAGGAGCAGCTGCCGCCGACCTGACGGTCCGCGCCGTTGTACTCCTCGGCCAGGGCGCTGAGGACGTCGTGCTTCTCCGGGGACGAGGCGACCACCAGCTGGACGCAGTCGGCGCGGTCACCGGGGGCTGAGGGCGCTGCCTCGCCGCCGCCCCCGGCTGCCGGGTCCTCGTCGCCACCGCGACCGACGAACCACCACACGCCGGCCACCACCACGGCCAGTGCCACCACCGCCGCCACGAAGCCGCCGCCTCCGCGGGCTCGTTCCCCGCCGGTCCCCGTCGCGCCCCTGCTCACGGGCAAACCGTAGTCGCGGCAGCCGCTCCGTGGGCGCGGGCCCGACGTCACGTACGATGTGGGCCGGGCCGGTCCGGCCCCACGAGGGGGCTCACCGCGTTCCACCGGCGGGCGGCTACGCTACGTGCGCCCTCGTCCAGAAGCGCGGCGAGTCACATCGCCGTCTCAACCAGCGAGGTCCCGTGCAGGTCCGTCCCGACCGCGTCGTCTCGACGACCCTGCGTGTCCTGCTCGTCGAGGACGACGACGGTGACGCCCTGCTCGTCTCGGAGTTCCTCCAGGACGCCTCCGACCTGGTCGGTCCGGTGGAGCTCATCCGCGCCCGCCGGCTGGACGAGGCGGCGGCCGCCGTCGCTGTCGACGACTTCGACTGTGTGCTGCTCGACCTGCACCTGCCCGACGCCGACGGACTGGCCGGCCTGACCAGGCTGCGGCGGCTCGCGCCCGGGACGGCGCACGTGGTCCTCACGGGTCTCGCCGACTCGCACCAGGGTCTCGCCGCGATGTCCGCCGGCGCCCAGGACTACCTGGTCAAGGGCCAGGTCGACGGGGAGCTCCTGGGTCGTTCCCTCCGCTACGCCATCGAGCGGCACCAGGCCGACGAGTCCGAGCGGGCCCTCTTCGAGGCCAACATCGTCGCCGAGGAGAACGCCCGGCTGGAGCGGGGCTTGCTGCCCCGTCCGCTGGTCACCGCGGCCGGGGTGGACGTGCACGTCCGCTACCGGCCGGGCCGGCGGCGGGCACTGCTGGGGGGGGACTTCTACGACGTCGTCCAGGACGCCGACGGCGTCGTACGGGCGGTGATCGGGGACGTGTCGGGGCACGGCGCCGACGAGGCGGCCCTGGGTGTCTGCCTCCGCGTCGCGTGGCGCACCCTCGTCCTGGCCGGGGCGGCGGAAGGGGACGTGCTGCCGGGTGTCGAGCAGATCCTGCTGGCGGAGCGGCCGAGCGACGAGGTCTTCGCGACGGCCGTGATGCTGTCCCTGGACACCGCGACCGGTGAGCTGCGGGTCCGGCGTGCCGGGCACCCGGCTCCCGTAGTCGTGCAGCCGGGTGGGTCGGCGCGGCAACTGGCCTTCGACGATCCCGGGCCTGCGTTGGGGATCGTGCCGGGTACGCGTTGGGAGGCCGACGTGGCGGGCCTCCCGGACGGGAGCCGGCTGCTCCTCTTCACCGACGGTCTTGTCGAGGGCCGCACACCCGGCGGCGGCCGGCTCGGTGACGAGGGTCTCGTGGAGCTCCTGACCGCACGCAGCTGGCCCGAGGACGCGGAGCGAGCCCTGGACGCACTCATCGACGCGGTCGAGGCGCTCAACGGGGAGCCCCTGGCCGACGACGTCGCCCTGCTACGCCTCGGTCGACCACTCCCGGGGCAGGCCAGTGTCGGGCAGTGACGAGCGGAGCCTCCGCTCCAGGCTGAGGCGCTCCACCCTGGTGGCCGTGGCAGCGATGCTCGCCATCGTGGTCGCCTCGGTGCTGCTGATCCTGCAGGTGTACCGCACCGAGCAGATCCTGACGACCCGCTTCTTCGAGGCCGTCCGGGCCAGCGGTGAGTCCTTCTCGGCGTCGGTCGGCCAGGAGACCGGTGTCCGCGGCTACCTGCTCACCGGCGAGCCGGGTGTCCTCGAGCAGTACGAAGCCGGGCGCCAGGAGCAGGAGGAGCTGGACCGCGAGCTCCGCGACTGGCTCGCAGCCGAGGAGGAGGTGCTGTCCCTCTTCGAGACGGCGGCAGGATCGCTACGGGTGTGGCAGGAGGACTTCGCCGAGGGTGCGGTGGAGGAGAGGGCCGTCGGGGGGCCGGAGGCAGTTCCCGCAGGCGAGGTGGAGCGCGGCAAGACACTCTTCGACGACTACCGCGCCGACTTCACCGCGTTCGAGAACGAGCTCCTCGAGACGCGTGCGGATGCCAAGGAGGCCATGGACCGAGCCCTGGTCGCCCTGGTCGTGGCGTTCGGGGCCATCGCGGCCGGTGCGATCCTGCTGACCTACCTCGCGATCCGCCTGTTGCGGCGCTGGGTCACCGATCCCCTGGAGCAGCTGGCCGAGCAGACCCGGCGGGTCGCCCGGGGTGAGATCACCCGACGTGTCGAACCGGTGGGTGCGTCCGAGATCGCCGCCCTTGCCGGCGACGTCGAGGCCATGCGCGCGCGGATCGTCGACGAGCTCGTCGAGGTCGCCCAGGCCCGGGAGCAGGTCCAGGAGGCGAACACCCTGCTCGAGGAGCAGGCGGTTGACCTCCGGCGGTCCAACGCCGAGCTCGAGCAGTTCGCCTACGTGGCCTCGCACGACCTGCAGGAGCCGCTGCGCAAGGTCGCGTCGTTCTGCCAGCTGCTGCAGAAGCGCTACAGCGGCCAGCTGGACGAGCGGGCCGACCAGTACATCGCCTTCGCCGTCGACGGGGCCAAGCGCATGCAGGAGCTGATCCAGGACCTGCTCGCCTTCTCCCGGGTCGGACGCGTGGGGCAGGACATCGGCGACGTGGACCTCGACGACTGCCTCGGGCGAGCCCTGCGGTCCCTGGCCACCGCCCTGGACGAGTCGGGTGCCCGCGTCGAGGCCGACCCGCTTCCCACCGTGACCGGTGACGCCACCCTGCTGACCCAGGTCTTCCAGAACCTCCTGGGCAACGCCGTGAAGTTCCGCGGTGACGACACGCCGCGCATCCGCGTCACCTGCCGACGGGTCGGCGAGATGTGGGAGATCGCGTGCCGCGACAACGGCATCGGGATCCCGGACCAGTACGCGGAGAAGGTGTTCGTGGTGTTCCAGCGGCTGCACCCCCGGGACGAGTACGACGGGACCGGCATCGGGCTGGCGATGTGCCGCAAGATCGTGGAGTTCCACGGCGGGCACCTGTGGCTGACGCAACCCGAGGACGGAGGACCCGGTGCGGAGTTCCGGTTCACCATCCCGGTGACGACCCTCCGCGACGACATGGCGGTGGCCGCATCCGGCGCCACCGCGAACGGGAAGGACCCTGCATGACCGAGCCCGACCTGCGCGCCATCGAGGTGCTACTCATCGAGGACGACCCCGGCGACGTGCTGATGACCCGCGAGGCGTTCGACGACGCCAAGGTCGCGAACAACCTGTACGTCGTCCCCGACGGCGAGGACGCCCTGGCGTTCCTGCGTCGAGAGGGCGAGCACGCCGAGGCGCCGCGGCCCGACCTGGTCCTGCTCGACCTCAACCTCCCACGGGTCGACGGCCGCGAGGTCCTCGAGCAGATCAAGGGCGACCCGGAGCTCCGGTCCATCCCCGTCGTGGTGCTCACCACCAGCGAGGCCGAGGACGACATCGTCCGGAGCTACTCGCTGCACGCCAACGCGTACGTGACCAAGCCGGTCGACTTCGAGCGCTTCCACCAGGTCGTGCGGCAGATCGACGACTTCTTCGTCAGCGTCGTGAAGCTGCCGGGCCGGCACTGACCGAGCCCCGAATGACCACGTTCACCACCCTCGTGGTGGTGACGGAAGCCGGGCGGGCGTACGGTCCGGGCGTGGCGGTCGATGTGCTGACCGAGACGGTCATCGAGTGCCCCCGCGACGAGGTGGCCCGCTACGCGGCGGATCCCTCCAACGCCCCGGGGTGGTACGAGAACATCCGGTCCGTCACCTGGCGGACGCCGCCGCCGCTCCGGGTCGGATCCGAGGTCGACTTCGAGGCGCGATTCCTGGGGCGGCGCCTCTCCTACACGTACGAGGTGATGGAGCACGTCCCCGGGGAACGGCTGGTGATGCGCACCGCGGACGGCCCATTCCCGATGGAGACCACCTACACGTGGGAATCCCTGGGCCCGACCACCACGCGGATGACCTTGCGCAACCGCGGCGAGCCGGCCGGCTTCGGCGCTGTCGCGGCACCCGCCCTCCAGGCCGCGATGCGGCGGGCCAACCGCAAGGACCTCGACCGGATCAGGGCCGTCCTGGAGGCGTGAGCTGGCTCCAGGGCCGGTGGCCACCGGGCCACCACCAGGCTGCTCGGGCCTTCACGAGGCGTCGACGCCTCGTGATCCCACCACGAGGGTGGTGAACGTGGTCAATGCGGAGCGGGTCAGCGGAAGGTGCGGAGGCGGAGGCTGTTGCTGACCACGAAGACCGACGAGAAGGCCATGGCCGCCCCGGCGATGAGGGGGTTGAGCAGCCCCGCCACGGCCAGGGGGATCGCCGCGACGTTGTAGGCGAAGGCCCAGAAGAGGTTGCCCTTGATGGTCGCCAGGGTGCGCCGGGAGAGCCGGATCGCGTCACCGGCCGCGCGCAGGTCACCCCGGACCAGGGTGATGTCGGCCGCCTCCATGGCCACGTCGGTGCCGGTGCCCATGGCCAGCCCGAGGTCCGCCTGGGCGAGGGCTGCAGCGTCGTTGACACCGTCACCGACCATCGCCACGACCCGGCCCCGTTCCTGCAGGGCGGCCACGGCGCCCACCTTGTCCTGCGGCAGCACCTGGGCCACGACGTCGTCGACACCGACCTCGGCGGCCACCGCCCGCGCGGAGCGCTCGTTGTCGCCGGTGAGCAGGACGGGGCGGAGGCCGAGGTCGCGCAGCTCGGCGACCGCCTGGGCACTCGTGGGCTTGACCGTGTCGGCCACGACGAGCAGACCCCGGACGGCCGAGTCCCAGCCGACGGCCACGACGGTACGGCCTGCGGACTCGGCCTCGGCCATCGCGCCGTCGAGGCGGGCGCCGAGCGCGGCCCCACACTCCTTGGTGACCCAGCCGGCCCGCCCCGCCAAGACGGACCGGCCGCGGACCACGCCGGCGACCCCCACACCACGGGTGCTCGCGAAGTCGCTGACCGGAGGAAGGGCACCGAGTCGCTCCCTCGCCGCAGCCGCGACGGCGGCAGCGACGGGGTGCTCGGAGGCGTCCTCGAGCGCGCCGGCGAGAGCGAGCAGCTCGTCGGGATCCTGGCCGTCGGCGGGCACGACGCCGACGAGAGCCATCCGCCCCGTGGTGACCGTCCCCGTCTTGTCGAGGACCACGGTGTCGACCTGCCGGGTGGACTCCAGGATCTCCGGTCCCTTGATCAGCACCCCGAGCTGCGCCCCCCGGCCGGTGCCCACCAGCAGCGCCGTCGGGGTCGCCAGTCCCAGCGCGCAGGGACAGGCGATGACGAGGACCGCCACGGCGGCGGTGAAGGCGGTCTGGGCCGGCGCGCCGGCCAGGAGCCAGCCGACCAGCGTCCCCAGGGAGATCAGCACGACCACCGGGACGAAGACGGCCGACACCCGGTCGGCCAGGCGCTGGACGGGAGCCTTGCCGGACTGGGCCCGCTCCACGAGGCGCGCCATCTGGGCCAGCTGCGTGTCCGAGCCCACGCGCGTGGCGCGCACGAGCAGCCGGCCACCGGAGTTCACGGTCGCCCCGACCACGGGGTCCCCGGGCCCGACCTCGACGGGGACCGGCTCGCCGGTGAGCATGCTCGTGTCGACCGCACTGCTGCCGTCCTCGACGACGCCGTCGGTGGCCACCTTCTCGCCCGGACGGACGACGAAGACGTCCCCCACGGCCAGCTCCTCGACGGCGATCCGGTGCTCGGCTCCGTCACGCACGACCGCCACGTCGCGAGCGCCCATCTCGAGCAGCGCGCGCAGGGCCGCGCCGGACCGACGCTTCGCCCGCGCCTCGAAGTAGCGGCCGGCGAGGATGAACGTCGTCACGACCGCAGCGACCTCGAGGTAGACCTCGGCCATCCCCCCACCTCGGGCCGGGACGAGGGTGAGCTGCATCCGCATGCCGATCTCGCCGGCCCCGCCCCAGACCAGGGCCCAGACCGACCACAGGTAAGCAGCGGTGACCCCGATGCTGATCAGCGTGTCCATCGTGGCCGCGCCGTGGCGCAGGTTGACGACAGCGGCGCGGTGGAACGGCCAGGCCCCCCAGACGACCACGGGGGTCGCCAGCAGCAACGCCACCCACTGCCACCCGTCGAACTGCAGTGCCGGTGCCATCGAGATCAGCAGCACCGGCGAGGACAGCACGACCGACACGACGAGGCGGCGACGGAGCCGGCCGACCTCGTCGGCCTCCGGGACCGAGCCCTCGGCACCCCCGGGGCGGACCGACGCAGGTGCTGGTTCCCTCGCCGAGTAGCCGGTGGCCTCGACCGTACGGACGAGGTCGGTGACGGTCACGCCGGCAGGGACCGTCGCAACCGCCTTCTCGGTCGCGTAGTTGACCGTGGCGTGCACGCCGTCCAGCCGGTTGAGCTTCCTCTCGACCCGGGCCGCACAGGACGCGCAGGTCATCCCACCGATCTCGAGCTCGACGGTGCGGTCGCTCACGGGCCGCCGCCGACGAGCTCGTAGCCGGCCTCGTCCACCGCCGCGCGAAGCGCAGCCTCGTCCGGCGGGGCGTCGCTGGTCACGGTCACGACCGAAACGCCGCCCGGAACCAGGTCGACCTCGACGGCGGTGATGCCGCCCAGGCGGGAGACCTCGTCGCGGACCGCGGCCTCGCAGTGCCCGCACGTCATCCCGGTCACGGTCCAGCGGGTGGTGGTGCTCATGGTCGTCCTCCGGCGGTCGTGAGGTCAGGAGCGGACGAGTCGGGCGATGGCATCGGAGGCCTCCTTGACCTTCGCGTCGGCCTCGGTCCCGCCCCCCGCGATCGCGTGGGCCACACAGTGCGACAGGTGGTCCTCCAGCAGCCCCAGGGCGACGGACTCGAGCGCCCGGGTCGCCGCCGAGATCTGGGTGAGGACGTCGATGCAGTAGGTGTCCTCGTCCACCATCCGCTGCAGCCCGCGGATCTGGCCCTCGATCCTGCGCAACCGCTTGAGCACCGCGTCCTTGTTCTCGATGTATCCGACCGCCGGGGAAGCCGCCTCGTCCATGCCACCACTATACCCCTCTGGGGTAGGCGGCACAGGGCGGGTCAGGGGACGCGCTTGCCGCGACCTCGACGGAGACCGATCTCGTACGCGACGAGGAGGCCCAGCCAGAAGACCGTGATGGGGACGACGAAACCGAGCATGACCTCGCTGTACGGCCCCAGGGCATCGTGCCCGGCCGCGTCCAGGAGGACGTACACCGCGTAGGCGAGGTAGTAGGCGACGAAGAGGGCGCCCTCCCAACGGGCCACCGTGAAGCCGGTGAAGGCGATGGGGACCAGCGCGAGCGCGACGGCCACCATGAACGGGATGTCGAACGCCACCGCGGCGTCGGCGACGGGGACCCCGTCTGGGGCGAGCAGAGCCGCGAGCCCGAGCACGGCGCCCAGGTTGAACAGGCAGCTGCCCACGACGTTGCCCACCGCCATGTCGCGCTCCCCACGCACCGCGGCGACGACAGACGTGGCGATCTCGGGCAGCGATGTGCCCACCGCGACGACGGTGAGCCCGATGACCAGGTCGCTGACACCGAACGTCGCCGCCACGTCCGTGGCCCCCCGGACGAGCCACCGGGCGCCGACCACCAGCAGGGCGACCCCCAGGACGACGAGACCCAGGTCGACCAGCGGCCGGCGACGCGCCGTACCGTGCTCAGCCTCGTCCTTGGTGGTGTGGTCGCCCGGGGCCGCCTGCTGACCGCTGGCCGCGCCGTCGTCCGTCGCGGCGACCGCGGTCGCCTGCGTCCGGGCCCGCCGGCGGGCGAATGTCACGGCGGCGACGAGGTAGGCGACGAGGGAGGTGAACAGGACGGCGCCGTCCAGCCTCGAGAAGCCGCCGTCGAGGGCGAACAGCAGCGTCACCACGGACAGAGCCACCATCACCGGGATGTCGGCGCGCACCAGCTGGGACCGCACCGCGAGTGGCAGGAGCAGCGCCGCGAGGCCAAGCACCAGCAGGACGTTGGCGATGTTGCTGCCGACGACGTTGCCGACGGCCAGGCCGGGAGTGCCTGCGAGGACGGCGTCCACCGTGACGGCCAGCTCGGGGGCGGAGGTGGCGAAGGCGACGACGGTCAGGCCGACCACCAGCGAGGACATCCCCATCGCGTGGGCCAGCCCCCCGGCACCGCGGACGAGGACTTCGCCCCCGGCGACGAGGACGACGAGGCCGCCGATGATCAGCAGCACCGTCCCGACCTGCACCCGGTCACCCTAGAGGCACGGCTGTGCCGCCGGAGTGGCCCGGATATGGCCCTGATGGCGCCGTGCCGTCAGCCGCCGGGCCCATTGCCCGGCCGGACGACGAGGGCGCGCGGGTGGCATCAGCGTCGACACGCCAACGCCAAGGCCCACGGCGGGCGCACGCGCATGGCCCGGCAGTCCGGCCCGGGCGCGCCCGCGTCAGATCGCCCTACCTGTCTCGACCCGCGTGCCTGTCACGTCCTCCTGACGGCGGCCGACAGCGAGCCGCGGACGACCTCGAGGAGGTCGGCCCGGGCCGACCAGTCCCGCTGCACGGGGGTTGAGCCCGTCCGTACGGGACCTGCTCGACCGCCGTTCCCGGCCGGGGAGGGTTCACGGGGCCCGTGGCGGGAACGAGGCAGCGAGAGCCACGCGCACCCGACGATGCAGGAGCCCACCCTCGATGAGCGATCAGTTCACCCCCCAGGACCCGACCTCCCAGTACGGCCAGCCGGACACCGACGGCCAGGAGATCCCACACCCCGGCCGGACCGGTGAGATGGAGTCCCGCCCCGACCACGGGGAGGAGAGCTACCGCGGCACCGGTCGGCTCGAGGGCAAGAAGGCGGTGATCACCGGTGGCGACTCGGGGATCGGGCGCGCCGTGGCGCTGGCCTTCGCCCGCGAGGGCGCAGACGTGCTGCTCTCGTACCTCGAGTCCGAGGAGGAGGACGCCCAGCAGACCGTACGTCTGGTGGAGACGGCCGGACGCAAGGCGGTGACCGTCCCCGGTGACCTCACCGAGGAGCAGCAGTGCCGGCGCGTGGTGACGCGGGCCGTGGAGGAGTTCGGTCGGATCGACGTCCTCGTCAGCAACGCCGCGTACCAGATGTCACAGGACGAAGGCCTCTTCGGCATCAGCAGCAAGCAGCTCGACCGCACTCTCAAGACCAACCTGTACGCGATGTTCTGGCTCTGCCAGGAAGCGGTCCCCCACATGCCCCGCGGCTCGAGCATCATCACGACGTCGTCGATCCAGGCCTTCGACCCCTCGCCGCACCTCCTCGACTACGCGATGACCAAGGGCGCCATCGTCAACTTCACCAAGGGGCTGGGGCAGCAGCTCGTGGACCAGGGCATTCGGGTCAACTCCGTCGCGCCCGGACCCGTGTGGACTCCACTGATCCCCGCCACGATGGACGAGGACAAGGTCGAGAGCTTCGGCAAGCAGGCCCCCATGGACCGTGCCGCCCAGCCGGCCGAGCTCGCCCCCGCGTACGTGTTCTTCGCCTCGCAGGAGTCCAGCTACATCACCTCCGAGGTGCTGGCGGTCACGGGAGGTTCACCGATCGTCTGAGCTACCTCAGCCGAGCGGGAGGAGCGCCCGGATCCGCTCGCGCCCCTCGGCGCCGACCGCGTCGGAGAATGCCTCGTGGACCCGCGCGCGGCTCGGCCCGACAGACGTGTCGCCCTCGTAGAGCACCAGCACATCCTCTGCCACCCGGCCCAGGTAGGCCGCGCGCTGCCGCAGGTGGGTGGCGTAGGAGTCCCGCGCGGCCGCGACGCCCCCGTGCCAGGGCAGGACATCTGCGCCGTCCACCTCGGAGGCGAGCTCGCGGACGCGGTCGGCGCCCGCCCCCGCGGCTTCCTGGACGACCTGCTCCAGGTCCTGCCGGGCCCGGGGCGGTGTCCCGCTGCTCCACAGGGCCGGCGACGCATAGGTGACCATGGCCGCGACCCGGCGCTCGGCGTATGTCACCGCGGCCTCACCGGCCTCGACCGCACTCAGGAGCTCGGCCACCTCGCGGTCACGGGCCCGGGCGTCGAGCACGCTGAACACGGCGCCGACCACGATTGCGCAGGCGAGGGCGACCCACGGCCAGCGTCGCGGTGGCCGCCCGGCTCCGAGTGAGAGCTCCTCCATCGACACCAGCGTCCACCCCCGGGGCGGCACCCGCACCCCGTCGCCCTCAACCGGAGCCGACCCTGCGGCAGACCAGGAGCTCGGTCGTCGGGCTCTCGCGCATCCGGCGCACCAGACGGCGCTCGGCCGGGAACAGCGCAGCGCCCGCCAGCCAGCCGGTGGGCCGCGTGACGGTCACGCCCCGCAGGAACGCTCCCCACGCCTTGCGACGCACCCGCGGGGCGTCGACCTGGGCGTTCATCAGGACCAGCATCGGCACGCGGCGGACAGGCTCGAGACCGGCCGAGCGCAGCACCCCCTCGATGGTGTCCATCGTGCGGTTGACCTGCCGCGAGCCGCGCTGCTCCGGCCCGTGCACGAAGTTCTCGGAGAGGAGGACATAGCCACCGGGCCGGACGAAGCCGGCGAGATGGTGGACCGCGTCGCGGTATCGACCGTCGTCGGTGATGTGGAAGAGCACGTCGATGCAGGAGACCGCGTCGAAGGACGCCCTGGGGATCGCGTCGTCTGGGTCAGCGATGTCGGTCCGATGGATCTCCACGCCGGGGAAGCGGGATCGCAGGCGGTCGACGGCCGACTGGGTGAGATCGCACCCCGTGACCGAGGCGACGCCCGTCTCCAGCCATCGGCGGATGTAGAAGCCGGTCCCGGACCCGACGTCCAGGACGCGGGCCGCGCCGAGGTCCAGGTCGAGCGTGCCCACCTCCCGCAGGAAGACCTCCCGCCGGACGCGGTACATCCAGGTGTTGAAGGGCAGCCCCAGAGCGCGGTAGCCCACGCCGGCCTCGTTCCAGTCCTCGGCCAGGCGCTGCTCCCAGAAGGTCCGGTCCCCCGCTGCGGACGCCATTCCCCAGCCATTCCCGTACGGGTGCCACTCCATGCCCGGGGATGCGCCACCTCGGGTCAACCGGGCTGCTGCCCGGCACCTACCGGTCCTCCGGGCGCTGTCGGCCACGGACCCGGTCGACGGCGTCCTCGAGCTCGTCGTAGCGGGTACCGGCCCCCAGCGGGGTCCCCGACCGGTAGGCAGCCCTGCCGAGCGCGAAGCCGCCGACCGGGGCGGTGAACAGCTGCAGGGCGACGGCCACCAGCACGGCCGCTGCGGACTGCCAGGAAGGCTTGAAGACCAGTGCCCCGAGCAGCACCAGGACGACCCCGAGGGTGGCCGCCTTGGTGACCGCGTTCATCCGCGAGTACGCGTCCGGGAAGCGCAACAACCCCACGCCGGCCAGGGCTACCAGCCCGCCTCCGGCCACCACGAGCACGCCGCCGACGACCTCCAACACCGTCATCGTTCCTCCCGGTGGACGAGCCGGGCGAGCGCGACCGTGGCGAGGAAGCCCACGAGGGTCGCGACCACCGCGATGTCGAGCAGGGCCTGCTCCTCCAGCCGTACGGCCAGGAGTGCCACGGCGGCGACGAAGGCGAAGAAGACGAGGTCGGCCGCGACTGCGCGGTCGGCCGCGTCGGGACCCTTGACCATGCGCACGATCGCGCTGAGCACCCCGACCGCGAGCAGGCCCAGGGCCACCTCGATGACGATCACCCGTCCCTCCCCTCGAGGCGCAGGGCGTGCAGGGTGTGGTCCTCCATGCGCAGGAGCCGACGGCGGAAGGCCTCGGCGTCCGGCGCGTACATGCCGTGGACCCAGATCGTGGCGGGGTCCCGCCGGATGGCCAGCGTGAGGGTGCCCGGGGTCAGGGACACGAGGTTGGCGATGGCGGCGATCTCGGCGTCCGTTCGGCTGCGCAGCCTCAGCTCCACGATGCCGGCCTCCACCCGGTCACGGGGGGTGACCACGTCCCACGCCACCTGGAGGTTCGCCACCGCCAGCTCGCGGGCGAACCACAGGGTGAAGGCGATCAGCCGCCACGCCCGCGTCAGACCCCTGGTGACCCTGCTCACGCCCTCACCTCCCGACCGCGGTCGCATAGGTGGTCGGGTCGGCCAGCCCGGCGGCTGCCTGGTCGGTGAGCGACAGGAGCAGGCCGGGTGCCAGACCGATCGACAGCGACACGGTCGCCAGCACCAGCCCCGGGAGGACCATCCCCCGGGGCGGTACGAGCGGGGCCAGCCGGTCGTCGCGGGCCGGCGCCTCGCCCCAGAACACACCGTTCCAGACCTTGAGCATCGACAGCAGGGTGAACAGGCTGACGACGAGCGCCACTACAGCCGCGACGTACTGGCCGTCGACCACGCCGGCGCGGATCAGAACGTACTTGGCGACGAAGCCGGAGAAGGGCGGGATCCCCACCAGGGACAGGGCAGCCCCCATGAAGGCGACGCCGAGCAGGGGCTGTCGGCGGACCAGCCCCCCGAGCCGGTCGATGCGCCCGGTCCCCTCGATGCGTTCCACGACGCCGGCGGAGAGGAAGAGGCTGGTCTTCACCACCGTGTGGTGGAGCAGGTAGAAGATGCCAGCCGAGAGCCCGACGACGCCGCCGATGCCGACGCCCAGGGCGATGTAGCCGACCTGACTGACCATGTGGAAGGCGAGGACCGCCCGCACGGTGGTCTCGCCGAGGGCGCCCAACACGCCCACGACCATGCTGGCGATCATCACGGTCACCACGACGACGTCCCACCGCGACTCTCCCGAGAAGAGCACGGTGTAGACGCGGAAGATCGCGTAGACGCCGATCTTGGTGAGCAGACCGGAGAAGAGCGCCGTCACCGCGGGCGAGGGGTACGGGTAGGACCGCGGGAGCCACCCGTGCACCGGGACGAGCGCTGCCTTGATCGCCAACGCGACCAGGAGGACCCCGGCCGCGAGGGCTACCCCGTCGGACTCGGTGGCAGCTCCCACCAGCTGGCCGAGGTTCACCGTCCCGGCCGTCCCGTAGAGCAGCCCGACCCCGAGCAGGAAGATGGTGGACGCCATCAGGTTGACGGTGAGGTAGATCCGCCCCGCCCCGAGCTGGTCCCGCGACCCGGTGCGCGTCATCAGCACGTACGAGGGGATCAACGCGATCTCGATGAGGACGAAGAGGTTGAACAGGTCCGCGGTGACGAAGGCACCGAAGGTCCCGCCCGACAGCACCAGGGCCAGCGGCACGTAGTAGCGGTCGCGGTCGTCGCCGGACGTGGCGGCGAAGGCCATGCAGGTCAGCACGAGGAGCGCCGTCAGCGCCAGCATCAGGGCGCCCAGCAGGTCGGCGGCGAAGGTGATCGAGACGCCGGCCGGCCAGCCGGCGACCTGGGCCACCAGGACGTCCCCGTCCGACGTCGCGGCCACGAGTGCGACGGCCGCGACCAGCACGGCGGCGGGGACCACCAGCCCGATCGCCCGCCGCAGCCCGGGACGGCCCACGACGACCGCCAGCATCGCGGCGGCGAGCGGCCCGGCGACGACCAGCGGGAGGAGTGCGCTCATGGGGGCCCCACCGTCTCGTCGCCGGCGCGTGCGTCGCCGACCGCATCGTCCGGCTCACCAACGGGCGACTCCTCCGCCGGGGGGTCGTCGTCGGCCCCGGCCGCCACGAGCGCCAGGAGGTAGACGGTGATCCCGAAGGTGATGACGATCGCGGTCAGTGCGAAGGCCTGCGGCAACGGGTCCGCGGTGGTGGCGATCTCCTCGTCGGTGGCGCCGCCGACCAGCGGGGCGGTCCGCAGGTCCACCCCTCCCGAGGCGAGCAGCACCAGGTTGGCCGCGTGCCCCAGCAGCACGAAGCCGAACGCCACGCGCACCAACCCGCGCTGCAGGACGAGATAGACCCCGCCGGCCACCAGGACGGCCACCGCCACGGCGACGCTCACGGGCGCTCACCCTCCCCCACGGTGACGGGCACCTGGCCGCGGGCCAGCCGGTCGAGCGCCGCCACCACGAGTCCGACGACGACGAGGAACACGCCGACGTCGAAGACGAGCGAGGAGGTCACCTTGAGCCCGAGGACCGGCAGCTCCCCCGTCAACGGGCGGAGGTACGAGCCGTCCAGGAAGCCGAGCAGCCCGGTGGTGGCGGCGAGGGCCAGACCCGACGCGATGAGGGGGCGCGCGGACAGCCGCGGCCCGGCCTCCGGGCCGCGGGGGAGCTGGATGATGGCGACACCGGCCCCGGCGACGAGGGCCGCGATGAAACCCCCGCCGGGCTCGTCGTGGCCTCGGAGCAGCAGCCAGAGCGAGAGCAGGACCACGACGGGGCCGAGCACCCGGCTCGCGATCCGGAAGATCGCCCCCGCCCCGTCGGCGAGGGTGTCGATCGCGGTCGGCTGGGACGGGTCCTGGTCCCGCGGGTCGGACAGCAGGGCGAGCAGCCCGAGCCCGGCCACCGCCAGCACGGCCACCTCGCCCAGCGTGTCCAGCCCTCGGAAGTCGACCAGCACCGTGTTGACGACGTTGGTCCCGCCGGTGGCCTCCTCCGCCTCGACGAGCAGGTAGTCGGCGATCTCGGACCGCTCGCGGCGCCCCGTGACAACGTACGTGGCCAGTCCGACCACGAGGCCGGAGACGACCGCCAGGACGGCCGCCGCCGAGCGCCGCGGGCGCGGCACCCGCAAGAAGCGCAGGGGCAGGCGCCGCAGCACCAGGACCGCCACGACCACGGTGAGGATCTCGACGAGCACCTGCGTCAGCGCCAGGTCGGGCGCACCGAGGGACAGGAAGATCGACGCCACGACCAGGCCCGCGACGCCGAGGAGCCCGAGGGCGGCAAGCCGGTTGCCGACGACCGCCAGCGCTGCCACTGCCACGGCCAGCAGGGCGACGAGCGCCCAGTCGCCCCCCTCGGTCGTCGGGCGTGGCGCGGGTTCCGGGTCCCCGAGCCCCAGCAGGGCGGCCCCGGCCAGGACGGCGAGGACGAGGACGGGCCAGGCCAGCTGGGACCCCGTGGCGCTGCTGCGGGCCGGGCGCCCGACGCCGGCCCCGAGCGTGATCGCCCCGTCGTACAGGCGGTCGAACACCTGTGCCCCGGTGAAGGGCAGCCGGACCCGCTGCACCAGCAGCTCGACCTGGTCACGCCGGACGAACAGCGCTCCCCCGACCGCGATGGTCAGCACCGACAGCGCCAGCGGGACCGTGAAGCCGTGCCACAGGGCCAGGTCGGCGTCGGAGACCTGGAAGGCGGTGTCGACGACGGTCCGGGTGACCAGCGGGTTGAGCACCTGGGGGAAGAGACCGAGCAGGAGACCTGCGACCGCCGGGATGGCGGCCGGGAACCAGAAGGCCGGGCTCGGCTCGTACAGCTCGCTCTGCGTGACCCGGCCGCCGAAGGCGCCGTGCAGGATCCGGAAGCCGTACGCGAAGGTGAGCGTGGCGGCGGCCACCGCGATGCCGGCCGAGAGCGCCCCCGTCCAGTCGGCCTCGAGCGGGGTCCAGTCGGCGTCCGAGGTGGACAGGAAGGCGTAGTAGGCCTCCTCCTTGGAGACGAAGCCCACCAGGGGCGGGATCCCGGCCATCGAGAGCGCCGCGAGGGCGGTGAGGGTGGCCGTCACCGGCATGACCCGCCAGAGCCCCTCCAGCTCGCGGATGTCGCGGCTCCCGGCCTCCCGGTCGATGATGCCGACGAGCATGAAGAGGGTCGCCTTGAACAGCGCGTGCGCGAACGTGTGCAGTGCGGCCGCAGCGAGCGCCGCCGTGGTGCCGACCCCGACCAGGGCGATGATCCAGCCCAGCTGGCTGACGGTGGAGTAGGCGAGGATCGACTTGAGGTCGTGCTGCTGGAGGGCGAAGAGGGCGCCCACCACCGCGGTGACCAACCCCACCGTCATCAACGTCAGGTGCCACTCGGGGCGGTCGGCGTAGAGCGGCGAGAAGCGCAGCAGCAGGTACACGCCGCCCTTGACCAGGGTCGCCGCATGCAGGTAGGCGCTGACCGGGGTGATGGCCACCATCGCGTCGGGCAGCCAGAAGTGCAGCGGGATCTGCGCCGACTTGCTCAGCGCGGCGATCACGACGAAGGCGCCGATCCACGGGTAGAGCGGCGACTGCGCGATCAGGTCGGCCTGGGGGAGGATCTCGCTCAGCCGGGTGGTGCCGGCGACCACCGAGAGCATGATCACGGCCGCCAGGAGCGCGAGGCCACCGCCCGCCGTGACGACCAGGGCCCGGGTCGCGGGCTTCGCCCCTGCCTGCCCCTGGCCGCCCACGAGCAAGAACGAGCAGAGGGTCGTCAGCTCCCAGCCGACGAAGAGGAGCACGACGTCGTCGGAGAGGACCAGCCCGAGCATCGAGGCGGCGAAGAGGGTGAGGATGCCGTAGAGCCGCCCGTGGCCGCTGCCCACCGAGAGGTAGCGCGGGCAGTAGAGCAAGATCAGGGCTCCCACGCCCAGGACGACCATGCTGAAGAGCAGCGACAGCCCGTCCAACCGCAGCGCGATGGACGCCTTGAGCGCCGGGATCCAGGGTTCGACGTACTCGATGGTGTTGTTGTCGACCACGTCGCGGTACTGGCTCATGACCATGGCGAGGACGGCGACGAAGACGCCGGCGAGCGGGTAGCCGGCCGCGCGGCCCAGCCATCGGGCCAGGAGGGGTGCCAGCGCCGCGGCCACCACCATCGTGGCCAGCGCCCAGACCAGGATCACCGCGACCTCGGGCGCAGCGTCCGGTCACGGGGGTGCATGGCTCCCATCCAACCGGACCCGTGGGACCGCCCGCTCCCCCAGGTGCGGGCGGGCCGGTCCCCTGCGGCCTGCAGTCAGGGAGCGCGGACGATCCCGACGCCGCGGTCGGCGACGTCCCCACCGGGGGCGAGAGCGGTGATGTCGGCCGTCGCCAGGAGTTTGGCCAGCACCGTCCCGGCGGTCGACGGCAGGGGTGAGGCCAGGACCTCCTCCCACCACAGGCAGGCGACCCCGGCGACGTGCGGCGTGGCCATGCTGGTCCCGTTGAAGGAGACCAGGCCGCCCCCCGCCTTGGCCGAGAGCACTCCGACACCCGGCGCCGCGACGAGCGGGAAGGTGTTGGAGAACGGCGCCACGACGAGGCCCTCGGCGGACGTCCCGAGCGCTCCCACCGAGACCATGCCCTCGGCCGCGGCGGGCAGCGAGGCGCCGATCTCGTGGTCGGGGTTCACGTGACGCCGGCTCTCGTTGCCCGCGGCAGCGACGACCAGCGTGCCGCCCGTGAACGGCTCCTGGCTCTGCACGACCCCCATGACCGCGTCGAACATCCGCAGGTTGGCGCGGTAGGCCTCGAGGGCCGCCGACGTGGCGAGGTCGACGGGCCACCCACGGTCGGCCAACCGCTTGACCAGGCCGGGGAAGTCGAACCCCAGCGACATCGAGACGACCCTCGCCCCCTGCTGGAGCGCCCAGAGCATGCCGCGGAAGAGCATGTCGGTGTCGCCGCTGCCGTCGTCGCCGAGGACCTTGCCGACCAGCGCCTGGTCCACCCCGCGGGCCACCCCGATGCGATGCCCGTCGACGTCCCGCCCGAAGACGGTGCCGGCGCAGTGTGAGCCGTGGCCCTGGACGTCGCCGTCGCCGTCACCCGAGAAGTCCTGCTGCACGAGGGTGACCCCGCTGAAGGCCGGGTGCGACGCGTCGATGCCGGTGTCGAGTACCGCGGGGAGCACCCCTGCTCCCGTACGGAGGCTGGAGTCGGCGCCGACGGCCGTGACGCCCCAGGCGGGCTGGCCCTCGGGGGGCTCCTCGCCCCCCTCGCCCTCCTCCAGCTCGACCGGCCGGATGAGCGCGGTAGGCATGACCGGCGCCACGGCGCGCACCTCCGGGTCGCGGACCAGGGTGCGGACGTCGTCGGGCCGCAGGTCCTCGACCTCCACCCGCGGCTCGCCGGGGCCCGCCGGGATCATCCCCTCGAGGCTCTCCAGGCCGCCCTCGAACGGACTGCTGGTGATGGGCCGGCTCAGGTCGCGCAGCACGACGTAGTCGGTCATGGGCGTGGTCCCCCTTCGACAGCTCCCGCGGCCCCTCGCCCCGGGTGTCCCCCGACTGTCGCCCAACGGGGCCGCCCCGCGCCAGTCCCCGCGCCGTCGACCTGGACCGGTGGGCCCGCCGGCCGGGACCATGGCGGCGTGGCACACGCCGTCGACCTCGGCTTCGAGGACCTCCAGGCCGCCCTGGGGCCGGCCCTGGCGGCCAACCGCCCCGGTTCGGGCACCGAGCACGTCGTGATCGCCCTGCCCTCCTACAGCCTCGGGGAGTCACTGCTGGCGCACTACGCCTCGCGGATCCCGGCCCTGGAGCACCGCTATCTGGTGGCCTTCCTCATGCTCCACCGCATCCCGACCTGCGAGCTCGTGTTCCTCGGTTGCCAGCCACCGGACCCGGAGGTGCTCGAGCACTACCTCACCCTCATCCCGCCCGCACCCAGGGCGAGGGTCCGGTCCCGCTTCCGGGCGGTCACCGTGGCCGATCCATCGGGTCGCTCGATCGCGGCCAAGCTGCTCGACCAGCCGGGTCACCTCCGCGCGCTGCGTGGCATGGTCCGGGGGCGACCGGCCTTCATCGAGCCATGGAACGTCACCCGGGACGAGGTCGAAGTGGCACTGCGCCTCCAGGTGCCGGTCAACGGCACCGCCCCGCACCTCTGGCCGTTGGGCTTCAAGAGCGCCGGACGCCGGCTCCTGGCGGCCGCGGAGGTGCCGGTGCCGCCCGGCCGGGAGGACGTCCGCGACCTGGAGGGGGTCGTGGCAGCGGTCGAGGCCGTCCGCGTCGCCGACCCGTCGACGGAGGGGGTGGTCGTCAAACTCGACGACAGTGGCGCCGGCGAGGGCAACTCGGTCGTCGACCTGCGCGCGGCTGGGGGCGAGCCGGTGGACGTGGCGGTCAAGGCGTGGGCACGGAGGCAGCCGGCGGCATACCTCCGGATGCTCTCCCGGGGCGGCGTCGTCGAGCAGCTCGTCACCGGTCGGGTCGTCACCAGCCCGAGCGTGCAGGTGGACGTGCGGCCAGGCGGTGAGGTCGAGGTGCTCTCCACGCACGAGCAGGTGCTCGACGGACACGTCTACACAGGGTGCAGGTTCCCCGCCGACCCCGCCTACGCCGCGGAGCTCGGTCGCCACGGCCACGCGGTCGGGCGGCGCCTCGCCGGGCACGGGGTGGTCGGACGGTTCAGCGTCGACTTCATGGCGGTGGAGGACCGGCCGGGGGCGTGGCGGCTGCTCGCCGTGGAGATCAACCTGCGCAAGGGCGGCACCACCCACCCGTACACCGTCCTGCGTAACCTGCTCCCCGGCAGGTACGACGTCGGCCGCGGCTGCTGGGTCACGACCGGCGGCGGTGACCAGCGGGCGTACGTCGCCACCGACAACCTGGTCGACCCCGGTTGGGTGGGCCTGCCGCCCGCGGCGGTGATCGGAGCAGTGGACGAGGCCGGGCTCACCTACGACTACCGACGGGGCACCGGCGTGGTGCTGCACATGCTCTCGTGCCTCGCGATCGACGGGCGGCTCGGACTGACCGCGATCGGCCGGACCTCGGAGGAGGCCCTGGCGTTGTACGACGGCGCCGCGGCAGCCGTGTACCGAGCGGCCTGAGGCCGCCGACCCACCGGTCGCCGCCCGGCTCGCGGCCGGAGGTCGAGCGGCGCCGGTCAGTCGTCGCCGAGGTCGGAACGCCGCGGTGCGATGCGCTCCTGCGTGGGGGCGGCATCCGCGGCCTCGTCGAGCTCCACCTCCTCGACCCCCGATGGCCCGGCCTGGGCGGGCAGGTGCTTGAGGCCGTGCGTCCGGCGGGCCTCCCGCACCCCCTGGGAGATGCTGTGCCAGCGGTGGTCCTCGCCGAGCCGGGCCATCGTGCCGGAGCGGCGGAGGGTCTTGCGGACCTCCCACATGACCCGCACCAGGTAGACGTCGATGCCCTTGGCGCGCAGCTGCGAGATCAGGGCCTCCAGCGTGTCCGCGCTCGTCGTGTCCATCTGGTTGGTGGCCTCGAGGTCGAGGATCAGGACACGGGTTCCCGGTGCCTGCTCCACCTTCTCCAGGACGGCGTCGTGGATGGGCGCCGCATTGACCCAGAAGAACGGGGCGTCCACGCGGAGGACCAGCACCGCGGGGAGGGTCGTGCGCTCGGGGTGGTCACGGACGCCGCCCCAAGCGGCCTTCTCGCCCGGCACCTTGCCCATGACCTCGACGTCGACCCGGCTGGAGCGGTAGACCAGCCCGAGCACGGACTGCGCCACGGCGAGCAGCAGTCCGTTGAGCGGGCCGAAGGCGAGCACACCGACCGCCGCCACGAGAGCCGCCACGATGTCGTTGCGGCGGACCTTGGCGTAGCGGCGCAGTGCGGTGAAATCCATCAGCCGCCACACCGCGTTGACCACGATCGCGCTCAGCACCGCCCTCGGCAGGCTGGACAGCAGCGGTGCGATCGAGACGATGACGACGACCGAGGCCCCCGCCGCGGCCAGCCCGGCCACCTGCGTGCGGCAACGGGCGTCCACCGCGGCGGCGGTCTTGGAGAGGCTGCCCGCCACGCCGATGCCTCCGAAGAGGCCCGAGGCCACGTTCGCCGCACCCGAAGCCAGGAGCTCCTGGTCGGCGTCGACGCGGTACCCACCCTTGACGGCGAAGAGCCGGGCGGCACTGAGGCCCTCGGCCAGGCCGACGAAGGCGAGGGCGGCACCGGCCCCGAGCAGGGCCCCGGCCTCGGCGAGCGGCACGGCCGGCAGCGCCGGCGCCGGCAGCCCGCCGGGCACGGGGCCCACGACGGCCACCCCGCGGCCGGCAAGATCGAGGAGTCGGGATGCCGCCAGGGCTGTGACCAGCACGAGGAACCCCCACGGCACAGCCGGTGCCACCCGCCGCCCGCCGAAGAGCACGACGAGGGCCACGACCGAGATGGCGACGGTGAGCGGCTGGACGTCGCCGGCGCTGCCTCCCAGGGCGGTGACCCGCTCCACCACCTGACCCGCCGGGACGGGAACGCCGAGCAGGTGGGGGATCTCGGCCAGCACGACCAGGATGGTCAGGCCGAGGACGAAGCCGGTGACGATGGGCTTGGACAGGAACTCGGCGACCCAGCCGATGCGCATAGCCCCGGCGACGACGAGCACGATGCCGGCTCCGATCGCCATGGCGGCGGTGTAGGCGGCGGCCTCGGCCGTCCCGGCGACGCCGAAGGACGCGAGCAGCGAGCCGGAGAGGACGGCGACCGTGGAGACCGGGCCGACGACGAGCTCGCGCGAGGACCCGAGGACCGCGTAGACGAGCAGGGCCACCGGGACGGCGTAGAGGCCCACCTGGACCGGTGCCCCGGCCAGCGCCGCGTAGCCGAGCGCCTGGGGCACGGCGAGGGCCGCGATCACCGCGCCGGCGACCAGGTCGCCGCGCAGCCAGCGCCGCTCGTACCGCGGCAGCCAGGTCAGGATCGGGAGGCGTCGTCCCCAACGCCCCTCGGTCCGCCGCACCCCTGCCAGGCTAGCCGTGAGTGCGCGGCAGCGGTGGTGCTCGTCCCGCCTGGGTGCCGAGGGCCCCGGGCGAGTGGGTGATCATCGTGGGTCGGAGATCGCGCGCGGCGGCACCGGGGCCACACGGTGATCTCCAGCGACCCGCCGGCGCACCCGGTACCTGATCACCGTGGGTCTTGGGTCCCGCCGACCGCCACCGGGACCGCACGGTGATCTACATCCCCGAGGCGCCCGTCCGGCCCAAGATCACTGTGGGGCGCCGGTCCCGCCAAACGCCACCCGGGCCTCACCGTGATCACGGTCCTAGGCTGGCGCGGTGCGCATCCTCATCTGGCACGGCTACCTGCTGGGCGGGACCGGCTCCAACGTCTACACCAGGGCCCTCGCCCGGGCCTGGAGCAAGGCGGGGCACGAGGTCGTCGTGCTCTGCCAGGAGCCGCACCCGGAGCGCTACGACCTCGGCGGCGCCACGGTGGTGCGCCCGCGGCTCGACGGTCCGCTGCCCGTCTTCGTGCTCGACCGCTATGCCGACGCCGAGCCCCAGCTGCTCGCCGAGATGACGCCTGCCGACCGGGACCTCTTCGTCGAGCAGAACGCCCAGGCCGTGCGGGCGCTCGGGCCGGCCGACCTGCTGCTCGCCAACCACGTCCTGCTGGGCGGCCCGGTGGCAGCCGCATCGGGGATGCCCCACGTCGTCAAGGCGCACGGCTCCGAGCTGGAGTTCACGATGCGGGGACGACCGGATCTCTGCGCCTGGGCGCGGGAGTCCCTCGCCGGCGCCGGCGCCGTGCTGGCGGGTTCCGAGCACGTGGCCGGCGTCCTGGAGGAGCTGGTGTCGCCACCGGCCGGATCGGTGCACGTCGTCCCGCCTGGGGTCGACGTCGACGAGCTGCGGCCCCGGGACCGGGAGTCCGCGCTCGCCGGCCTGTTGGTCGAGTGCGAGCACGACCCGCCCAATCCCCCCGACACCCACGACGAACGACGCCCCGACGACGGCAACGGCAGGCGGCTGGCGGCCTTCCTCGCCGGGGATCGCAAGACCGTCGTCTACGTCGGCAAGCTCAGCGACGAGAAGGGCGTGGCCCTGCTGCTCGAGGCGCTGCACCAGGTCGACGCCCGAGCAGTGGTCATCGGCTTCGGTCCGGCCAGGGCGGACCTGCAGGCGATCGCGGGGCCGGACGTGCTCTTCACCGGACCGCTGGAGCACCGGCACCTGGCCCACCTGTGGCCGCTCGCAGACGTCAGCGTCACCCCGTCCGTCTTTCCGGAGGCCTTCGGGATGGTGGCGGCCGAGGCGGCCGCCTGCGGCTCTCCACCGCTGGTGGCCCGGCACTCGGGCCTCGCGGAGGTCGCCGCCGGGCTGGAGGCGCAGTACCCCGAGCAGATGCGGGGCCTGGCCGGCTTCGAGCGAGGCGACGCCGACGACCTCGCGGCCAAGCTGAACACGCTGCTCGCGCTGGGACCGGACGACTGGCAGACCCTCTCGACCGGCGCCCGGCACGCGGCGGAACGGCTGTGGAGCTGGGAGCGCGTTGCCACCGGCATCCTAGACCTCGGGACAGGCGGCGGGCGGGCCCGGGGTGGGCGTGACGAGGTGGTCACGACGGGACAACCCGCGACGAGTTGACCGAACGCTCCACCACCCCGCGTTCACGCCAGCCCCAGCGCCCCTGCCTCCTCCTCGAGCTCCTCCCGTACGTCCGGGTGGGCCGCCCGGTCGATCAGGTGGCGCGCCTGCGCCTGCTGCGTGTGACCCCAGATCGGCGCCACCCCCTGCTCGGTCACCACCGCGCTGTGCTGGAAGGACGTGACCGGCTCGTCCACCAGCGGGACGATGGTGGAGCAGTCCGCCTTGGGGTGCCAGGACCGCAGGGCGATGAGTGCCTGCCCGCCGGGCGAGTGCAGCGCCCCGACGATGAAGTCGGTCTGCCCACCGAAGCCGGAGTAGATCCGGGTGGCGATCCGCGAGGCATTGGCCTGGGCGAAGAGGTCGACCTGGAGAGCGCTGTTCACCGACGTCATGCCGCGCTGGCGGGCGATGGACCCGGGGTCGTTGGTCTTCTCGGTGCGCAGCACCCGTACGCGCGGGTTGTGGTCCACCCACGCGTAGAGCTCCGGCGACCCGAGGAGGAAGGACGACGTGATGACGGCGTCCGGGTCGAGGGACCCGGCCCGGTCGAGCGCGAGCACCCCGTCGCTGAACATCTCCGACCACACCCGCAGCCCGCGCCGTACGGAGAGGGCCTGGAGGGTGGCGTCGGGCACCGAACCGATCCCCAGCTGTAGCGTGGCACCGTCGGAGACCAGGGAGGCCACCCGCTCGCCGATCCCCCGGGCGACGTCGTCGAGCGGGAGGGGCGGCGCGGCCGAGAGCGGCTCGTCGACCTCGATGCCGAAGTCGATCGACTCGAGCGGGAGCTGCCCGTCACCGTAGGTGTAGGGCATCCGCCGGTTGAGCTGAGCGACGACCACGCCGCCACGGGCACGCGCCGCCTCGACGGCCGCGGGGAGGACGTTGACCTCCGTCCCGAGCGAGACGGTGCCGTGCTCCGGCAGGGAAGTGTGGAGCAGCACGACGTCGGGGGCCAGCGTGGTGGTGAAGAGCAGCGGGGCGAGCGACAGCCGAGAGGGGACGTATGCCAGGTTCGGGCGGCCCCGCATACCCGGGCCGACGAACGACGTCTCCAGCACCACCCCCTCGCGGGTGGGGATCCCCGGCTGGGCGTTGAGCATGCACAGGCTGAACTCCGGCACCTCGTGGTCGAGGACGTCGATCAGCACCAGCGGGGCGGCGAAGTTCCCGGTGGCCACGGCACGCGGTCGGGCCGGGAGCGCCCGGAGCACAGCACCCAGAGCCTCGGGGGTCACGGTCCTCATGGCCGCCCATGGTGCTGCATCGAACCCGGCCGTCGGGTGAGCATCTCCTCGCCGGATCATCACGACACGCCACGGAGGCGGGGCATCGAGCCCGCGTTGCGTGAACACCCGGCGCATGGATGTCGGGGCGTGAGTGTCGGGGCCGGGACCTACCGTGGGTGCCGTGCCGGAGCTGAACCCCGCGCAGGCGCTGGCCCTGCGGATGCGCAGCCTGCTGCTGGCCGGGTCGCCCGGTTCCGCAGACGCCGCGCGCCCTGGCGACGTCGCCGGCATCGTCACGTGGTTCGGCGCGATGCAGGCGCAGGACCTCAACAGCGTGCTGTGGTCGCTCGGGGCGCGGCTGCCGGGCGCGTCGGTGGGCGACGTCGAGACTGCCCTGGAGCGCCGCGAGGCTCTGCGCACCTGGCCGATGCGCGGCACCGTGCACCTGGTCCCGCCCCGGGACGCGCGCTGGATGCTGGAGGTGATGGGCGTCCGCGCCCTTGCCGGGGCTGCCTCCCGCCGGGACTCCCTGGGGCTCAGCGACGTCGTGGCCGACCGGGCGGTCGACGTCCTCGCCGAGGCCCTGGCGGGAGGGAAGCGCCTGACCCGGGCCCAGTGCCTCGTGGCTCTCGAGGAGGCGGGCATCTCCGTCACCGGGCAGCGCGGCTACCACCTGCTCTGGTATGCGAGCCAGCGGGGCGTCACGTGCATCGCACCCAACATCGGCAAGGAGCAGACGTTCGTGCTGCTCGACGAGTGGGTGCCCGAGGGCCACCACCGGCCGGACCGCGACGAGGCGCTGGCGACCATCGCCGTGCGGTACTTCCGCAGCCACGGCCCGGCACCCCGTCAGGACTTCGCGGGCTGGACCGGGCTCCCGGCCACCGACGCCAAGCGGGGGATCGCCGCGGCCGGTGACCGCCTCGCGACCGTCCACGTCGACGGTCGCGAGATGGCAGTCGACCCCGCCGTGCTGGACGCCGGTCCCGCGCCGACGGCGGAAACCGAGGAGGTCGTGCTCGCCCTCCCGGGGTTCGACGAGTACCTCCTGGGCTTCAAGGACCGCTCCCTGATGCTCGATCCCGAGCACAAGCAGGCGATCATCCCCGGCGGCAACGGCGTCTTCCAGGCGACGATCGTGCGCGGCGGCCGGGTCGTCGCCACCTGGAAGCGGTCGGTCTCCCGCTCCCGCACCGTGGTGTCGGTGCTCCCGCTCGTGACCCTCCGGGCCGGAGAGCGCCGGCGGGTCGAACAGGCGCTGGGGGCCTACGCCCACTTCACCGGACGCCCCGTCGAGGTCCGCTGGCCCTGACGGGACGGGTCCGCCTCCGGAGCACGTATCACGCCGGCGAGCCGACCCCTCATCCCAGGTGACCGCCATGTCCCGCACGGTCCGGCGACCGTGACAGCCACGGCGGCGATACCGTTCCGAGGAGGGGGACGACATGCCCACACCTGTGCCCGGCTTCCAGGTCACCACCCCGTACGGGAAGAAGCCGAAGGACCGCACCTACTGGCAGGCCCGCGGGTTCCACACCGGCGACGACTACGCCACCCGCCGGACCCACGCACCGGTCGTCGCGACCCGCGACGGCGTCGTGGTGGGAGCCGGCTTCGGCATCGGCGGCAAGGCCCTCGGCAACGTGGTCGTCGTGAAGACCGGCAACGTCTTCCACAACTACTGCCACCCTGCACACGATCACCGTCCGCCGCGGCCAGAGCGTCAGAGCCGGGACCGGCTCGGCACGGTCGGCCAGACGGGCAGCGGGGCTCGCGGCATCCACCTGCACTACGAGGAGCGCGTCGGCGTCAACGACATCCGCCACTGCCGTCCGCCGGAGTTCAACCGTGGGACCGCGGCGCCTGTCGTCGCTGCCCGGTCCGCACCCGCCGCAGCCGCGGCCGTGAAGAAGGTCTACCTGTCCAAGCTGCGGTTCGGGGTCGGCAAGCACGACCCGAGCACCTCGGTGAAGCACCTGCAGGCGCGCTTCAACCAGTACACCCGCTTCGGCGGGCTACCCGTGACCGGCTACTTCGGTCCGCAGACCCTGGAGCGGGTGAAGAAGCTTCAGATCGAGCTCGGCGACCGCCCGGACGGGGAGCTCGGCCCCAAGCAGGCGGGCAAGCTGATGCCGCCGAACCTCGGCTACCAGATCATCAAGGACATCTGACGACACAGGCGGTGGTGGCGCGACCAGGTCACCCCGCGGCCACCACCGTGGTCATCTCCTCCACCGTACGGACGGTGGTGGCGCGACCGGGTCACCCCGCGGCCACCGCCGCAGTCATCTCCTCCACCGTACGGACGGTGGCGAAGCGCCCCGCGAGCGCGTAGACCGTCCGCTCAATCACCGCGTCGGCCGACAGGGTCCGCGGGTCGGCGAGGACCTCGGCCACCGTGCGGCCCTCGGGTGCCTCCGGGTGCTCGATCGGCATGGTCGCCGTGGCGTCCACCACGAACGTGACGTCGTAGCCCAGGTCGGACGCCAGCCGGGCCGTGGTCTCGCAGCACTGCTCGGTCCGGATGCCGCACACGACCACGTGCCTGATGCCCTGCTCGTCGAGCCGCTGCTGCAGGTCGGTCGTGGTGAACGCGTTGTGCACCGTCTTGACCAGCACCGGCTCGTCCCCCGGATCGGCCAGGCCGTCCATCAGCCGGACGTGCCCACGAGCGGGGTCGAAGACGTTGCCGGTCCCCGGTTCGGCGTGCAGCACCCAGACCACGAGGTCCCCGCTGTCGCGGGCGGCCCGGACCAGCCGGTTGACCTTGTCGGCCACGTCGGGGTCGGAGACGGCCTCCCAGCTGGACCGCTGCCGGAAGGACTCCTGGACGTCGACGACGACGAGTGCGCTCCTCATGCCCCGATCCTCAGGGGTCGGACGTCCCCGCGACAGACGGCATCCTGCCGACAAGCGTGCCGATCCGGTCAGCCCCGGGACCACCTGGCCAGGTAGCCCTCGGCGTCCACCCTCCGTTCGCCGGCCTGACCCACGTACCCGTCCGGCCGTACCACGACGTACCGGCCGGCTGCGGCGAGCCGGCGTGGCGCGCCGTCCAGGCGGTGCACGGTGACCGGCCCGCCCGGGAGGCGCGGGGGCGAGGCCCCGCCCGTGACCAGGACGTGGAAGCCGGGGCCCGCCACCAGCTCGTGCAGGCGGACTGCCCGGCCCTCCACCCGTGCGGGGGCGTCGGGGAGCCGGTCGCCGGGGAGGAGACCGCGACGGCTGCCGGTGGACGCGACGGCGGGGCTCCCCCGGTAGCCGACGGAGAGCTGCGCCACGCGGCGGAACGCTGCCGAGCGCACCGGCAGCCGCATCACCAGCGGCGCCAGCCTGGGCAGCACGTGGGTGCGGACGGCGGCAGCGCGCCGGGTCGTGGCCACGGTGTAGAGCCGGTCGGTGAGCCGCAGGACCTCCCGGCCGGCCGGGAGCCGCTCGGCCTCGTACGAGTCGAGGAGCTCCGGCGGTGCGGAGCCCCGGGCGACGAGGGCCAGCTTCCAGCCGAGGTTCCAGGCGTCCTGGATGCCGGTGTTCATGCCCTGCCCCCCGGCCGGGCTGTGCACGTGTGCGGCGTCACCGGCGAGGAAGACCGACCCGGCGCCGTAGGCGGCCGCCTGCCGGCAGGCGACGCCGAAGTCGTCGAGCCAGGCCGGGTCGCGGAGGACCAGCTGCCCTCGGGTGACCTCGTCCACCAGTCGTTGCAGCACCGGCAGCGTCACCGGGCCGGCACGTCGGTCCCCGGGCTGCCCGCGGGTGGCGACCAGGCGCCAGGTCGTGGGTGAGCCGAGCGGGAAGAGGAAGAGCAGGCCGCGGGGCCCGAACCAGGTGTGCAGCGCCCCGGCCTCGATCGGGCCATCCGCCTCGAGGTCCGCGAGCACGAACGCCTGCTCGTAGGCCTTGCCCCGAAAGGGGATGCCCACGAGCCCGCGGACCGCGCTGTGGGCGCCGTCGCAGCCCACCACGTAGGCGGCCCGGCAGGTGGACGTGCCGTCCGGCCCTGCCAGCTGCGCCACGGCCCTACCCCCGTGGCGTTCCAGGTCGACCAGCTCGACGCCGCGCTCGACCTTGACGCCGCGCGACGTCAGGTGGTCGGCGAGGGCGGACTCCGTCTCGGCCTGGGAGACGAACAAGATGTACGGGAACTCGGTGTCGCCCACACCGGCGTCGAAGAGCGGCACCCTCGAGCTCGTGCCGCTGCCGTGCAGGACGAGCTGGACGGCCGGGTTTCCCCGCGCGACGAGCCGGTCTGTCACGCCGGTCCCGCGGAGCACCTCCAGCGTCCGCGCCTGCACCGCCAGGGCCCGCGACTCGTGCACCTGGTCGGGGTCCCGGTCGACGATCCGGACGGACGCGCCGTGCCGGTGCGTCTGGGCCGCGAGCGCCAGACCCGTCGGTCCCGCCCCCACGACCAGGACGTCGACGTCTCCCCCCGGACTCCTCACCCCGTCAACGTACGCGATGGGGTGTTTGTCCGGCCTCGCGTGCCCCGGACCGATGAGTGCCGGGCGGTCGAGCGGTCTATCCAGCGGAGGACCGACGGACGAAGGGAAACGCGCCGTGCCGACGATGCTCGACCTGCACCCACCCGCGCGGGTGGTGGCCGCCCTGCTGGACGGGGTGCGCGACGACCAGCTGTCCGACCCGACGCCGTGCGCCCGCTACCCGGTCGCGGCCCTGCTGGACCACCTGATGGGGCTCACGACCGCCTTCACCCTGGCCGCCCGGAAGTCGACCGCCGCCGAGGCGCTGGCGGGCGAGTCCCGTCCAGGCGAGGCCTCCGCCGCACACCTGTCCCCGGGCTGGCGTACCGAGCTCCCCCGGCGTCTGCGGGGGCTCGCCGAGGCGTGGCAGGACCCCGGTGCGTGGGAGGGCATGGCGGCGGCGGGAGGAGTGACGCTCCCGGCCGACGTGATGGGCGCCGTGGCCGTCGACGAGCTGGTGATCCACGGGTGGGACCTGGCCAGGGCCACCGGGCAGCGCTTCACCTGCGACGCCGCGAGCACGCAGGCGGTCTTCACCTTCACCTCGATCGCGGCCCGTCCGGAGGAGGCCGAGGGGCGCCAGGGCGTCTTCGGCCCGGTCGTGGAGGTGCCGGCCGACGCGCCCCTGCTGGAGCGGGCGCTCGGGCTGAGCGGCCGGGACCCTGCCTGGTCCCCGCAAGGGGCCCAGCACCCCACCCGGTGACCGCCCGGGGCTCGCCCAGCGGGGTGGGTCAGGCGGCCCGGGCCGAGGGCTCCGCGGAGGAGCGCCACCACCCGAGGAGCGCCAGCGCGCCGATGGCCGCGCTGAGCACGAAGGGTGCGTCCAGCCCCCGTACGGAGGCGAGTGCGCCACCGGCCACCGCCCCGGCGGCGCTCCCCCCGTAGACCAGGGTCCGCCAGGACGCCGTGACCCGGCCCAGCAGCGCGTCGGGGACCAGCCGGTGCCGCAGCGACACGGCCACCACGTTGAAGACCCCGAACGCACCGCTCGTCGCCACGACGACGGTGACGGCGGCCCAGAGCTCCGGGGCGACGAGCAGCAGCACCGGCGCCATGGTGGCCACGGCCATGGCCCAGAGCAGGACGCTCCGGTGTCGCCGTCCCGAGACCAGCCGGTCGGCAGCGAAGGCCCCGGCTAGCCCTCCCGCCGCGCCGACGGCCAGGAGGACGCCGAAGCCGACCGGGCCGAGGGCCAGCCGCTGCTGCGTGTACAGGACGAAGATCGCGAACCAGGCGCTGTCGGCGACCGCGACCGCCAGGCCGGCGAGGACGAGCGCCCGGAGCCGGCGGTGCCGAGCCAGCCATCGGATCCCCGCCCGGACGCCGGCGGGGATCGCAGCGGCGTCCGCGGCGGCCGTGTCGCGCACGGCGAGGGCCGCCGCCGGGAGGCTGAGGACCAGCAGCACGGCCAGCGCGAGGGCACCGCTGTTGGCCACGAACGGCAGGGCCACGCCGGCGCCGAAGAGCGCCGCCCCGACGAGTGGGCCGACGAACTCGTTCCCGGCGACCTCACCGGCGACCAGTCGGCCGTTGGCGCGCTCGAGCAGAGCGCGCGGGACGAGGCGGGGGATGGTCGACTGGGCCGCGGTGTCGCGGACGGTCTCCCCCACGCCGAGGAGGAACGCTGCGACGGCGACGGCCTCGATCGTCGCCCGGTCGGTGGCGATCGCCGCGACCAGGGCGCCGAGCACGAGCACGCGGCCGAGGTCCGCCGACACCATGAGGAACCGCCGGCTGCGCCGGTCCGCCAGGGAGCCGGCGACCAGACCGGTGACGAGCCACGGCAGCGTGGCCGCGGCGGCGACCACCGCCACCATGGCCGGCTCGTCCGACAGCGCTGCCGCCAGCAGCGGGAAGGCCGCGACGCGGATCCCGTCGCCGACGTTCGCCAGCACCGCGGCGGCCCAGAACCGCCAGAAGCGACGACCCAAGGTCACCCGCCGCACGCTACCGGGGCGACCACCTCCGGCTCCGGCGCGGGCGGGTCGCGGGAGTCGCTGTCACCGTTGAGGACGCCGCCCATGAGTGCGACCGCAATCGCGAACGCGACCGCCAGGGCCGCCCCGAGGAGCAGCAACGGGCCGAGGACCGCGGCCACCGCCGCGAGGATGGCGCCGACGGCACGGACCAGGATGAAGACGACGACCACGGCTAGGACGGCCAGCACCAGACCGCCGCCGGCGCCGTCGTCCAGGACCGGCAACCCGGCGGCCAGGTCGTTCACGGAGAGCGAGGAGAGGGCTACAGTGGCCATGACGGAGTTCTCCGTTCGGGCCTAGGTGTCGCGGACGGACCGAGGTCCGTCGTGGGAGAGTTGCAGGCGCCCCCGGGTTCCGCTGCCAACGTTGTCCGGGGGTGCTTGCCTGTCAGGGCCGATGAGCCCGTCGGGCCCAGCCGTTCACGTTCCCCAGTGCGCGAAGCGCTGCTGTCCCCCTCGGCCGCCCCACTCGACCACTCCCCTCCACTGGAGTTCACTCCCAGTACGGTGAAGTTGTGTCGTTACCGATGGCTAGAATGTACAGGCGTGTCTACTGGACATCAAGACTGAATGCTGTAGCGTGAAGTCCCGTCCACATCGTGAACTTTGCCGGTGGATCGGCGTACGGCGCAGTCACTGAACTCCACTGAAGTCGCCGCACGGAGGTGGCGGGACCCATGTCCTTCGACCCCACTCCCACTTCCGCCCTCGCTCGCCGTCTGCACGGGCTGCGCACCCGGCAGTGGCCGCGGCACCGGGTGACCCAGCGGGTCCTGGCCGACGCGTTGGGCGGACTGTCCACGTCGACCATCTCGTCGTACGAGAACGGCTCCATCGTGCCGCCGGACGAGCGGCTGCACGACTACGCGACGTTCTTCGCGACCCCGCGCTCCTTCACCGAGGGCGGCCCAGGGCTGTTGCCGGAGGACGGGCTGAGTGAGGCGGAACGGGTGCAGCGCAAGGAGCTCTACGAGGAGCTGCTGTCGTTGCGGGGCACCGACGGGACGGAGCAGCAGGTGGGGTCCGCCTCGGGGGCGGCGCGCCGCACGTGGCGGTTCCCCGACCGCGTGCCCGTCCGCGTCATCTGCGGCGATCTGCCGGAGAAGGACCGGTCCCCGTTGGCCCACCCGTCCTCGCTGAACTACACGGAGCTGCGGTCCTTCGCCGACCTGGACGCCCTCGTCGAGCTCTTCGGGCACCTGCGCATGGAGAACCCGCACAGCGACGTCCGCTACCGGCGGTCCGGGAACCTCGAGAGGCTGGTCGCCGACGACATCTCCGGTCACCTGGTGCTGCTCGGGGCGGACTGGAACGAGGCGACCGAGTGGGTGGTCCTCCGCCAGGACCTGCCCGTCTCCCAGGTCCGGGACCCGGCGGTCGGTGACGGGCTCGTCTTCGAGGTGACCGAGGGCGGCAAGGAGCAGCGCTTCCTTCCCGTGGTCTCCCAGCGCCTCGGCCTGGTGGAGGACGTGGGTCTGATCTACCGCATGCCCAACCCGCACAACACCGCCTACTCGCTCACCATCGTCAGCGGGGTCTACTCGAGGGGCGTCCTGGGCGCTGTCCGCTGCCTGACGGATGCGCGCCTACGCGACCGCAACGAGGCCTACCTCGCCAACCGCTTCGGCGACGCGCCCGAGTTCGGGGTCCTCGTCCGGGTGCCCGTCCTGGGCGGCAGCGCCGTCACTCCCGACCTCACCAACCCCGGCATCCGCCTCCGCGAATGGCCGCCGTCCACGTGACTGCTCCCCGGTTGCCCCTTGACGCGGCGGCGTCACGGGAGGTGGCTGGAGGCCAGCGCGCCGGTCCGGCTGGTGCGCGGACGAGGGAGGCGGGGAATGGCCGATCGGCGGTGCGACCGCACGACGCCCAGCGAGGTGGAGATCCGGGACAGGCCGCGGGAGCCGGTCTCGGACCCGACCCTCGGGATCTCGGTGCCTGCGGGAGGAGAGCGGAAGGCGAGCCACCGGCTCGTGACGATCGGTGACTCGCTGACGCATGGGTTCATGAGCGGGGCGATCTACCGCACGGACCTGTCGTGGCCGGCCATCGTCGCCTACGAGCTCGGCCTGCAGTCTGACGACTTCCGCTTCCCGGTGTACGAGTGGCCCACCGGACCGGGTGGGCTCCCCCTCGACCTCGAGCGGCTCGCCCGCGCCTTCGAGCACCGCTTCGGCCATCGTCTTGACTTCTGGGAGGTCGTCGGCGCCGCCCTGTGGGTGCAGTCGTACATGGACCGGGTCGAGGACCACTGGGAGCGGGGCGAGGGCTCGAAGACGCCGCCGACCGGCGCCCCCTTCCACAACCTGGCCGTCTACGGATGGGACGTCCTGGACGCCTGCCTGCTCACCGCAACCACGGTTTCGGCGCGGATCAAGACCCCGAAGGACGACCTCGTCTCCCAGATCGTCGAGAACAACGGGGACCGAGCCGGATGGGTCGTCCTGCAGCGGGCGCGCTCCGGGCGCCAGCCGCGCACCGTCCTGGAGGCGGCAGAGGCCATGGGCCGGGCCGCGGGGGGCATCGAGACCCTGGTGCTGGCCCTGGGCAGCAACAACGCCCTCGGCTCGGTCGTCGGGCTCAGGCCATGCTGGACCGGCGCCGACTACCTCGACCTCACACCGGAGAAGAGGTTGACCGCCAAGAGCGCCTACAACGTGTGGCGTCCTTCGCACTTCGCGGCCGACTGGGCCCTGCTGGTCGAGAGCGTCCGCCGGGTCAACGCCCGACACGTGATCGTCGCGACCGTCCCGTCGGTGACGATCGCCCCGATCGCCCGCGGCGTGTCGGGCAAGGTCCGCCCGGACTCCCGATACTTCCCCTACTACACCCGGCCGTGGATCGACGACGACGACTTCGACCCCGAGCGGGACCCGCACCTGACGGAGGACGAGGCCCGTGCGGTGGACTCGGCCATCGACGCGTACAACGAGACGATCGTCGCCTCCGTCGAGGCAGCCCGGCGCGAGGGACTCGACTGGTACGTGCTGGACATGGCCGGCCTGCTCGACCGGCTGGCTCGACGCCGCTACCTGGAGAGCCCGTGGGCACGGCCGAGCTGGTGGACCCCGTACGAGTTGCCCGCCGAGCTCGAGGCGCTGGACCCGGTGCCGAACACCCGGTTCTTCCGGTCCGGGCCGGGGGGTCGGACGGACGGCGGGCTCTTCTCGCTCGACGGCGTCCACCCGACGACGATCGGCTACGGGATCCTCGCGCAGGAGGTGGTCGAGGTGATGAAGACGGCCGGGGTCGCCTTCCTCGGCCGCGACGGTCAACCCCGCGACCCGGACACCGTCAAGGTGGACTTCGGCCGCCTGCTCCGGGCCGACACGCTGCTGCTGGACCCCCCGGCGGCGGTGTCGCCCACCCTCAGCCTGCTCGGCTGGCTCGACGAACGCATCGACTGGGTGCGGCGCATCCTGCCCTTCGTGCCCTCGCCGCTCTGACCCGCGGCGCGCCCCGCGCCGGGCTGCGCTTCCCCCGCACGGGGCAGCACCGAGTGAGACCAGGCCGGCAAAGACTCGACCGCCCGCCAGCTGAGCTTCATGCTGCGAGTACGGAACCGCCCGGCCGGGAGGCTGGGCTACGACGGAGGAGGTTCCATGACCGTGCAGTCCCAGGAGTACGCCGCCCGCCTGGACGTCGACTACCCGGACACGCTCGACCGCGTCACCACCGCGTTCCGGCTGATCTGGGTGATCCCGATCGCCATCGTGCTCGGCGCGCTGTCCTCAACGGCGACGTCGACCGTGACCGTGATCAACGAGACGGGCGAGGTCGTCTCGCGAGTGAGCAGGGAAGGTGGTGGGATCGCAGGCGGGCTGTTCGTCGCCACCCTGCTGATGATCGTGTTCCGCCAGCGGTACCCGCGCTGGTGGTTCGATTTCGCCCTCCAGTTCAACCGGTTCGCCGCGCGGGTCGCTGCGTACGTGACCCTGCTCACCGATCGATACCCATCGACGGTCGAAGAGCAGTCGGTCCATCTCTCGATCGACTACCCCGACGCGGAGCACGACCTCAACCGGTGGCTCCCGCTGGTGAAGTGGCTCCTGGTCATCCCGCACGTCATCGTGCTGGCCTTCCTCGCTATCGGCGTGGTCTTGACGGTGTTCATCGCCTGGTTCGCCATCCTCTTCACCGGGCGGTATCCCCGAGCGCTCTTCGACTACGTGGTCGGCGTCGGCCGGTGGGCTCTACGCGTCCAAGCCTACGCAACCCTGCTGGTCACGGACCGGTACCCACCCTTCAGCCTCAGGTGACCGGACGGACCGCAGAGGCCCATCGGCGTAGCGCCACACCACGACTCGTCCGGGTCGAGCGACCTGACGATCGGGTGTCGTACGGCGGCCCGGCCGGGCGTCGCCGACCCCGCGGGCCCTGTCCCGGATCACCGAGCGGCAGCCGAGGTCTTGCGGCTCGTCGCAACTGGCCGGTCCAACCAGGACATCGATCCTTGTGGACCTTCGCCCCGGGTGGGCGCACTCCCCCGAGAGGACAGTGGAACCGTCGACGAAAGGTGGCTGGTGATGGCCAACAGCAACGCAGGTGCGGCAGGTGGAGGTGCGATCTACGGCCTCGGGATCTTCGGCGCACTCGTGTACTTCTGGCAGCAGGCGGACTCCTTCTGGGAGTACCTGCTCGCCCTCCTCCAGGGTCTGTTCTGGCCCGCGTTCATGGTGTACGAGGTCTTCGCCGCCCTGGCGTCGTGACCCGACCCGATCGCTACGCTCGCGCCGTCGGCTCGGGCGGGCCACAGGGAGGTGGCGACATGTCAGGCAAGCCGCGGGTCCCCCCGCGCTGGTTCGTCCGCGGCGCGTGGAAGGTGCACCGAGCCCTCTACCGCGTCACCCGCGGTCGGATCGGGCTGTGGCGACCGAAGCCGGGTGGATGGGGAACCGCCCGGCTCACGACCGTCGGACGTCGCACCGGGCGGCAGCGCAGTGTTCTCGTCGGCTACATCGAGGACGGACCGAACCTCGTCACGATGGCGATGAACGGCTGGGCCGACGGCGAGCCGGCCTGGTGGCTGAACCTCCAGGCGAGAGCGGAGGCCACCATCGAGACCGTGGACGGTTCTCACCAGGTGAGGGCCCGGGCCGCCGAGGGTGAGGAGCGCGCCCGGCTGTGGGGCCGTTGGGCGGAGGTCAACAGCGACCTCGACGGGTACGCGGCTCTCCGGTCGGGTGAGACGGCCGTCGTCGTCCTCGAGCCACGCACCACCGGCTGATCGGTCGGTGTCGGCAAGCACTCTTGTGCCGTGCGCCGGCTCACGTACGGCGGACTACGGTGCCTACGGTTCGACCTGATGTCCGAGTCGCAGGTGGTGGCGTGACTCACCGTAGCTTCGGGTCTCCAGAGCGATCATCAGCCAGAGCAGCAGCACCACGCCCGTCAGGGTGGCCAGCGACGGGACGTCGTCGACGAACGGGACGAGGGCGAGCAGGACGGCCGCGATCGCGAGCCGGTGACGGTTCAGGGACCGGGCGTTGCGCAGGCGCAGGACGACGTGCGCCAGGAGATAGACCGCCGCCCCACCGAGCAGCGCGAAGGCCGGCACCGTGCCCAGGGGGTCGTCGACGTGCGCAACGGTGCTCTCGAGCCCGTACGCCACGAGGACGATCCCGGCCACCATCGGGAGGTGGAGATAGGAGTAGGAATCGCGCGCCAGCGCGTTCCGCTCGCGCCCAGGGGCCGCCCGGGTGAGCCGCCGTTCGGTGATGAGCGCGACGACGTCGAAGTAGATCCACCAGAGCGCCGACGCCAAGGCGACGCCCAGGATCACCGCAACGATGACGGGCCCGTCCAGTCCCAGGCCGGCTCCGATACCGAGCACGACGATCGACTCGCCGAGCGCGAGGATGATGACCAGTCCGTGCCGTTCCGCGAAGTGAGCCGGCACGAGTCTCCACCCCGCGACGCCGAACAGTGCCGGCCCACCGAGATCGATGGCCACAGCGAGCGCCCACATGGATCCCTGCGCGATGCCGTCGAGGAACGAGGCCGTGGTCAGCAGCCCGATGCCGATGACGGAGCTCACCGCCAGGCTCGTGACGGACTGTCGCAGGTTGGGGTCGTCTCGGCTCGCGAGCACGAACAGCAGCAGGTGGGCGAAGCGCACCACGCCGTAGGCGATCGCGAACATCAGCCCGAGATCACCGAACGCCCCGGGCACCGCCAGTCCGACGATGACCAAGGCGGCCATGGCGCCGAACATCGCGAACCGCACTACACCCTCGTCGGGGTCGAGAACGCTGGTGAGCCACGCGTAGCCCGCCCAGGACCACCAGAGCACGGCGAGCACGAGCATGCCTTGGGCAATGCCCGGCCAGCTGTGCTGTTCGACCATGAGAGCCGTGCACTGCGTGAACGCGAGCACGAAGACGAGGTCGAAGAACAGCTCCAGGAACTTGACCTTCCCGCCCTCGCGTAGCGCCATGCCGGGTCTTCGACGGCTCGGGTCAGTGGGCGTCGTCATGCCACATCGTCCCTTCGACCATCCCTAGGGGCCGAGCGGATCCGCAGGCAGCGTAGAGGGTCCGTCACCGTGGACGACATGCTGCTCACAGTTCCTGCCGGGCAGAGCGTGCATCTACGCGTGCGAATCGTTGCGGAAGCGGCTCTCGGAAGGAGCGACGGACTGTTGACCCGGGGCCCGGTGCTGCGGGTCTTGGGTGACGAGGAGGGATCGTCGTGATCGTCGGCATCGAGACAGGGGGGACCAAGGTCGTGTGCGCGGCCGGTACAGGGCCCACCGAGCTTCGCCTCACGGAGACGTTCCCGACGAAGGAGCCCGAGATCACGCTCGGCGAGATCGCGGCCTTCCTCCATCGGGTCCGCGAGGCGGAGGACATCGACGCCGTCGGCGTCGGCTCCTTCGGGCCGGTCGACCTCGATCCGCGGTCGGCAACCTACGGCACCATCGGGGCCAGCCCCAAGGTCGCCTGGCGAGGTGTGAACCTCGTCGAGAGCGTCCGCAGGGCCGCCGGTGCACCCGTGGCGATCGAGACGGACGTCACCGCGGCCGCTCTCGGCGAGCTTCGGTGGGGAGTGGGTGTCGGTCTCGCGGACCTGGCCTACGTCACGGTGGGGACGGGCGTCGGGGTCGGAGCGATCGTCCATGGGCTCCCGCTTCACGGCACCGCCCATCCTGAAGCCGGTCACATCCTTGTGCGGCGCCATCCGGAGGACGACTTCGAGGGCGTGTGCCCGCTTCACGGGGACTGCCTGGAGGGCTTGGCGTCGGGTCCCGCCGTGGCCCAGCGCTTCGGCCGGCCCGGCAAGGACCTCGGCCACCTCCTCCCGCGTGCCGTGGAGTTCGGCTCGTACTACGTGTCCCAGCTCGTCACCTCACTGGTCTACGTCCTCTCCCCTGCCGCCATCGTGCTGGGCGGCGGCGTGATGACCACCCCAGAACTCCTGGAAGCGGTCCGTGCGCGCACGGCCGAGATGCTCGCGGGCGCGCTCGGCGAGCACCCCGCGTCGGATCCCGCGAGCGGGTTCCTGTCCCGCCCCGGGCTCGGTGACCGCGCAGGCGTGCTGGGCGCACTGACCCTGGCGAGCGACCTGGCCGCGGCCGCAGCTGCCGAGCTTCCGCCCACGGGCGCGGATGTGGCGCCCTGATGACGACCACGCTGCCACGCCCACGGCTGGTGTCGGTGCGGTCGCGCAACCTCTGGGGTGGCTGGAGGGACGGCGGTGGTCTGATGGCGCCGTCCGACTCCGACGCGTCGAACCCCACAAGCACGTTCGCTCCAGGGGACGTCACCTGCCTGCCGGTCTCTGGCTCGCCTCCACCAGCGTCCGCGTGCGAATCCGCAGGTCGCGTGGGCCCCGTGGGACTCGAACCCACAACCCGCGGATTAAAAGTCCGCTGCTCTGCCTGTTGAGCTAGAGGCCCTCGGGACCGTCGTCGGTCCGCGGCGAGCCTACGACGCGTGGGACTGCGCGTCCGACCACACCGGCGCCAGCGGACCCGTGGACGCCTCCCCCACCGTGTCCGGGTCCGGCGATAGCCTCGCCGTCGTGCCACCCGCCGCCGCAACCCTCGCCCCGGCGGACACGGCCACACCCGGAGCCGCCGCCCACCGCGTCCTGGCGGAAGCCTGCCGCCAGGGCGAGGAGGCCGTCTTCGTCCCCGGGGATCCCGCCCGCCTCGGCCGGCTCGTCCTGTACGGCGGCGCCGGCGATCCCGGTCCCGACACCGTCGAGCTCGTGCTCCCGACCCGCTCCGGCGTCCGCCGCCGGACGGTCCCTGCCAGGATGCTGCCGATCGGCGAGGCCCTACCGGCACTGCTCGGCCTTGACCGCGCGAGCGCAGCACCCGGACTGGCAGCCTGGGCCGAGGCGGCGACCGCCGGTGTCACCCTGGTCGCCCGGGGTCGCCTGGTCCCGGCCGTCAGCCCGGAGGGCTACGGCACCTGGCGGGCCGGGCCGCTCGACGCCGCCGACGTCACCCTCCTGCGGCACCTCGCCGCAACCCTCCCCCCTCAGGCGCACGCACTCCCGGTCCCGGGCACCCGGCCCGTACGGATCCGGACGGCCGGGTCCCTCGTGCGGGAGCTCTGGGACGCCGTGGCCGACGTCCTGGCCCGGGGGCCGGCAACCGGCGTCACGGTGGCCGCGTCGAGCCCGGCCGCTGCCTTCGCGGCCGACGACCCGCAGCCCGCGGGGCAGCTCGCGCCGTGGCTGACCGAGACCGCCCACGCCCTGGACGCCGGCGCCCAGCTCGGCCTCCGGCTCGAGTGCCCCGACGGGGTCGACTTCAGCGCCGTGCTGCAGCTGCGCAGCACCCGCGACCCGAGCCTCGTCGTGGACGCGGCCGAGCTGTGGCACCAGCCGCAGGCCGTGCTCGCCCGTCTCGGCCGGCAGGCGGAGGCCGACCTGCTGGTCGGGCTCCGCAGGGGCGCAAGGGCCTGGCCGCCGTTGGCCCCGGCGCTCCGCGACAGCGCACCCTCCGCCGTACCGCTCGGCGACGACGCCGTCAGCGATCTGCTCGGGCCGGGGACGGAGGCCCTCGCCGCGAGCGGGGTCGAGGTGTTGTGGCCGGCGGAGCTCGTCACCGGCGGGCTCGGCCTGCGAGCCGTCGTAGGGACCCCCGCCCCCGGGGCCGTCACGGACGCGGGGCTGAGCCTCGACCAGCTGCTCGACTTCCGCTGGCAGGTCACCATCGGCGGCGAGGTGCTCACCGACGAGGAAGTCGCCCAGCTCGCCGAGGCCAAGCGCCCGCTGGTCAGATTGCGCGGCCGCTGGGTCACCGTCGACGCCGACCTGCTCGAGCGCCTGCGCCGGCGGCCGCGCCGGAGGCCCGCGGCCGCGGCGCTCGCCGCCGCACTGGCCGGCGTCGCGGAAGTGGACGGCCACCAGGTCGAGGTGATCGCCGACGGCCCGCTGGCTGACCTCGCCGCCGCGACCCGCGCGGCCGGGAGCGACCCGCCGGCCCTCGAACCACCGGCTGGCCTCGAGGCCGTCCTCCGGCCCTACCAGCGCCGCGGCCTCGGCTGGCTCGCCGGCATGACCGGCCTGGGACTCGGCGGGTGCCTCGCCGACGACATGGGCCTGGGCAAGACGGTGCAGCTGATCGCCCTCCACCTCCAGAGGCGCCCGCTCGCCGCCGGGCCCACCCTCGTCGTCTGCCCCGCCTCGCTGCTCGGCACCTGGGAGCGGGAGGTGGCCCGCTTTGCCCCCGACGTCCCCGTACGGCGCTTCCACGGCGGCGACCGCCACCTCGACGACCTGCGCCCCGACGAGATCGTCTTGGTCACGTACGGCGTGGTGCGCCGCGACCGCGCCGAGCTGGCCGACACCACCTGGGGCCTGGTGGTCGCCGACGAGGCACAGGCGGTGAAGAACCCGCTGTCCCGCACGGCCCGCGAGCTCCGCGCCGTCCCCGCCACGGCCCGGGTGGCGCTGACCGGCACCCCGGTCGAGAACCGGCTCAGCGACCTGTGGGCCATCCTCGACTGGACCACGCCCGGACTGCTCGGCGACCTCACCACCTTCCGCCGTCAGGTCGCGGTCCCGGTAGAGCGCTACCGCGACCCCGAGACCACCGAGCGCCTGGCCCGGCTGGTGCGACCCTTCCTGCTCCGCCGGCGCAAGACCGACCCCGGCATCGCCCCCGAGCTCCCGGCCAAGACCGAGACCGACCGCGTCGTGCCCCTGACGGCCGAGCAGGCCACGCTGTACGAGGCGCTGGTCCGCGAGTCGCTCGACGAGATCCGCCGGACGGAGGGGATCGCCCGCCGCGGCCTGGTGCTCAAGCTGCTCACCGGCCTCAAGCAGATCTGCAACCACCCGGCCCAGTACCTCGGCCAGACCGCTCCCATCGCCGGCCGCTCCGGCAAGCTGGAGGCGCTCGACGGTCTGCTCGACGTCGTGCTCGACGAAGGCGACTCGGTGCTGGTCTTCACCCAGTACGTCGCCATGGCGCGGCTGCTCGACTCGCACCTGACGGCCCGCGGGGTCGGCACCCAGCTGCTGCACGGCGGCACCCCCGTACGTCGTCGAGAGGAGATGGTGCGCCGCTTCCAGGCCGGCGACGCACCGGTCTTCCTGCTCTCCCTCAAGGCCGCGGGCACGGGATTGACACTCACCCGTGCCACGCACGTCGTGCACTACGACCGGTGGTGGAACCCGGCCGTCGAGGACCAGGCCACCGACCGCGCCTACCGGATCGGGCAGGACCGCCCGGTCCAGGTGCACCGGCTCGTCACCGAGGGCACCGTGGAGGACCGGGTGGCCGCGCTGCTCGCCGGCAAGCGGGCGCTGGCCGATGCCGTCGTCGGTGCCGGGGAGGGCTGGATCGGCGAGCTCTCCGACGACGACCTCGCCGGGCTCGTCTCCCTGGGGTCGCCGTGAGCTGGTGGCGCGAGCAGCAGGGGCCGTCGCACCGCCGGCCGCCCGCCCGGGGCCAGGGCTCGCGGCGCGGGTTCGGTCGTACGTGGTGGGGCCGCGCCTGGGTCGACGCGCTCACCGACCGGGCCCGGCTCGACCCCAACCGGCTCTCGCGCGGCCGCTCGTACGCGCGCAGCGGCGCGGTCGGCGAGCTGCGGATCGAGCCGGGGAAGGTCCAGGCCGAGGTCCAGGGCAGCCGGATCCGGCCCTACCGGGTCTCGGTGCGCGTGCGCGAGCTGGAGCCGTCCGAGTGGGCGTGCCTCCTCGACGTGGTGGCGGCGGAGGTGGGCCATGCCGCGGCCCTCCTCGAGGGGGAGCTGCCGCCGGAGGTCGAGCAGGCGGTTGCCGCGGCGGGGGTCGAGCTGCTCCCCGGCCCGGGGGAGCTCGGTCCGCAATGCACCTGCCCCGACTGGGCCAACCCGTGCAAGCACGCCGCCGCCGTCTGCTTCCTCGTCTCCGACGTCCTCGACCGCGACCCCTTCGCCCTGCTGCTGCTGCGCGGCCGCGGCCGCGAGAGCGTGCTCGCCGGGCTGCGTACGCGGCGGGGCGGAGCCGGCCCGGCGACCGCGACCAGCCACGTGCCGGGCGACGAGGGCGTCCCGGCCGCGGAGGCCTTCCGCAACTGGGTCGGCGGTAGCGCCACCCCCGTGCTCCCGCTCCCTCCGGCACGTCCCGGCCGCCCCGTCGCGCTCCCGGCGGCGCCGGCAAGCGGACCCGCACCAGCCCACAACGGCTCCGGTCCGGGGAAGGTTGACGTGGCAGCCGACCTCGACGCGCTCGCCACCGACGCGGCCGCCCGCGCCTGGGCGCTCGCGACCGGCACGGCCGAGGTGCTCGACCTGGACGCCGACGAGGACCTCGCCCGGCAGGCCGCCGACGCCCTCGGGCACCCCAGGCTCGGCGTCCTGGCCGCCCGGGCCGGCCTGCCCTCCCGTGAGCTCGCCCGCCGCGGCATCGCCTGGCGGCACGGCGGTACGGCGGGGCTGGCCGTCCTCCGTGGCGGCCACGACAGGCCGGACGACCCGGTCCTGGACGAGGCACGGTCCGCCTTGGGGCCGGGCGCGAGGGTCCGCGGTGGTCGGGTGACGCTCGGCCCGGCCCAGCTTCGCTGGGGGGCGGACGGCCAGTGGTACCCGATGCGGCGCAGCTTCGGCGACTGGGACCTCACCGGCCCGCCGGACCCCGACCCGGTCGTCGCCGCCGAGCGCGCCCGCGGCTGACCGCCGGCCCGGCCGTCAGACGACGCCGGCCGACTCGGGCACGCGTGCCCCGGCCAGCGGGACCTTCGTCACTGTCGTCCCCGGGAGCCGCGCGGAGAGTGGGAGGAGACGGCATGTCCGCGTGCCGCAGCGACCGAGGAGATCGTCATGAGACCCACCACCACCCGTACCGGCCTCGTCGCCGTCGTCCTCGTGAGCCTCGCTCTGGCCGGCTGTGGTGGCGACGAGCCGGAGACGGCCTCCGGGGAGGACCCCGAGTCGCCGCCGGTGAGCGTCACCGCGGACAGCGAGCTCGCCGCCATGGTCCCGGAAAGCGTGACGGAGGACGGCGTCCTCGTCGTCGCCACGGACGCCTCGTACGCGCCCAACGAGTTCTTCGACGAGGACAACGAGACGCTCGTCGGGATGACGATCGACCTCGGCATGGCCCTCGGCGAGGTCCTGGGCGTCGAGGTGCAGTTCCAGAACTCACCGTTCGACAGCATCATCCCGGGCCTCGAGTCGGGGAAGTTCGAGCTCGGCATGTCCTCGTTCACGATCAACCCGGAGCGCATGGAGGTCGTGGACATGGTCAGCTACTTCGTCGCCGGCACCTCCTGGGCCGTGCCCGCGGACAACCCCGGTGCCGTGTCGCCGGACGAAGCCTGCGGCAAGAAGGTGGCCGTCCAGAAGGCGACGGTGCAGGTGGACGACATCACCGCCCGCTCCGAGGAGTGCCTGGCCAGCGGCAAGACGGAGATCACCATCGACCAGTACACGCTGCAGTCCGACGCCACCACCGCCGTCGTCGCAGGCAAGGACGACGCGATGCTCGCCGACTCGCCGATTGTCGCGTACGCGGTCAAGCAGACCGAAGGACAGCTCGAGGTGATCGGCGACAGCTACGACGACGCCCCGTACGGCATCGCCGTCCCGAAGGCCGACCCCGAGTTCGCCAAGGCGGTGCAGGGTGCCGTGCAGGTGCTCATCGACGGCGGCCGCTACACCGAGATCCTCGACGAGTGGGGTGTCACCGACGGGGCCGTCGAGACCGCGGACCTCAACCCGGTGCCGTGACCACCCTGAGGCGCGCCCGCCACCCGGGGGCCCGGCCGGGAGCGGTGCAGGCGGTTCCCGTACGCCACCCGGGCCGGTGGGTCGCGATCGTCGTCATCGGCGTGCTCGTCGCCATGGCGGTCAGCAGCGTTGTCACCAACCCCAACTGGGACTGGGCCTTCCAGCTGGACAACGCCTTCTCGCCGCCGGTGCTGCGCGGCGTGGTCACCACCCTGTGGCTGACGGCAGTGGCGATGCTCATGGGCGTCGTGCTCGGCGTCATCCTCGCGGTCATGCGTCTGTCGCCGAACCCCGTGCTGACGGGGGCGGCTTGGTTCTACATCTGGCTCTTCCGCGGCACGCCCGTCTACGTCCAGCTCATCATCTGGGCCACCATCGGCGCGCTCTACAAGCAGATCTCCCTGGGGATCCCGTTCGGCGAGGCGTTCGTCACCTTCGACACGCGGACACTCATCCCGAACGTCGTGGCCGCCCTGCTGGGCCTGGGCCTCAACGAGGCCGCGTACATGGCGGAGATCGTGCGTGCGGGCATCCTCTCGGTGGATGAGGGCCAGTCCGAAGCTGCCAGCGCGCTGGGCATGTCGCGGCTGCTGACCCTGCGCCGGATAGTGCTACCGCAGGCGATGCGGGTCGTCGTCCCGCCGACAGGCAACGAGACGATCTCGATGCTCAAGACCACGTCACTGGTCGTGGCAGTCCCGTACTACGAGCTGCTCTTCAACGCCCAGGCGATCGGCACCCGCACGTTCCGGCCGTTCCCCATGCTCATCATGGCCAGCCTCTGGTACCTCGCCATGACGTCGGTCCTCATGGTCGGCCAGTACTACATCGAGCGCCACTACGCGAAGGGTTCCGTGCGGACCCTGCCGCTCACCCCGGTCCAGCGGCTGCGCCTGCGGCTCACCAAGACGGACCTGCGATGAGCACCCCGACGACCGACCCGACCCCCCCGCCGATGGTCAAGTCCGAGCAGGTGGAGAAGTGGTTCGGCCGCACTCAGGTGCTCAAGGGCATCGACCTCGAGGTGGCCGAGGGAGACGTCTCCTGCATCATCGGGCCGTCGGGATCGGGCAAGTCCACGTTCCTGCGCTGCATCAACCACCTCGAGGTGGTCGACGCCGGGAGGCTGTCGGTGGCCGGCGAGCTGATCGGCTACCGCCAGCGCGGCGACAAGCTGCACGAGATGCGCGAGCGGGAGGTCGCACGCCAGCGGCAGGACATCGGCATGGTCTTCCAGCGGTTCAACCTCTTTCCCCACATGACGGCGATGGGCAACATCATGGAGGCGCCCGTCCGGGTCAAGGGCGAGAGCAAATCTCTTGCCCGGGAACGTGCGCAGCGCCTGCTCGACCAGGTGGGCCTCGGCGACCGCGGCGACGCCTACCCGTCCCAGCTGTCGGGTGGTCAGCAGCAGCGCGTGGCGATCGCCCGGGCTCTCGCCATGGAGCCACGGCTGATGCTCTTCGACGAGCCGACGTCCGCACTGGACCCCGAGCTGGTCGGCGACGTGCTCGACGTCATGCGCCAGCTGGCGGAGGCCGGGATGACGATGATCGTGGTGACCCACGAGATGGGCTTCGCACGCGAGGTGGGCGACTCGCTCGTCTTCATGGACGACGGCGTCGTCGTGGAGGCGGGCGAGCCGAGGGAGGTCCTCGCCTCCCCGCAGCACGCCCGGACCCGGACGTTCCTGTCCAAGGTCCTGTGACCGGCGGGACGCCCGACGGCCACCCCGCCGAGCCATCACCAGGCCGGTCGGGTCACCCCTAGGCGTCAACGCCTCGTGATGACCCGACCAGGGTGGTGAACGTGGTCATTCGGGGCTCAGCCCTTGAAGGCGTCCTTGACGTTCTCGCCGGCCTGCTTGAGGTTGGCCTTGGACTTGTCGGTCTTGCCCTCGGCCTCCATGCTCTCGTTGCCGGTGGCCTTGCCCCAGGTCTCCTTGGCCGAGCCCTTCAGCTCCTGACCCTTGTTGCTGCTCTTGTCGTCGGCACCCATATGCGACCTCCAGTCGTTCCGGTAGCTGACGCTGCCTTCCTACCCACCGGTACGCCGGTCACACCCCGGTGAGCTCCGTCACAGGGCCCGGTCGATCTGGTCGCGGAGCTCGGCCAACCGACGGCGCACCTCGTCCAGGGCGGACTGCAGCGACTCGGGCACGGACTCCTTCGCCTGGTCCAGCCGGGCGTCAGCACCGTCGAGCGCTGACCGCGCCTCCTCGAGCCCCTGCTGCCCGGATGCGCCGGCCTCGGAGCCGGCCTCCTCGAGGGCGTCCTGGGCCTGCTGGGCTGCCTGCTCGGCCTCGTCGAGCGCTCCCTGCACCTCGCCAGCCGAGCCGCCGGCCTCGTCGACCCGGGCACGTGCCGAGTCGACCTCGTCGGAAACACGGTCGCCCAGCTCCGACGCCCGCTCGCGCGCGTCATCGAGGACCTGCTCGGCCTCGCCGCCGCACCCGCCGAGGAACAGCGCGGCAGCAGCCAGGCCGGCGGCGAGCGATCGGGACGTCGTACGCATCGGGACCTCGCAGAGCAGTCGGGAACGTGACGGAAGGCATCCCATCATCGCCTGGGTCCCCCTGTCAGGGCCGCGCCGCCGGCGGGTGTCGGTACCCGTCGAGCGTCTCGGCCAGGATCGACTCCCAGGGCGTCGGCTGGATCCCGTACGTCGCCCTGGTGGCCGAGTCGTCCAGGACGAACGGGTGGCGGAACTGGTAGAGCACCTCCACCAGCGCGCCGGCCTCCGGCCGGACCAGTCCGGCGAGCCGCAACGCTGCGGACGGCAGCGTCCTCACGGGGACGGGGCCCACGCCGGCGACCCGGCACAGGTCGTGGACGGCCTCGCGCTGCGTACGCGGCGGGTTGGAGGGCACGTGCCAGACCCGACCGTAGGCGCCCGGCGCCGCCGCGACTGTGACGAGGGTCCTGGCCACATCGCGGACCCCCGTCCACGAGTGCGCCTGGTCGTCCCTGCCCAGCACCCGTACCGGCCGGCCGGCCAGCACGCGGGGTGCCACTCGGTCGCCGAGGTGGCTCTGATCGGACGGGCAGACGTAGTCGGAGCCTCGCACCTCGACCACACGCACCCGACCCTCCTCGTGCGCTGTGAGCGCGTCCAGCCACATCCGAGCCCGGACGGCACCCTTGGGCCCCACCGGACGCATCGGGAGGTCGGGCGTCATCGGTCCGTCGACCCGGCCGTAGGGGTAGAGGTTTGACACCGTCGCCAGTACCGCACCGTGGCGCTCCGCCACGGTGAGCAACGCTGCCGCGAGCGACGGCCACTCCTCCGGCCACCGGTGGTAGGCGGGGTTTGCGCAGTTGTACAGCACGACGGCGCCATCGGCGGCAGCGGTCAGCTGCTGGACCGCGGCTGCGTCACACGCGGAGCACTCGACACCCGGGACCGCGACGTCCCGGCCCGAGCGACTGATCACCCGGACGCGGTGCCCGACCGAGCTCAGCAGCTCGGCGGTCGCCCGCCCGACCGCCCCGGCCCCGACGACGACGTGGAGCTCCTGGCTCATCTGCCACCCCTCGATTGCACGGAGTCCTCGACCGGCGCGCCTGACTGCGCCAGGCCTTCCTCGACGTGGAAGGTGGGTCGGCTGGCGGGCCTGCTGGGGCTGCCCGCCCGACCCGACCGACGACAGAGGTTCGCACCCGCCGGCGTGCCGACCCGTCAGTGCTGCGAGGACGGCGGGCGCACCGCCACGAAGCGCCGCCCGGTGATCTCCGTCGGGTGGACCCGGACGAACCACTGCTTGGGGTGGGAGCTCCACGGCACGAGCGGCAGCTCCTCGGCCCGCTCGATGTCGCGGAAGCGCTCCAGCCGCTCGGGGACGCCCTTGACCACGACACTCCACGCCTCGCCGAAGGAACGGTCGTAGCCGTCGGCCTCTACGGCGACGCGCCCCGACACGACTGCAGCAGCAAGCTTCGTGCCCTCTCCGGTGGCAAAGACCACCGTCCGCTCGTCGACCACGGCGTTGACCGGGAAGATCTCCAGATCGTCGCCCACGACGACGGCGAGGCGCACGACGTCGGCGGTGGACAGCAGCTCCCAGGACGCCGCCTCGTCGAGGATGGTCATGCCGGTACGGGGATCGGTGGTCATGCCCCACTATGGGGTGCCGGCGCCCGGGCGGGCCAGGGTCTTCGGACCGTGCCTGGACAGGGGACTTACGGCCCGGCGGGGTTAGCCTGCCCGCAGCAACGGCGGCGGGGAGCAGCGACCATGACCGGCTGGCAGGGCGACGACGCCCCACGAGCGGACACCGGCCCGATCTGGGCGACCGCGACCGGGACCGGGGCGACCGGGCGAGGCCCGACCGGGACCGGGGCCGATGGGAGCGACGTGGGGGCCGCGACGAGCATCACGGCCGCCATCCCCCGCTCCCGGAAGGCGGGCGCCTCCGGCGAGGCGCAGCCACCACCACCCGTACGCCGACGTCGTCGGCCGTGGGGCTGGATCACACTCACCACCCTGCTCGTGCTGGCGTTGGCGGGGGCCTCGGCCCTCGCCGCATACCTGTGGCAGACGACGACGGCCTGGCAGGACGAGACCGTGCGCGTGGAGTCGGTGGCCACCGACCTGCGGGCCGAACGTGACGAGCTCGCGGCGGAGTTGGACCAGTCCGCCCGCGACCTCGCGGCCACCGACCAGCAGCTGCGGGAGGCGCAGGACCGGATCTCCGAGCTGGCGCAGGAGAAGGCGCAGACCGCCGACGAGCGCGAGATCGCCCGGCTGCTGGTGACGTCGGTGGCCGGCGTCGCCACCCAGCTGGAGACGTGCGTCCGCGGCCAGGACCAGCTGATCACCGCGCTGTCGGACCTCGAGGCGTACGACCCGGAGTCGGTCGTGGAGTACGCGGAGTCGGTGCGGGCGGCCTGCACCCAGGCGCTGCGCGGCAACGAGGAGGTCCAGCGGATCGTGGGCGCCGAGTGAGGCGATCGCTCACAGCACTCGTGGCCGCAGTCGCCACCACGCTGGCGGCGTCCGGCTGCGCCCTCCGCGACGAGCTGCCCGACTTACCCGATGCCGCGCCCGTCGTCACGGCCGCACCCACCGGCCCCGGTCCCCGCCCCGATGCCGCGCCGACGACGCTGTCGCCCGATGGCTTCCGAACGACGGAGCGGGTGGCGGTCCGCATCCGCAACGTCGGCTGTGGCGGGGTCGGTACGGGCAGCGGCTTCGCCGTCGGCGAGGACATCCTCGTCACCAACCGCCACGTCGTGGCCGGCGCCGAGACGCTCCAGCTGAGCACCTACGACGGGCAGGACATCCTCGTCGAGACGGCCGGCTCCGCCGTGGTCGCCGACCTCGCCCTCGTCCGGACCAAGGACGCGCTCCCGGCAGCGGTCACGCTCGCACCCGCCGACCCGGAGCTGGGCGACGCCGTCGAGATCGTGGGCTACCCCGGCGGGGGCCGGCTGACGTCCAGCACGGGTCGCGTCCTGGGCTACCAGGACGACCCGCTCGGCGCGAACGCGGGCCGGGTCATGGTGACCGGCGCCGAGGCGCAGCCGGGCTCGTCGGGCAGCCCCGTCTACGACGCGGAGGGACGCGTCGTCGGCGTCGTCTACGCGGCGAGCAGGGAGGGCGACGCGGCCCTCGCCATCCCCGTGACGACGCTTCGACAGCTGCTCGAGTCGGCGAGCTTCGACGCCGTCGCTCCCTGCGACTGACCCGTACGGCGGCGGACCTGTCGCACAATGGTGCGCGTGACCGAGGTACCGGAGCCCCACCGACCGCGGCGGCCGCAGCTGCGCGGGAGCTGGGACGACCTGACCGGCGAGGCCGACCCGGCCGACCGGACCGCGGTGGCGCACGCAACGGCGGCGGCGGTCGTCCGCGCCGGACGCGACCGGGACGCCGACCCGGCGCGCACCAGCCGGCTGGTCGGCCTGGTCGACGAGGTGGGCCTCGACGAGCTCGCCGAGCTGTGGCAGGACAGCGAGGGCGACACCCTGCCGGGCACGCTCTGGTCGCTGTACCTGCTGCGCACCTGGGTGCACCGGGAGGGGGTGGAGGCTGCCCGGCTCTTCGCTGCGGGCCGGCACGTGGCCGAGGTGTCCAGCGTCGTCGCCGGCGTGGCGGACCCACCCGGACCGGACGAGGTGGCAGCGCTCGGTGACGCCGTGCTCACGAGCGCCTTCGACGGTGACTTCGCGGTCGCGCTCGAACGGGCCGGAGCCTTCTGCCGCGTCGTCTCCGCCGGTCGCGCCCACCTCGCCGACGTGGAACCGGACCCCGAGTCCGGCGAGCGGCTCACGCGGCTCGCCGGTGGCAACCTGAGGATGGCCGAACAGCTCGAACACGCGGCTGCGCTCTGGCGGGGCGGCGCCCTGCTGTGACGCGCCTCGTGTGACGTGCACCGCGCCGCCCGCCTCCCACGTTGGGAACACTCCGGGCCCTGGGGTAGTTTCGTCCGTGGCGACAGCCCTCCGGGGCCCTCGCCGGGCGTCGGACCGCGGTAGCCCCGGGTCCCACTGTTCGCCGCCACGAGCGGCCGATGCGCCGTGAGGCGCTCCCGGTCCGGCGTCCCACAACCATCGAGGCCAGGTCCCCACCGGGGTGCTAGGCCTTTGTACTCACGACTTCGCCACCTCTCGAGGTGACGATGTGGGCATGAGCACCGACCACGACGTGCAGGCCGCGGGCACCGATCCCGCGCCCGCAACGGGCGCCGACCCCGCGCCGCCGGGCCCCGGCACCGATCCGCGTCTCGACGCAGCGCTGGAGCGGCTCGTCGTCGACGGCACCCTCGCACCCGAGCAGGCCGTGGCCGTCGGGAGCGCGCTCGCCCCGCTGCTGCCGGCCACAGCTCCGGGTGCGCCGCCCCCGACCGGTGTCACAGGCCCGGGGCACCCAGCGCCGGCGCTGCGCACCCGGCTGGCCGAGATCGCCGGCTACGTCGGTGCCGCGCTGGTGGTCGGGGCGGCGTTCTTCTTCGTCTCCGAGCAGTGGGACGAGCTGTCGACGGGCGGGCGGATCGGCATCCTGGTCGGCATCGCGGCGATCCTGGCTGTCGCCGCGATCGCCGTCGTCCTCACGGCTCCGGGGCGGCTGGCTTCGGTGCGGTCGGGCGACGAGCCGGTCCGGCGACGGCTGGTGAGCACCCTGGCCACCGGCGCGGCAGCATCCGTCGCCTTCGCCGCCGGCGTCGCCCTCGAGGCCGGCACCGCCTCCGAACAGACGACGGTCCTCGTCGCCGCCCTGAGCGGCCTGGCCGTCGTCGCGGCGGGCTACGCGGTCGCCCCCTCGCTCGTCGGCCAGCTCGGAGGTGCTGCGGCCGCTGTCGTCGCCACGACGTCCGCCGTCAGCATCGGCGACACTTCGGGTAGCTCCGAGGTCGGTCTCGGCCTGTTCGGTCTCGGCCTGGCCTGGGCGGTCCTGGTCGCGGTCGGCGTGTTTCGCGAGCGCCTCGCCGGCACCATCGTCGCCGGTGCGCTGGCCCTGCTCGGTGCCCAGCTCCTGTACGCCGACGAGGGCACGCGCCCCTGGTCGTACGTCCTCACGCTGCTCGTCGTCCTGGTGGCCTTCGCCACCTACACGAGGTGGCCCTCCTGGCCGCTGCTCGGCGTCGGCGTCGTGGGTGCGACCGTGCTCGTACCGGAGTTCCTCAGCGACGTCACCGGTGGCTCGCTCGGAGTCAGCGGGGTCATGCTTGCAGCGGGGGTCGCGCTCCTGGCCTCGAGCGCCGTGGGCCTGCGGCTGCGCCGCGAGGTGTCGTCCTGACCGTCCGGTGAGTCGGGCTGCCCTCTCCCCGGTCAGCCCCAGCCCAGCTCGTGCAGGCGTCGGTCGTCGATCCCGAAGTGGTGCGCCACCTCGTGGACGACGGTGACGAGGACCTCCTCGACGACGTCCTCGTACGAGGTGCAGGCCCGGAGGATCGGCAGGCGGAACAGGCGGATCGTGTCAGGCAGCACCCCTGCGTACCAGGTGTCCCGTTCGGTGATCGGGGTGCCCTCGTAGAGCCCGAGCACCTCCGGCCCACCTTCCGGTGAGTCTTCCTCGACGAGCACGACGACGTTGTCCATGAGGCGGGCGAGCTCGTCGGGGATCTCGTCCAGTGCCTCGGACACGAGTTCCTCGAACTCGGCCTCGCTCACGTCCAGCACGTTGCCCAGTCTGCCGTCCCATCCGCCCACCAGGCGGCCCGACGACACAGGTACGGGCCGGACTGTGTTACCAACCTCGGGTGAGCGAGGCCGCGACCGGGACCCCGGGAACGCCTGCGGGCTCCTCCGCGCCGGAGGACGAGACCGGGCAGGCAGAGGCGCCGCGCCCGCGGTGGTGGGCGCGGCGCGGGACCTCGCTCGCCGTCGCGGCCGTCGCCGGACTGCTCGGCGCCTGGACCTCGCTGCTGGTGGTCGGGACGTCGGCTGCCACCGTCGGGCCGCTGGAGGTCGAGGCGGGATTCGTGCCGGCCCTGTCGGGAGAGACCGTCGTCGCCTTGGAGCCGGTCGGCACCCTCGTGGTCGACACCCACCACGCGCCCTTCGCCATCCGGCTGCGGGTGACCGCCGTCGACCCCGCGGGCGTGCGAGCTCTCGTGGACGACCCCAGCTCCCTGTCGACGCTCGACGACACGCTGCTGAGCGACCTGGCCATGGTGCTGCGGGACACAGCCGTCCGCTCGGCAGTGGTGGCCACGCTCGGCGGGGGGTTGGCCGGCCTGCTGGTGCTGCGCTCCTGGCGGCGGGCCCTGCTGAGCGCAGCTGTCGCCCTGGGAGCCGTCGGCGGCTCGTACGGGCTCGCCTGGGCCACGTACGACCCGGATGCGGCGCTGACACCGCGATTCACGGGCCTGCTGGCGACCGCCCCCGCGCTGGTGGGGAGCGTCCAGGACATCGCCACGAACTTCGAGGCCTACGCCGAGCAGCTGGCGGCCATCGTCACCAACGTCGGCAAGCTGTACGACACGACCGCCGCACTGCCGACCTTCGCTCCGGGCGACGACTCCATCAGGCTGCTGCACGTCTCCGACCTGCACCTGAACCCGGCCGCGTGGGACGTCATCTCCGCCGTGGTGGAGCAGTACGACATCGACGTGGTCGTGGACTCCGGCGACATCGCCGACCACGGCACGGCGCCCGAGAGCCGCTACGTCGAGGGCATCACCCGGGTCGACGCCCCGTACGTCTTCGTCCGGGGCAACCACGACTCGATCCTCACGGAAGCCGCGGTTGCCGCTCAGCCCAACGCCGTCGTGCTGTCCAACGAGGTCGAGGACGTGGCCGGTCTGCGCTTCCTCGGCGCCCCGGACCCACGCTTCACACCCGACCAGACCACCCGTGGCACGGCGAGCGAGGACCTGCACGTCGCGAGCGAGGAGCTCGCCGAGCTCGCCGGCGGGATCGACCCACCCGTCGATGTCCTCGTGTACCACGACCCCACCCACGCCGAGCTGATGGACGGGACCACTCCGTTGATCCTGACCGGCCACGCTCACCGCCGCCGAACGGTCGTGCTCCCCGAGGGGACCAGGGTGATGGTTCAGGGCTCGACCGGTGGTGCGGGCCTGCGGGCGCTCGAGGGTGAGGAGCCGACGCCGGTGATGCTGTCGGTGCTCTACCTGGACCGCGAGACCGGGCTCCTGCAGGCCTGGGACGACATCACGCTGGGCGGCCTGGGGCTCACCTCCGCCGAGATCCGCCGGCACCTGGCCGAGGAGCCGGGAGAGGGGGACCTCGACGACGCCGGGGACGACGCGGGGGTCGGGGAGGTCGCCACCCCCGGCGATGTCGCCACCACCCCGGGCGCTGTCGCCACCACCTCCGGCGCTGCGGGTGCGGGCGAGCCGGTTGGGCCCGGTGCGGGCGAGGTCGCCACGCCGGGCGGCTGAGGTGGCGCCGACCACAGCTCACAGCTGCCTGCTGGGGTGGCCGCCTCACCGGCTGAGGTCGCGGGCCCACGCCACCGCTGCGCTCAGCCGTCCCCCTGTCGCATCATCCATCTGCTGTTCGGCGATCTTGAGGTGTTGCTGCTGCCCCTGGCGCGGTAACGCCTCATGATCGCGAGAGCCACCGGGTCCGGGCCGGATTTGGCCGCGTCGCGCGACAGACCCTATGCTGCTTCGGTCCCCGACGGCGACGAGCCGTGGGCCGCACCGATCTCGTCGGGCACGCCCTCATCGTCTAGTGGCCTAGGACTCCGCCCTTTCAAGGCGGCAGCACGGGTTCGAATCCCGTTGGGGGCACGACCATCCTGCTCCGGTAGGGTGGTCGCCACACGAGGTCCTGTGGAGCAGCTCGGAGTGCTCGCCGCCCTGTCAAGGCGGAGGTCGCGGGTTCAAGTCCCGTCAGGACCGCCCCACAAATTCGGTCCGGCGTCGTCGAGAGCGGTGACGCCGCCATCCACCGGCCATGGTCGCAGAGACCGTTGACGGGACCGCAGGTGTCGTTGGTGTATGACTCGCACCAACATCGACATCGACGATGCGCTGGTTGCCGAGGTCATGCGTCGATTCGGCGTCGCGACCAAGCGGGAAGCCGTCGACCTCGCACTCCGCCGGTTGGTGGGTGTGCCGTTGACCAAGGAGTTCCTGCTCGGGCTCCGAGGGGTCGGCTGGGCGGGTGACCTGGACGAGCTTCGTTCGGGAGACCGGGTCACCCCGACCTGATGATCCTGGTCGACACCTCCGCCTGGATCGGCCACCTGCGGGGGACCGACAGCGTTGTCGTCGCCGAGCTCGGGTCGTTGATCGAGGCGGGTGCCGACCTGGCGACGACGGAGCCGATCGTGATGGAGCTGCTGGCAGGCGCCGATACGCCCGAGCGGCTGGAGGCGCTGGACACGCTCGCCAACGGCCTGCCGCTCCTGAGCGTGGACGTTCTCATCGACTTCCGGCAAGCAGCCGGGATCTACCAGGCCGCCCGGCGGCGCGGCCACCCGGTCCGCAGCCTCGTCGACTGCCTGATCGCATCCGTCGCCATGCGACACGACGTGCCGATCCTCCACGACGACCGGGACTACGTCGCGATCGGCGCCTGCCTGCCGCTCCGCGAACACCGGCCGCGGTAGCCGGTAGCTGTCGGCCGCTGGCGCCGAGGAGACCGACCGCCACCCCGCCACGGACCACTTAGGGTGGGCGCGTGAAGACACCCGGTCGAGGGGGAGCGCGCGTCGCACGCGGGCTCACGCTTGCCGTGTCCTGCCTCCTGCTCTCCGCAGCCGCGCACGCGACGGCCGGTGGCGGGGCTCCCGGGCTCGAGCCCGCATTGATGGGGGCCGGGGTGCTCTCCGTGGTCTGCGTGGCAGCCGCCGACCGGCGCCGGTCGTTCGCAGGCATCCTCGGGGTCGTCGCGGTGTCGCAGCCGGTGCTGCACGTGCTGCTCGCACTGTCGCACGAGCCCGCGGCGACCACGGCCGTCGTGCCGGACCGCGGCATGGTGCTGGCACACGTCGTGGCTGGTCTGATCGTCGCCGCCCTGCTCGCCGTCGCCGAGGCCGCCGTCTGGGCGATGGCGGCCCTGTCCTCGACCTACTTGCTGCGGCTTCCGCGCCGGCTCGTCGGCGGGCTGCCGGCCGTACCCACCTCCCTTCCCGCGCGCCCGGGTCCTGCCCCGGCGCGCCCTCCGCACGGAGTGCTGCTGTGCCGCTCCGTCACCCGCAGGGGTCCTCCGGTCGCCGTCACGTGACCCGACCACCACATCACGGGGGCGCCCACCGCGCCCCGACGAGAGGACCGTCATGACCCCGCGCCGCCGCGCGCCCTGCTCGCGCTCGTCACCCGCCGGCGCCCTCGGCCTGGCCCTGCCGGCGACCGCCTCGGCCCACGCCGATGCGTGACCACCGCGCCCGTCGCTGGCCGCCGCCTCTCTCCGTCGGGGGCGAGCCGATGAGTGACCACCGCGCCCGTCGCCTGGCCGCCGCCCTCGCAGCGGCCACGCTCGCCGGCGTCGCCCTTTTCCTTGGGGCGGCACCGGCCGCGGCCCACACCAGCCTCATCGGGAGCACCCCTGCCGACGACTCCACGGTCACGAACCCCGTGACCGAGGTGGTGCTCGAGTTCGACCAGGCCGTCCAGACCGAGTTCGCCCAGGTCGCCGTGCTCGGTGCCGACCAGACCCCGTACTGGAGCGCGTATCCCGTCGTGGTCGGGCGCACCGTCACGCAGGCGGTCGAATCGCTGCCCGACGGGCGCTACGAGGTCTCCTACCGGGTGATCTCCTCCGACGGGCACCCGGTGAGCGGCTCGGTCTCCTTCACCGTGACCGGCCAGGCGGCGCCTCCACCGGTCGAGACTCCGACGGCGCAGCCGACGACCGCCGCTGTCCCGGAGCCCACTCCGGCGGTGGACACCGCGCCCGCGACCACCGCCGAGGCCGACCCGACCGGGGTCGCAGTCGCCGTGAGTGACGACACCGGGCTGCCGATGGGCGCCCTCGTCGGCGGGGCCCTGGCCGCGGCTGCGGGTGTCGCCGCCGTCGCCTTCCTGGCCGTCCGCCGACGCCCCGGGGGCGACGGCGACGCCGGACCGGCGGACACTGGGTCCTGATGTCCACCACCACCGAGCGCCGTACCGACTCGGCGCCGGCCCCGACCACGGCTCGTTGGGCGGTGCCGGCCGTCGTCGCGGGGGTCGTGGTGCTCGGTGTCGCACTCCTCGTCGGCGGGGGCGTGGACGAGCCGACCCTGCCGGGGATCACCGACACGGGGCCCGTCACGCGCTGGGCCCTCCCGCTGGCCAAGGTCACGATGCAGGGAGCGGCCGCCGTCACAGTCGGGTTTCTCCTGCTGGCCGCGATGCTCCCTGCCCGGGACGGTGACCTCGGCGGGGAGGCGTTGCGCGCGCTCCGGGTCGCCTCGTGGTCCGCCGGGGTGTGGACGCTGGCCGCCGCCGCGGTCCACCTGTTCACCCTGTCCGACCTGGTCGGCCTGCCGCTGCGTCGTGCTCTCACCGGGCCGTCGTTCCTCACGTACACGCTGGAGATCGACCAGGGGCTGGCGTACGCCGCGGTGGTGCTGCTCACCGCGAGTCTCGTGCTCGCCACCCGGGTGACCCTCGGGCACGGTGGTGCGGTCGCCCTGCTCGTCGTCGGCATCGGCGCCCTCGTCCCACCCGCGCTCGTCGGTCACTCCAGCTCCGGTGATTACCACCACCCGGCCGCGGTGTCGCTGCTCGTGCATGTCGTCGGCGTCGCCCTGTGGATCGGCGGTCTCGTCGCCGTCTCCTGGTACGCGGCGGTGGGCGGCCGTCACCTGCCCCGCGTCGCCGCCTCGTACTCCGCCGTGGCCCTGGCGGCCTTCGTCATGGTGGCGGCGAGCGGGGCGCTCAACGGTGCCATCCGGGTGACCGACCCGCTGGGCCTGCTCTCCACGCCGTACGGGTGGCTACTCAGCGCCAAGGTCGTCGCGCTGGGCCTCCTCGGCTCCCTCGGGTGGACGCATCGGCGGCGGACCCTGGGCGAGCTCGAGCGTGGTCGGCCGGGTGCCTTCCGACGGCTGGCGGCGGGCGAGGTGGTGCTGATGGGCGCCACGCTCGGCCTCGCCGTCGCGTTGTCGCGCACCCCCCCGCCGGTTCCGGAGGACTTCGGGGCCGTCTCCCGGGCCCGCGAGCTGCTGGGCTTCGCGCCGCCGCCGGAGGTCTCCCCCCTCCGCCTGGTTACCCTGATCTACCCCGAACCGGTCTTCGCCCTCGGCTGCCTGGTCGGGTTGCTCCTGTACGTGGCGGGGGTCGCCAGGCTGCGCTCACGCGGCGACCGGTGGCCGGTCGGGCGAACGATCGCCTGGTTGCTGGGCCTGGGTGTGGTCGCGGTGACGACGTTGTCCGGGCTCCAGACGTACGGGATGGTGCTGCTCAGCGCCCACATGACGCAGCACATGGTGCTGGCGATGCTCGCGCCGGTGCTCCTGGTCCTGGGGGCACCGGTGACCCTCGCACTCCGGGCACTGCGGCCGGCCCGGCGGGGAGAGACGGGGCCGCGGGAATGGGTCCTGGCGGTCACGCGCAGTCCCGCCGTCCGGGTGCTCACGCACCCGATCGTGGCCTTCGCGATCTTCGTGAGCGCGCCGTTCGTCGTCTACTTCACCGGGCTCTTCGAGTACGCCATGCGCCACCACACGGCCCACACGCTGATGAGCCTGCACTTCCTGGCCGCCGGATACCTCTTCTACGAGGTGCTCATCGGGGTCGACCCGCTGCCCCGGCGTCCGCCGTACCCCGCCCGCGTCGGGCTGCAGTTCGGCGCCATGGCCTTCCACGCCATCTTCGGCCTGGCGCTCATGGAGTCCGCCCAGCTGGTGGCCGGAGAGTACTTCCTCGAGCTCGGCCGGGACATGGCATGGCTGCCCGACCCGCTCGATGACCAGCAGGTCGCCGGACAGCTCACCTGGGGCTTCGGAGAAGTGCCGGCGCTCGTGGTCCTGGCCGTGCTGGTCGTCCAGTGGGTGCGCTCGGACGAGCGGGACGCGCGCCGCTTCGACCGCCGTGAGGCGGACACCGAGGCGGAGCGGATCGCGTACAACGCCTACCTGGCCGAGCTGGACCGCCGGAGCCGCGGCCCGGGGTGACGAACAGCGGCCAACCCACGCGCAAAACGATCAACGGTGCGGCATCGGACATGCCTCGCCGGTCCCGACCGATTCGTGGACCGATGATCAACTGGGCGCCTGGCGGATCCGCGGCACGGCGGCGCTGACAGCCGACGCCAGGACCGCCGCGCCCGATGCGTCCGTTACACTCGTCCGCGCCCACGAGGTCAGGTAGCTCAGTTGGAAGAGCGTCCGCCTGAAAAGCGGAAGGTCGGCGGATCGAACCCGCCCCTGACCACAACTCACCGGTCACCGTACCCACCGATCACCCCGGCCATCGACCAGCGCCGGCCGGGTGCCAGGCTGCACGGTGAGGCCCGAGAGAGACCGGGTCGTGGCGGCGGGGTCGCCGCTCGAGGAGGACCTCGTCGACCGGGCCTGGGGGCTGCGAGACTTCCGGCTGCTCGATCCCATCTGTTACTACCTGCGCGTGAACCCACCGACCCCGCTGACCCGATCGGTGGGTCCGTCGCACGGCCCGGGCTCCGCGTCACACATCCCGGAGGACCAGCGACATCCGGACCGCCGTTCCGAGGAGCACGGTGTAGCCCGCCAGCACCGCGGCCGCGTCCGGAGTGGACAGTCCCCCGGCAGCGGGGCTCCGGCGGGTCCGTCCACCGGAGGACGCACGAGCCGGAGCCGTGCCCACGAGCGGTGGGCACGGCTCCCGTCACGCCTGGTTCCGAGCACGGTACGGCGGGCAGGGGAGCCGCCGTCGCCGTGTCAGGCCGGCGCCTGCTCGGCGTTCTCCTGCGATTCTGCCCGCTGCTGGGGGATCTGCCCCGCGAGCAGCGCCCGCACTTCCGACTCGCGGTAGCGCCGGTGGCCGCCCAGGGTGCGGATCGAGCTGAGCTTGCCGGCCTTGGCCCACCGGGTGACTGTCTTGGGGTCGACCCGGAACATGGCCGCCACCTCGGCCGGTGTCAGCAGCGGTTCAGCATCGGGGCTCCGTGCTGCCATCCCGATTCCTCCTCCCATCGTGATATGGAGCCGGTCGGCCCCTTGTCGGACATTCCACTCCTTACCTCGGCCCTCGGCCACCGGAACCGCCGTATTGACCCTCAGCACGACGCATTCCGCAGCCTTGGGTACCAAATTCAATCGCATCTATACGACAAACGGAAGCAATTGCCCATCAGCTGGACCGCTCCAGGGCCTGCACGGCCTCCCACCGCTCGGCGAGGCGCCGGTACGCGCGGGCCGCCGCCCGGGTGTCCCCCTCGGCCAGGGCCGCCATCGCGGCAGCCACGTCGGCCGACGACTGGTCCGCCCGCAGCCGGTCGTCGTCGACCAGGTGGACCAGCCCGCCGTAGTCGAGCTCGACCAGGGCACGGGGGTGCCACTCCTCCAGCCACCGCCCCAGGTCCTCGACGGCGGCCGTCATCGCGCCGTCCTCCACGGCTCGCCGCAGCACCCGCAGCGCCCGGGCCACCCGACGCCGGGCGTCGACAATGCGGGCCCGGTACACCAGCGACCGCACCCCGGCTCCCAGCACCAGGGCGCGCTCGGCCGGCGCGAAGGCGACGAACCACCGGACGGGCACGTGCCAGGTCGCGGTGAGGATGCGCGGGACCCAGGCGGGGTGCTCCGCCTGCCAGACCGCGAAGTCGGCGTCGGCCTCGTCCGCGACCGCCGTGGGGAGCACCGTGTCGGCCACCGAGTCGGGCAGCCCGGCACGAAAGTCGGCGACCGCCAACCAGGACCGCAGCCGGTCCTGCACCGGGCACACGTACGGGCCGTCCGGCTCGAGCAGCACGTAGGCGTCCACGCTCTCCTCGCGCGGGGCGACGACCGGGGGCGTGCAGACGGCGCGGGCCAGGGCGGCGACCTGCTCGCGCGCCATCACCTGTCGGCGGTCCGGACGGTCCCCCGCCGTCGCGTAGGACCGCCACCGCTCCCGGTCGCCGGCGGCGAAGGCCTCCAACGGTTCGTACACGCGCAGGTACGCCGCGTACGGCGGGAGCGTGCGCGTCCTCACTCCGGCATCGTGTCACGGGCAAGCCGGCCGACGGGCGGGCGGACGACCCTAGAGTGAGGCCGGGGAACGTGATCGCCCGCACACCCCCGCGGGCCTGACCGAAGGGGTCACCACCGTGACTCAAGACCTCAGCACACCGATCGACACCCCTCCCGGCGTGTTCGCCCGGGGCACCGGCCACGAGCAGGTGGTGTACTGCTCCGACCGGACCAGTGGCCTGCGCGCGATCATCGCGCTGCACTCCACGGCGCTCGGGCCCGGCCTCGGTGGCACCCGCTTCTACCCGTACGAGACGGAGGAGCAGGCGCTCGCCGACGTACTGGACCTGTCGCGCGGCATGTCCTACAAGAACGCCCTCGCGGGGCTGGACCACGGCGGCGGGAAGGCCGTCATCATCGGTGATCCGGCCCGCGACAAGAACGAGGCCGTGCTCCGCGCGTACGGGCGGTTCGTGGCCTCGCTCGGCGGGCGCTACATCACCGCGTGCGATGTCGGCACCTACGTCGCCGACATGGACGTCGTCAGCCGTGAGTGCCGGTGGGTGACCGGCCGGTCGCGGGCGGAGGGCGGCGCGGGCGACTCCAGCGTCCTCACTGCCTTCGGGGTCTTTCAGGGCATGCGGGCGTGCGCCGAGCACCTCTGGGGCAGGGCGACACTCCGGGGCCGCCGGGTCGGCGTGGCGGGCGTGGGCAAGGTCGGTGCCAAGCTGGTCGACCTGGTCGTCGACGACGGCGCCGAGGTGGTCGTCACCGACGTCTCGGAGCAGGCGATCGCCCGAGTGGTCTCCGACCACCCGTCGGCCGACGTCCTCGACGACGCCGAGGCCCTGGTGCGGTCGGACATCGACGTCTTCGCTCCCTGTGCGCTCGGCGGCGCCCTGACCGACGAGGTGGTCGCCGCCCTGGGGGCCCGGGCCGTCTGTGGTGGGGCGAACAACCAGCTGGCCCACCCCGGGATCGAGAAGATGCTGGAGGACCGCGGGATCCTCTACGCCCCCGACTACGTGGTCAACGCCGGCGGGGTCATCCAGGTCGCCGACGAGCTGCACGGCTTCGTCTTCGAACGGGCCCGGGCCAAGGCCGAGCGCATCCTGGCGACTACGCGGAGCATCTTCGAGCTCGCCGCCGCCGAGGGGGTGCCGCCCGCAGTTGCCGCGGACCGGCTGGCGGAGCGCCGGATGGGCGAGGTCTCGCGGCTCCGGGACGTCTGGCTGCCCCCCTCAGCATCCTGAGACGACCGCTCGGACCGGGGCCCACGATGCGGCATCTCGGCCCGCCACGATGTACCGTGCTCAGTACGAGCTGATGTCAGTGGATCTTCCGAGGGCGTCCAGTACGTTGGTCGCCCCGTTTACGTGCGAGGGGGTCGGACCCTATGGGGCGCGGCCGGTCGAAGGCCAAGCAGACGAAGGTGGCCCGCCGTCTGAAGTACCAGACGCTGGACACCGACTTCGCCTCGCTGCAGCGAGAGTTGTCCGGCGCCGAGAGGGCCGAGCTCGAGGCGCGAGAGGCCGAGGGCGTCGAGGACGACGCCGACGACTACGAGGACGACGACTACCGCTGACCGGGGCAGCGCAGCCGCCCGCTGGTCCGCTGAGCTCGCCGGGTGGGGCATCCCCGAGTCGATCCTGTGCGCGGCGCCGGAGTCCCGTGGCGGCTGCCGCCGGGCAGCATCACCGCCGTCCCACCCGGGACTGCCGGCACCGCGCCTGCAGCCACTCCGTCGCGCCTGGTCGCCCTCGAGGCGGTCACCGGCGGGGAGTCCGTCCTGGACGTGGGCTGTCGGGCCTGCGCGGCGTCGCTGCCGCTTTGTCCCTCCGGCCACGGCCCTGACCGGTCTCGACTCCTCCGCCGAGATGCTTCGGGCCTTCGCCGGCGAGGTAACGGTCCGCTCCCTTCCGTACGGGGTGGTGGAGGGGCTGGAGGCCGTGGAACCGGAGCGTGTCGCGATCATGCGGCGGCGGCTGGCCTCACCCCCGACCGGGACGAGGAGATCGCTGCGGCGATCGACGCGCTCGGCCCGCCGGGGCCTCGGCAGGTCCGCACTCTCTGGTGGGCCGGCGCGGGCTCCGGCTGAGCCCGGTCGGACTGAGCCCGCTCAGCCGGGGTGCGCCCCGCTCAGCCGGGGTGCGCCCCGCTCAGCACCGCCGACCCGTCGCCCGGCACGACCTCGCCGAGAACCCACGACGGGACCCCGCGGTCGCGGAGGAGGGTGACCGCCGCGTCGGCCGTGTGCGGCGCGACGACGGCGACCATGCCGACCCCCATGTTGAGGGTGCGCTCGAGCTCCTCGGCGGCGACGCCCATCCGGCCGACGAGTCCGAAGACGGCTGGCGGCGTCCAGGTCCGCCGGTCGAGCTGAGCCGACAGGTGTCCGGGCAGGACGCGGGCGAGGTTCGCGGCCAGGCCGCCCCCCGTGACATGGGCCATCGCGCGGACCTCGACCTCGGTCGCGCGCGCCAGGGTCAGGCAGTCGAGGGCGTAGATCCGGGTCGGCTCGAGCAGCTCCTCACCCAGGGTGCGGCCGAGCTCGTCGACCTGGCGGTCCAGGGCCCAGCCGGCTCGCTGAGTCAGGACGTGACGCACCAGCGAGTAGCCGTTGCTGTGCAGCCCGCTGGACGCCATGGCGACCACGGCGTCGCCCGGCCGGATCCGGTCCCGGCCGAGCAGGTCGTCGGCCTCGACCACGCCGGTGGTGGCGCCCGCCAGGTCGTAGTCGTCGGGTCCGAGCAGGCCCGGGTGCTCGGCGGTCTCCCCGCCGACAAGGGCCGCCCCGGCGAGCCGGCATCCCTCGGCGACGCCCGCGACGATCGCAGCGACCCGCTCCGGGACCAACCGGCCGCACGCGATGTAGTCGGTGACGAAGAGCGGCTCGGCCCCGCACACCACCAGGTCGTCGACGAGCATGCCGACGAGGTCGCGGCCGATCGTGTCGTGGATGTCCATCCGTTGGGCGATGGCGACCTTGGTGCCGACGCCGTCGGTGCTCGTCGCCAGCAGTGGCCGCCGGTAGGCGCGCAGCGCCGAGGCGTCGAACAGGCCCGCGAAGTCGCCGAGGCCACCGACGACCTCTGGCCGCTGCGCGGAGGCCACCGAGCGCCGCATCAGCTCGACGGCGCGCTCGCCGGCCTCGATGTCGACACCGGCCTCGGCGTAGGTCGTCCGAGGTACCGCGGTGCGTCCGGGCACCGGGGCCGCGGGGTCCGGTGCGGCGGCGTTTCCGACCCCCGCAGCCGCGGGGTCTGGCGCGGGCTCCGCAGCCGCCGGTGCCACCGCGTGCTCCGCGGTCTCGTCGTGGTGCTCCTCGGTCACGGTCGGTGAGCCTAGCCGCCGGCCGGATCCCGCAGCCGCTCGACGGTCCAGACACCGGTCACGTGGCTGTGAGCAGGCTCGGCGCTGGTCAGCGACCACCGAGGAGCGCACGACCGCGCAGCGCGCACGACCGCCTGGCGCAAACGACCGGGCCGACGACGACAGGTCAGGACCGGCTCAGCGCGTCGGCCGCGCCGGTCCCACCCAGCAGGCTGACCAGCCCGTCCTGGGCGTCGAGGAGCGCAGCTTCCGCGTCGAGCGGCAGCTGCTCCTGCTCGGGAGCCCGGGTGGCTGCCCGGTCGGGCAGGCGCACCGGGTACACCCCGTCGAAGCAGGCTCGGCACAGGGCATCCATCGGCACCGTGGTGGCCTCGACCAGCTGCTCGAGCGACACATAGCCGAGCGAGTCGGCCCCGATGGACCGGCAGATCTCGTCGACTCGAAGCCCCGTGGCGATCAGCTCCGCCCGGGTGGCGAAGTCGATGCCGTAGAAGCAGGGCCACTTCACCGGGGGGCTGGAGATCCGGACGTGCACCTCCGTTGCTCCCGCCTCGCGCAGCATCCGGACCAGGGCCCGCTGGGTGTTGCCTCGCACGATCGAGTCGTCCACGACCACGAGACGATTGCCGGCGATGACCTCACGGAGCGGGTTGAGCTTGAGCCGGATGCCCAGCTGCCTGATCGTCTGCGACGGCTGGATGAACGTACGCCCGACATAGGAGTTCTTGACCAGCCCCATCCCGTACGGGATCCCGCTCGCCTCGGCGTAGCCGACCGCGGCCGGGGTGCCCGACTCGGGCACGGGGATCACCAGGTCGGCCTCGACGGGGTGCTCACGGGCCAGCCGGCGTCCCACCTCCACCCGCGTCGCGTGCACCGACCGGTCCCGGATCCGCGTGTCGGGCCGGGCCAGGTAGACGTACTCGAACAGGCAGCCCTTGGGCGCGGCCGGGGCGAACCGGCGTGAGCGCAGGCCGTCCTCGTCGACGGCGACCAGCTCACCGGGCTCGATCTCACGGACGAACGACGCGCCGACGATGTCCAGGGCAGCCGTCTCGCTGGCGATCACCCAGCCGCGCTCGAGCCGGCCGAGCACCATGGGGCGGATGCCCTGCGGGTCGCGAGCGCCGTACAGGGTCGACTCGTCGGAGAAGACCAGCGTGAAGGCGCCGGCGAGCTGCGGGAGCACCTCCATCGCCGTCTGCTCGAGCGAGCGGTCCGGGTCGGAGCCGAGCAGCGCCGTCACCAGGGCCGTGTCGGTCGTGTTGCCGTAACGGAGCTCGCCGCTGCTCGCCCCGCCACGGACCTCGACCAGGTCGTAGAGCTCACCGGTGTTGGTGAGGTTGCCGTTGTGCGCGAGGGCGACGGTGCCGCCCGGCGTCGCGCCGAGCGTCGGCTGGGCGTTCTCCCAGCGACTGGCGCCGGTGGTGGAGTACCGCGTGTGCCCGACCGCGACGTGGCCGACCAGCGAGTTCAGCGTGGCCTCGTCGAAGACCTGGCTGACCAGCCCCATGTCCTTGTAGACCAGGATCTGCCGGCCGTTGCCGACCGCGATCCCCGCCGACTCCTGGCCGCGGTGCTGCAGCGCGTACAGGCCGAAGTAGGCGAGCTTGGCGACCTCCTCGCCAGGGGCCCAGACGCCGAAGACCCCGCACGCGTCCTGGGGGCCGGTGTCCTGGGGATCGGTCTCGTGGGTCAGGTGTCCGTCTCCGCGGGGCACGCTCCCGAGTGTACGTGCCGGGTGGCCGCGTCCGCGGGACTAGCGTGGCCCGTCGTGACGAGTCTCGACACCGCCTGCCGCGCCCGTCTCGACCTGCGCCTGGCCCGCGAGCAGGCCGACTCCCGCCTGCCGTCGCTGGTCGGTGGGATCGTCCGGGAAGGCGCGCTCTCGTGGTGGGGATCCGCCGGTACGGTCGAGGACGCCGCGCCGGACGCGGACACGCAGTACCGGATCGGCTCGATCACCAAGACC
>DATHUJ010000049.1:0-3850 GCA_035462375.1 Jiangellales bacterium
CTGACCGACGTGACCGTCAGCGTGTATCCGGGCGCACGCCACGAGATCGTCAACGAGACCAATCGCGACGAGGTCACCGCCGACATCGTCGCCTGGCTGTCGAGTCACACGGCACGCTGAGGCGACGCGGCGTTCGTTCGACCGCGACGCCCGAGATGGCAGAGTGGTCAGGTGCCGACGTAGGCGGCGAGGTGCTCACCGGTGAGGGTGGAACGCGCCGCGACGAGATCGGCTGGTGTGCCCTCGAAGACGATCCGGCCGCCGTCGTGGCCGGCGCCGGGGCCGAGGTCGACGATCCAGTCGGCGTGGGCCATGACCGCCTGGTGGTGCTCGATGACGATGACCGACTTGCCGGAGTCGACAAGCCGGTCGAGCAGGGCGAGCAGGTGCTCGACGTCGGCGAGGTGCAGGCCGCTGGTCGGCTCGTCGAGCACGTACACGCCGCCCTTCTCGGCCATGTGGGTGGCCAGCTTCAACCGCTGCCGCTCGCCTCCGGACAACGTGGTCAAGGGCTGACCGATGGTGAGGTAGCCGAGCCCGACGGCGTCGAGTCGGGTGAGGATGGTGTGCGCGGCCGGCGTGGCTGCCTCGCCGTCGCCGAAGAACTCCTCGGCCTCGGTCACCGACATCGCGAGCACCTCGCTGATGTCGCGGCCGCCGAGGTGGTACTCGAGCACCGACGCGTCGTACCGCTTGCCCTCGCACTCCTCGCAGGTGGTGGCGACGGTCTCCATGATCCCCATGTCGGTGTAGATGACGCCGGCGCCGTTGCAGTTGGGGCAGGCGCCCTCGGAGTTGGCGCTGAACAGCGCCGGCTTCACGCCGTTGGCCTTCGCGAACGCCTTGCGGATCGGGTCGAGCAGTCCGGTGTACGTCGCCGGATTGCTCCGTCGTGAACCGCGGATCGCGCCCTGGTCGATCACCACGACGCCGTCGCCGCCGGCGACCGAGCCGGTGATCAGCGAGCTCTTGCCGGAGCCCGCGACGCCCGTGAGCACGCAGAGGACCCCGAGCGGGATGTCGACATCGAGGTCCTGCAGGTTGTTGGTGTTCGCACCGCGCACCTCCAGCGATCCGGACGGTGTCCGCACCGACGGCTTGAGGGAGGCCCGGTCGTCCAGGTGCCGCCCGGTGACGGTGTCACTCCCCCGCAGCGCGGCGACGTTGCCCTCGAACACCACCTCGCCACCGGCAGTGCCTGCCCCGGGGCCGAGGTCGACGACGTGGTCGGCGATCGCGATCGCCTCCGGCTTGTGCTCGACGACCAGCACGGTGTTGCCCTTGTCGCGGAGCCGCAGCAGCAGGTCGTTCATCCGCGCGATGTCGTGGGGGTGCAGGCCGATCGTGGGTTCGTCGAAGACGTAGGTGACGTCGGTGAGCGACGAGCCGAGGTGACGGATCATCTTGGTGCGCTGCGCCTCCCCTCCGGACAGGGTTCCTGACGGCCGGTCCAGCGAGAGGTAGCCGAGCCCGATCTCGGTGAACCCGTCCAGGAGGTGTTGGAGCCCGGTGAGCAGTGGGGCGACCGACGGCGCGTCGAGCCCCCGGACCCAGTCGGCCAGGTCACTGATCTGCAGCGCGCAGACGTCGGCGATGTTCTTCCCCTTGACCTTCGACGACCGGGCTTCCTCGCTGAGTCGGGTGCCGTCGCAGCCGGGACAGGTCGTGAACGTCACCGCTCTCTCCACGAAGGCGCGGATGTGCGGCTGCATCGACTCGACGTCCTTGGAGAGCATCGACTTCTGCATCTTGGGGATCACGCCCTCGTAGGTGAGGTTGACCCCCTCCACCTTGATCTTGGTCGGCTCCCCGTAGAGCAGCTTCTGGAGCTCCTTGTCGGTGTACTCGCGGATCGGCTTGTCCATGTCCAAGCCGGCGCCGCTGAAGATCCGGCCGTACCAGCCGTCCATGCTGTAGCCGGGAACCCTCAGCGCGCCCTCGGCGAGCGACTTGGTGTCGTCGTACAGCGCGGACAGGTCGAAGTCCGTGACCGATCCCCTGCCTTCGCAGCGGGGGCACATGCCGCCGAGACGGTTGAAGGTGGCCTTCTCGGTCTTCGTCTTGCCAGCGCCGCGCTCGATGGTGATCGCCCCGCTGGCCTTCACGGACGGGACGTTGAACGAGTAGGCGTTGGGTGAGCCGATGTGGGGTTTCCCCAGCCTGCTGAAGAGGATCCGCAGCATCGCATTCGCGTCCGTGACGGTGCCTACTGTGGAGCGCGGGTTGGACCCCATCCGCTCCTGGTCGACGATGATCGCCGTCGTCAGCCCCTCCAGCCGGTCGACCTCGGGCCGCGCCAGCGTCGGCATGAAGCCCTGTACGAAGGCGCTATAGGTCTCGTTGATGAGTCGCTGCGACTCCGCGGCGATGGTGTCGAAGACCAGCGAGCTCTTGCCGGAGCCGGAGACGCCGGTGAAGACCGTCAGCCGACGCTTGGGGAGCTCGACGTCGACGTCCTTGAGGTTGTTCTCGCGTGCACCGTGCACGCGGATCAGGTCGTGGCTGTCGGCGGGGCGCAGCGCGGAGGACCGGTGGTCCGCCTTCGTGGCCGTGCTCATCGTCTCCCCATCTGTCGGCGGGGCCGCCTCTCGGGGCCCTCGGCGTCACCTGCTCGGATCCAACCAGCATCGAACCGTACGTCCGCATCTCCCCCGGTCAGACCGACCAGCGGCCGTCGCGCATCAGGTCGCGGTCGGGCAGCTCGTCGACCTCGCGCCACGCCTGGATGCGGCGCGGCAGGATGCGGAACCAGCGGTACGGCGTGGCCAGCGCGCGCGGGTCGAAGCCGCTGCGTGCCGCGAACCGGTCACCCCGCTCCTGCGGTAGCGCGTCGATCTCGAGCACCTCGACCTTGCCCTCGATCACGGACACGTCGCGGGTGTGCCCCAGCGCCACCCGGACGCGCCGGGTGGCGGCCAGGTTCCTGCCGGTCGGGCTGTCCGTCGGCGTGGCCACCAGCAGCGTCTCGCCGTCCCAGTCGAAGGACAGCGGCACCAGATACGGCGCACCGTCCGCCGAGGCACTGGCCACCCAGACATCGATGTCGTGGACGAGCCGATGCTCGGTGTCGCGACGACGCTGAGCGCGGGGGCGGGGGGTGGCACCCATCGCCGGACGGCTCAGCGCAGCTGCTGGATGCGGACCATGTTGCCCGCGGGATCACGGAAGGCGCAGTCGCGTACGCCGTACGGCTGCTCGATCGGCTCCTGGACGACTTCGCCGCCGTCGGCCTCCAGCTTCGCGAAGGTGCCGTCGAGGTCGGTGGTGCCCAGGTTGACGCCGAAGTAGCTGCCCTTGGCCATCAGCTCGAGGATGGTGCGGCGCTCGTCGTCGGTGATGCCGGGGCCGGCGGCCGGCGGGTGCAGGACGATGGACGTGTCGGGCTGGTTGGCCGGGCCGACCGTGATCCAGCGCATCCCCTCGTACCCGACGTCGTTGCGGACCTCGAAGCCGAGGGTGTCGCGATAGAAGGCCAGGGAGGCGTCCGGGTCGGTGTGCGGGAGGAAGCTCGAGTGAATGGTGATGTCCATGGCAGTCACGCTAGGTGCGGCTCGGGGGCCCGCGCTTCTCGATTCCTGATCGGTCTGGTCACCTGCTTCGCCACGCACGGCGGCATCCCCGCCGTAGCCCGCGTCGCGTTGCGCCGGTAGGTGCTGGGCGGCACGCCGACCAGCTCGGTGAAGCGTGTGCTGAAGGTGCCCAGCGACGCGCAGCCGACCGCGAAACAGACCTCGGTGACGCTGAGGTCGCCACGACGCAGCAGCGCCATCGCGCGCTCGATGCGCCGCGTCATCAGATAGGCGTACGGCGACTCGCCGTAGGCACGCCGGAACTCGCGACTGAGGTGCCC
>DATHUJ010000050.1:0-1840 GCA_035462375.1 Jiangellales bacterium
GCCGGACCCGGTCGGTCGCTCCTGCGACGACCCGCCGGACCCGGCCACCCGAGGCGACGACCGCATGGACCTCGCCGGCGACCCCGACCACCGACACGAGTGCTGCGCCGCCGAGGGCGTCGAGCAGGTCGCCGATGTCCAAGGCCGACCGTCGCCCTGCGGCTTCGCCGGGTCGCAGCAGCTCACGGCGTCGCACGGCCTCCTCCAGCCTGCGCCGCCGTTCTTCCCGCCGGCCGTTGGAGTCCTCGCCTTCCATCTTCGCCAGGGCGCGCAGGGCTGCCAGCTCGGCGAGGGCCTCCGGATCCTGTGGTGGCCGCGGGGGAGGGGCGACCTGCAGCGTGGCCCGCCATCGTTCGCTCCACCGCAGGAGCTCGCGCGCCGATCCGTCCGCCGCTACCCGGCCCACTGCCAGTCGGGCGAGCTCCGCCCCTCGTACGGTGGCGCGAGCCCGCAACTCGCTGGATCCGAGGGTCAGGCGGTGCTGCTCGAGGACGGCCAGGCCGTGGTCGGCTGCGCGCAGCAGATCGGTCCGGTCGTCGCGTTCCTGCGCCTGCAAGGCGACCGCGACCCAGCCGGTCGCCCGGCGCAGGGCCGAGCCGCGGCGTCGCGCCTCGGCGGCAGTGGCCAGGTGAGTGTCGGCGAGCTCGCGCTTCCCCGCACTGAGCGCCAAGCGGCCGGTGAGCAGGTGCGCGTCCAGGGCGGCGGTGGAGTGCTCGGTGTCCAGGCGGCGGGACAGCTCGTCGCCGGCACGCACAGCGCGTGAGGGGGAGCGGCCGGCCGCCACGGCGGCTCGAAACCGCAGGAAGTCCGCCTCGACCTCGGCCCGCGTGTTGCCGGCGCGGCCCCAACGACGGGCCGCCGCCCGGGCGTGCCGGGTCGCCGCGGCATGGTCTCCGGCGTCCAGGGCGGCGCCCGCGGCGGCCGCCTCCATGTAGGCGAGCCGGACGGCCGCCGTGGTCCGGTCGTGCTCCATCAGCTCGACGGCACGCTCACCGGCGGCCTGGGCGTCCGCCGTGAGGCCCGCCGCGAGGAGGATGAGGCAGCGGTCGGCGTAGGCCTCCGGGACCTGGACCTCCACCGCCTCGTACTCCTCGATCGCCTGCTCGACCTGCCGCAGTGCGCCGACGAGGTCTCCGGCTGCGTACGACACCATCGCGAGGTTGTGTCTGGTGATCGCGGCGTCGTAGGCCTGGCCGAGCCTGTCGAGCATCTCGGCCACCCGTTCGAGGTCGGCTCGCGCCTTGTCCAGCCGGCCCAGCTCGACGTAGGAGTTGGCCCGGTTTCCCACGGCCCGGGACTCCCAGAGCGCGTCGCCGGCCCGGTGCAGGATCTTGATCGCCTTGTTGCCGTCCTCGATGGCCCCCTCGTGGTCGCCGAGGAGCAACCCCCGGATGGCCGCCCGCCGGACCAGTACCCGCCCACGGTCCACCCCGCGGGACCCGGCCAGAGCCTCCTCGAACGCGGCCATGGCTGCCGCGGTTCGCCCGGCGTAGGCCAGGACGGAGCCGAGCGTCGCCGACATGTCGGCCACCCGGTCACGCAGGTGGTGACGACGGGCGAGGGCGAGCCCACGCCGGAGGTGACGGCCGGCCTCCCGCATGCGCCCCACGTCGCGCTCGACGATGCCGAGGGCGTGCAGGGCGTACGTCGCCTCGCGCGGTGACGGCCGGGCTGACAGCTCGGCGAACGCCCGGGTACGGGCGTCGGCGGGCCGGGCCATGGCGAGGTCGAGCAGCTCGCGCCCGGCCTCGTCCACAGTCGCCACGGGCGCGACTGTAGGGAGCGGGGTGTTCGCTGTCCGGCGAACCGGTCAGGCCGCGCCCAGCGCGAGGAACGAGTA
>DATHUJ010000051.1:0-15212 GCA_035462375.1 Jiangellales bacterium
GGCCTCGATGGTCAGCCCTCGATGGGTCCCGATCACCACATGGTCGTCCGCCGTGACGAGGGTCTCGGCGCGGTGGCCGAGGATGTACTCCGGGTTCGCGGAGGAGGCCTGCTGCGCGAGCGCGTCGACGAGATCCTGGCCTTTGATCGCCGGCAGCCCGGCGACGTCGAAGATCAACTTCTCCGGGTAGAGGGCCGACACTTGGCCGCCGATCTCCGGAAGCGAGTCCACCACGCCCACGGACATGCCTCGGAAGCCGGCGTAGTACGCCGCGTAGAGACCGGCCGGTCCTGCCCCGACGATGAGCATGTCGAGCACAGCTCCATTGAACCAGCCTCGCGGCCGGCCCTTCGTCGTGCACCACCTCGACCCGCTGGTCAGAAGGCGGCCCCTGAGACAGGCGCCGGAGGTTTCGCCCTCGCTCACGTGCCATAACCCCACATGGGGAGTTGCTCCGAATGAACCGACGGGATTCGGCGGACTACATCACCAGCTCCCACCCCCAGACGTCGTCCTTCTGGGCGGTGGGACGCTGGTTGGACCGATGGGTCGGGGAGTGCCGCGCGAGGAGCCCGCAGTCCACGTCGCAGGACGGCAGCCGGCTGGTCGGGTCCGCCGTGTCGACCTCGAAGGAACCGTCGCCGGCCCAGTGCAGGATGTGGTGGCATTCGCACCAGTTGGGTGGGCGGTCGCAGCCGGCCAACAGTCGATAGGGAGAGTGCACGCGCTGCCCTAGCCGGCGATGGCCCCGATGCCCGTCGGGCACGGCCCGCGACGACGCGAGAAGCCGCGCGAGCCGACGGCGGAGCCACCTCGATCGACAACGGCGTCCTGCTCTGCGGCCACCACCACCGACTCATCCACACCAGCGACTGGGCCGTGCGCATCACCGCCGATGGGCTCCCCGAGTTCACCCCACCCGCCTTCATCGACCCCCACCGACAACCCAGACGCAACACCCGACAACACCACCGACGAGCCAGCTAGACCCCCCGACCGGGGGTCCGGAACCACGCGAGGCGAGCGACGTCGGCGGCTGTCACCCTGAGGAGCGTCCCGCCACAGTCACGGCCGCTAGCTCGCGTGAGCACCCCACCCGCCCCAATACACCGAACGATGGATGCGCCTGCGGCCCTGTCGGACGAGCATGGAGCCGCCATCGAGACGAGGAGGCGGGCGCGATGAGCCGACGACGGATGGCCACGGAACCTGCAGGCGTCGGACAGGCGGCCACGAGGGCAGGAGCAGGGGATCCAACGGCACACGTGACGTCCGCCGACGGGACGCAGATCGCCTACTGGAGCAGCGGCACAGGACCACCGCTTGTGGTCGTACACGGTGCCATCGCCGACCACACCCGCTGGCGGCCCATCCTGCCCTTCCTGGAGCCGCACGCCACCGTCCACGCGATGGACCGACGTGGCCGCGGCGGCAGCAGTGACCGCCGGGACTACGCGCTGTCGCGGGAGTTCGAGGACGTCGCGGCCGTGGTGGACTCGGCCGCCGAGACCACGGGATCCGCGGTGGACGTCTATGGGCACTCCTACGGGGGGCTCTGCGCGTTCGGCGCGGCAACGCTGACCACCAACATCCGCCGACTGATCCTCTACGAAGGGTGGCCGGCCGTCGATCCCCACCGATACGCCCTCCCACGCGACGTGGAGGAGCGGCTCGAGGCGTTCCTGGCGGAGGGGAACCGCGAGGCGGTCGTGGAGACGACCTTCCGAGAGATCGTGCATGCGCCCGAGCAGGAGATCACCGCCTTGCGAGGTCAGCCGTCCTGGCCGGCGCGAGTCGCAGCCGCCCACACGGTCATCCGGGAGCTCCGCGCCATGGCCGACGCACCCCTCGATCCCGAGGAGGCGGCCACGATCACGGTGCCCACCCTGTTGCTGACCGGCTCGGAGAGCAGCGATCTCTCGACCAGCGACGTGGCAGCGATGACCGCCGCGCTCCCCGACGCGCGTGTCGAGATCATCGAGGGACAGCGGCACGTCGCCGACGTCATGGCCCCCGAGGACTTCGCCCGGCGCGTCGTCGGGTTCCTGCGGGAGCCGGACGGCTGAAGGCACCTCCCGTACGGGACAGCCAGTGCCGTACGGGATCAGCCGGGCCCACCCGCGGGGAGCCGCAGGCTCACGGCCCCGCGCAGGTCGAGCCACAGCTCCCGGGGCGTCCGGACGAGGCGCAGCACGACCTCCTGGCAGCCCGGGCACCGGGCCACCAGGCCTGGCCCGCGTCCGTAGACACGGAGCTCGGCGACCCGCCCCGTACGGCCGCACGCGGCACAGCGAGTCACGGCCGCCGAGGCGTCCACGGCGAAGACCTCCTCGAGCGGACCGGCCAGGGCGTTGCCGTCCTCGTACAGGTCCGGAAAGAGGTCCGGGTCCTCGTCCATCAGGTCCCTCCCGTCGGGCCGAAACGCTCGGTGCGGATGCGGGCCGGGTCATGGCCGAGCGCGACGAGCGCGTCGGCCATGGACTCGACGAACCCGGTCGGCCCACAGACGAAGCAGAGCGGCATGAAGTCGGGCGGCCAACCGTGTGCCGCCAGGTCCTCGGGCTGGACGCGGCGCGGCGGCCGACCACCCGGCGGCGCCTCGCGGGTGTGCAGGATCGTGACGTCGAGGCCCGCGTCGCCCGGCTGCGGCCTGCGCAGCTCCGCCGCGTAGTAGACGTCGGACGGCGTACGGACGGAGTAGACCAGCCGGAACGGCACCCGGCTCCCGAGCGCCCGGCGGGTCCGGACCATCGCCATGAGCGGCACGATCCCTGCGCCGCCGGCGACGAGCAGCACCGGGGACGGGTCCTCGGGGCGCCACACGAACCACCCGCCCAGTGGGCCGCGCACCTCCAGCGGTTCACCAGGGGCGAGCCCACCACCGAGGAAGGGCGACACCTCGCCGTCGCCGACGACCTGCACCGTGAGCTCGATCCGCTCACCGTCGGCCGGAGCGGCGAGCGAGTAGGCCCGCTCGGCGACGTATCCGTCCTCGGCCGTGAGCCGGACGTCGACGTGCTGCCCGGCCAGGTGACCGGGCCACCCGGCCACCTCGAGCACCAGCGTGCTGGCCGTCGGCGTCTCGGGGCGCACCTCGACGAGGTGCGCCACGCGCCAGGCGCGCCGCGCGGCTAGTCGCCCTGGTACCGCTGCTCGCGCCACGGGTCACCGTAGTCGTGGTAGCCGGCGGACTCCCAGAAGCCGGGCTCGTCCTGCAGCAGCAGCTGGATGCCGCGCACCCACTTGGCCGACTTCCACAGGTAGAGGTGCGGCACGAGCAGCCGGGCCGGGCCGCCGTGGGCCGGGTGGAGAGGCTCCCCGTCGTACTCGTGGACGACCCAGGCCTTGCCGTCGAGCAGGTCCTCGAGCGGGAGGTTGGTGGTGTAGCCGCCGTACGAAGAGACCAGCGCGTAGTCGGCGGCGGTCTCGACGTCGGCCAGCAGGACGTCGAGGGACACCCCGCGCCACGACGTCCCCAGCTTCGACCACCGGGTCACGCAGTGGATGTCGACCGTCGGCGTCTCCTGCGGCAGCGCCATCAGCTCCGCCCACGACCAGTCCCGGCGCGTCCCCGCCTCGTCGACGACCGAGCACTGCCAGTCCTCCGTACGGACGCGGGGGGTGGGACCCGCGGACAGGACCGGGAAGTCGTGGGTGAGGTACTGACCGGGCGGCAGGTCGGGGCTGGCGTCTCGCCGCCGCCCACGGAAGCCCGGCGTCACGATGCCCACGGCGACCACCTCCTCCGTACCGCCGTTCCCGTACGGGGAGATGCTGGCGCATCGGGTCCTTTCGCGCATCAACCGGTCCACCGACGAGCGGCATAGAGCGGACGTAGAGCAGGCGACGACAGCATGCAGAGCGAGGTCACGGACGCTGCTGGAGCGGTGCACGGCGCACTCGCACCAGACAGGGAGGTCGACATGACCGACACTCAGCGGACGCGGGCGACAGGCACGATCCCGCAGCAACGAGGCACCGCGTCGCAGACCCCCCGCGCGCCCCGGCCACGCCGCACCGGCCTCGGCCTCGCCGTGGCGGCGGCCGCCCTCGCGGGTGTGGGGTTGGGTTGGGGTGGGGCGGTGCTGGTCGGCGGCACGGCCGCGACGCCGGAGGTCGAGCCGCCCGGCATCACCGAGGTCGAGGCCGCGCGTTGGCAGGCCCAGGCCGACTACTTCGAGCAGCTGTGGGGGCACCGGCTGTACGAGCGTGCCCAGCAGGGCGACCCGGCTATGGCCGAATGCCTCACCGCCGTCCGGGAGTCGTAGCCGGAAGCGAAGCCCGAGGCCGGTCGCAGGACTACATTCAGGGCAAGGAGGGCGAGGCCGTGGCCCTGACCTATCGCGTGCTCGGGCCGTTCGAGGTCCTCCGGGACGGCGCCCCCGTGGACCTCGGCCCGCCCAAACAGCGCGCCCTCCTCGCGCTCCTGGTGCTCCGGGCCGGCGAGTTGGTACCCAGCGACCGGCTCGTCGACCTGCTCTGGTCCGGGCGCCCGCCGCGGACCGCGCCGCACTCCATCCAGGTCTACGTGTCCGCACTGCGGCGCACCCTCGGTGGCGAGCAGATCGAGACCCGGACGCCTGGGTACCTGCTGCACCTCGACGGCGCACGGCTCGACTCGGCCGAGCTCGAGCGCCTCATCGCGGCCGCGTCGGCAGCCGCCCGGGCGGGGAACCACGACCAGGCCGTGGCCTGCTTCGAGGAGGGGCTCGCGCTCTGGCGGGGCGAGCCGCTGGCCGACTTCACCTACCTTCCGTTCGCCGAGCCGGAGCTCCGACGGCTGGGCGAGATGAAGGTCGAGGTCTTGGGGGGCCTCGGATCGGCCATGCTGCACGTCGGGCGGTCGGAGGACGCCGTGCGCGTGCTGACCGCCGCCGTCGAGGACGACCCGCTGCGCGAGCGGCTGCGCTACCTGCTCGTGCTGGCCCTCTACCGGTCCGGGCGGCAGGCAGACGCCCTTCGCAGCTACCAGGACTTCCGGCACCTGTTGGACGAGGAGCTCGGGCTCGCTCCGTCGGCCGAGCTGCAACGGCTCCAGGAGCAGGTACTCCTGCAGGACCCGGCGCTGCGGCCCACCGCCGAGCCGGGGCCGGCGCCGAACGGTGGGAACCGGAACCCGTACAAGGGGCTGCGGCCGTTCCTCGAGGAGGACGCGGACTACTTCTTCGGTCGGACTCGGATGGCCGCCGCCCTGGCGGCGGCGGTGGCCGGCACCGCCCCCCTGATCGCACTCGTGGGCCCGTCGGGCTCGGGCAAGTCCAGCCTCATCCGTGCGGGGCTCCTCCCGTTCCTGCACGGCGCCGGTGACGGCTCCGCCTGGACCGTGGCGGTGATGACCCCCGGTCGGAGACCGGTGGATCGGCTCCGCAGCGCCGTCCGGGAGACGGACACCTCGCCGCCCCGGCCGTCGCGCGGGAATGGCCACCACACCCGGCGGCTGCTCGTCGTCGACCAGTTCGAGGAGGCCTTCACCCTGGCCGCAGCCGACGACCGGCGCGCCTTCCTCGACGAGCTCGTCACGCTCGCCTCCACGCACCGGCTGGGTGTGCTGGTGTCGCTACGCGCCGACCTGTACGACCGGCCGTTCGAGCACCCCGCCTTCGCGGCGCTCTTCACCTCGGCCGTGGTCAACATGACACCGCTCACGCCGGCCGAGCTCGAGGAGGCCGTCGAGGGGCCAGCCAGTCGCGTGGGGGTGGCCGTGCAGCCGGGCCTCCTCGCCGAGATCGTCTCCGAGATGGCCGCGGCACCAGGGGCGCTGCCGCGCTGTCAGTACACGTTGGCGGAGCTCTTCGACAGCCGCGAGGACGACGCACTGACGCTCGAGGACTACCACCGGCTCGGCGGGCTGACGCGGGCACTCACCGACGGCGCCGAGCGGCTCTACCAGTCGCTGGGCCGGGAGCGGCGAGCTGTCGCCCGACTGGTGCTCCTCCGTCTCGTCACCGCCGGCTCGACATCGGGCACCTCACGCCGCGTTCCGGTTCGCGAGCTGCTCGACCTCGACGTGGACCCTGTCGCGCTGCACGAGGTGCTGGAGGTGCTGGCCGGGCACCGGTTGCTCACCTTCGACCGCGACCCTGCGACGGGAGCCGGCACCGTCGAGGTCGCCCACGAGGCGCTGCTGAGGGAGTGGCCCCGGGCCAGCGCCTGGGTCGAGGAGCACCGGGCAGACGTCGCCCGGCGCGACTCCCTCGCCCGCGCTCGCGAGGAGTGGGAGGCGTCTGGGCGACACCCCGACTTCCTGCTCTCCGGCGAGCGACTCACCGGCTTCGACGAGTGGAGCAGGACGACGACGAGCGGGCTCACCGGCCCCGAACGGGCGTACCTGCAGGCGTCTGCGGAGCGGCGGCAGGCCTCCGAGCGAGAGGAGTCGGCCAGGCTCGACCGCGAACGGCGGCTGACCCGGCGGGCCCGGCGGCGCCTGTGGGGCCTCGCGCTTGCGACCGTGCTGCTCGCAGCTTCGATCGTGGTCGCCGTCGCCGCCTTGCGGCCCGAGCCGCCGCCCTTGGTTGCACTTGCCGGGGAGGGACGCGGCGGCGGCGACTACTCCGACATGGTCTTCGACGGCTTCGAGCGCGCGGCCGCCGACCTGGGCCTGAGCTACCGGGCTGCGGAGTGGGCGACGCCGGAGGACGTCCGGCGCTGGTCGGTGGAGGGGGTGGGACTCATCGTCCTGCCCTCGGTTCTGCCCGTCGACCACGACCAGCTCGCCGCGGAGTTCCCCGAGACCCGCTTCGTGGCTCTGGAGTACCCCGACTCCGGGACCCGGCCCAACCTGTCGTCGGTCGTCTTCGAGGTGCAGGAGGGTGCCTTCCTGGCCGGCGTGGCGGCGGCGCTCGCCAGCGACACCGGCCGGGTCGGCTTCGTGGGCGGTGTGGACACCGCGCAGATCAACGCCTTCCAGGCCGGGTTCGAGGCGGGGGTGTGGTCGGTCGACCCCACCGCGTACGTCGACGTGGTGTACCTGACGCCGTACGGGGACTGGAGCGGCTTCGCGAGCGTGACACTCGGCCTCAACGCGGCGAGCCACCTCTACGGCCGCGGGGCGGACGTCGTCTTCCACGCTGCCGGGGCCTCCGGGGCCGGCGTGCTGCGTGCCGCGCCCGAACACACCGCCCGGACCGGCCGGCACGTGTGGGTCATCGGGGTGGACGTGGACCAGTACCGGCTCTATCCCACGGAGCACAGCCCGGAGGAGGTCGAGCAGATCCGTCCGCACGTGCTGACGTCGATGGTCAAGCGGGTGGACCTCGCGATCGCCCGGGTGCTCGAGGAGTTCCGAGAGGGCACGCTGGCCGGTGGTCCCCGGTACTTCGACGTCGCGTCCGGCACGATGGAGCTGACGGAGTCCGGCGGCTTCCTCGGGCCGTACCTGGATCAGCTCGACGAGGCGACGGCCGGCCTGCGTGCCGGCGAGGTGGTCGTGCCGGTGGACCCGGTGGGCGAGCGTCCGCTCGTGACCGACGTGCTCGGCACACCGGCCGCGGGAGACCGGTAGCTCGCCCGGAGACCTCGACGCCGGGCCACCACCAGGCTGGTGAAGGGACCACGAGGCGTCGGCGCCTGGTGATGGTCCGACGAGGGTGGTGAACGTGGTCGTTCGGGGGTGGGTGCGCGAGGGGGGAGTTGAACCCCCACACCCTTGCGGGTACACGGACCTGAACCGTGCGCGTCTGCCTGTTCCGCCACTCGCGCGTGTCCGGAACCGTCCGGCACCGGAGCCGGAAAAGGCTAACACGCGGCGGGGGCCTTCCCGGACCACCGGGACGGCACGGTGCGGGGTGCGGCGTTCGGGCGCCGACCGATGGCTACGATCGGGGATCGATCGACCTGGCCGGAGCGACCAGGCGTGCCCGCACGCCGACCGCCGGCTGCCGTCCCCGTGGCAGACCGACGTCGAGAGGAGGAGGTCGTGGGAGTGCTCCAGCGCTTCGAGCGCCGCCTCGAGGGGCTCGTCTCCGGCGCCTTCGCCCGGGCCTTCAAGTCCGAGGTCAAGCCGGTGGAGATCGCGGCCGCCCTGCAGCGGGAGGTAGACAACAACGCGCAGGTGGTCAGCCGCGAGCGGTCGCTCGTGCCCAATGACTTCGTCGTCGAGCTCGGTCCCCACGACTACGAGCGCCTGGCGCCCTACGAGGAGACGCTCGCCGCCGAGCTCGTCGAGCTCGTCCACGAGCACGCCGACGTGCAGCACTACTCCTTCCCCGGGCCCGGACGGGTCGCGCTCGAGCACCGGGAGGACCTGGGGACGGGCCAGTTCCGGGTCCGCAGCGAGGTCAAGGCCGGGGTCGACCGCGGGCGCGGCTACTCCCCGACGCAGACGAGCGAGCGGCGCGCCGCGGCCTTCCTCGTCGTCAACGGCACCCGTCATGCAGTCCTCGCCCCGGGCCTCGTCCTGGGACGGGGGGCCGAGAGCGACCTGCGCATCGACGATCCGGGCATCTCGCGGCGGCACGCCGAGATCCGCGTGCACGGGGACGGCCCCGACGCGCAGGTGGTCATCGTCGACCTCGGCTCCACCAACGGCACCGTCGTCGACGGCGTGCGCATCACGCAGGCCCCGCTCTCCGACGGCTCCCGCATCGTCCTGGGCTCCACCGTCGTCGACGTGCAGCGCCGGGTGCGCGGATGAGGCGGGTGGGTCCTTGTCCGAGCTGACGTTGACCGTCATCAAGCTCGGCTTCCTCGCCGTGCTGTGGCTGCTCGTGCTGTCGGTCACCTCCGCGGTCCGGGCCGACCTCTTCGGGGTTCGTCCGGACCGGGTGAACCGGGAGCCGGCCGCCAGGCAGGCCAAGCAGCCCAAGCCTGCCCGGGGGGCCCCGACCCGGGTGGTCGTGGTCGACGGGCCGGCCAAGAACACGGTCGTGGCCCTGGGTGAGGCACCCGTCACCGTGGGCAGGAGCCCCGACTGCACCCTGCCTGTCGACGACGAGTACGTCTCGACGCGGCACGCCCGGCTCCTCCTGCGGGACAGCCAGTGGTGGGTCGAGGACCTCGGCTCCACCAACGGCACGTACATCGGCAACGAACGCATCACGCGCGCGGTCCCGGTGGGGACCAAGAGCCGGGTGCGACTGGGCAAGACCGTCCTCGAGCTCCGGAAGTAGCCGCACGGATGCCATTGACCCTCCAGTACGTCGCGCGGTCCGACGTCGGCCTGGTGCGCGAGGGCAACGAGGACTCCGGCTACGCCGGACCCCGGATCCTGGTCGTCGCCGACGGCATGGGCGGGCACGCCGCCGGGGAGGTGGCCAGCGCCGCCACCGTCGAGGAGATAGCCCGCCTCGAGGAGTCGGTGCCGACAGCCGCCGAGGACGGGCCGGCCGAGTCACCCAGGCCGGCCGGGGAGGCCGGGTCCACTGGGGAAGCCGGGCCGGCCGGGGAGGGTCACGGGAGCCCCGAGGACACCGCCGCGACCGTCCCCCCTGTCGGCGCGGGCCCTACCGTCGACACCGCCCGTACCGCGCTGATGGGGGCCGTCCACCACGCCAACGAGCGCATCCGCACGCTGGTCGAGGAGGATCCCCGTCGCGAGGGCATGGGCACCACCGTCACGGCTGCCCTGTGGACCGGGGCACAGCTCGTGCTCGCCCATGTCGGCGACAGCCGGGCCTACCTGCTCCGTGCCGGCGAGCTGACCCAGATCACCCACGACCACACCTTCGTCCAGTCGCTGGTCGACGAGGGCCGGATCAGCGAGGACGAGGCCGGTGTCCACCCCGCACGGTCGCTCCTGCTGCGCGCACTCACCGGCTCGGGCGACGTCGAGCCCGACGTCGTGGTGGTGGACGTGCAGCCCGGCGACCGGCTCCTGCTGTGCAGCGACGGGCTGTCGGGGGTGGTCAGCGGCGCCACCCTGACCGAGGTGCTCACCGGGACCTCAGACCTGGCAGCGGCAGCCGACCGGCTGGTCGACCTGGCGCTCAAGGGTGGTGCCCCGGACAACGTCACGTGCGTCGTCGCGGACGTGGTCGAGGCCGCGGCGCCACCGCCGGACGTCGGAGGGGCGGAGGCCTTCCTCGTCGGGGCCGCGGCCGGGTCCGGTGACAGCCGACACGACACGGGCCGGTTGGCCCGGGTGGGGACCACGCCGGCGGGCGCCGCCGAGCGCGCCGAGCGCACGCTGACCGACGACGACGACCCCGAGGCCCTGCGCTACGCTCCGCGCCCGCCCCGCCGCTTCGTCTGGCTGCGCCGCCTGACCCTGCTCGCCCTCGCCGGGGTCGTGGTCTACGCCGGCGTCCAGCTGGCCTCGTCCTGGGTCCGCGAGCAGTTCTACGTCGGTGACGAGTCCGGCGACGTCGCCGTCTACCAGGGTCTCAGCCAGGAAGTCGGGCCGATCCGGCTCTCCGAGCTCTACGAGGTCGCCGAGGGCCTCCCGGTCGAGGCGCTGCCCTCGATCTACCGGGAGCAGGTCGCCGAGAGCATCGCGGCCGAGGACCTCGGCGACGCCCGCCGGATCGTCGAGCGGCTGCGCCGCGAGGCATGCGTGGCGCACCCGCCGCAGACCGCCACCCCGACGCCCACCCCGACGCCCACCCCGACCGCGGAGGCCGGGGCGGCGGCCGCCACCCCTGGACCGGCCCCCGCGTCCCCCACGCCGACCCCGACCCCAACCCCGACCCCCACGCCCACCCCGAGCCCGACGCCGACCGCCGCACCCACCCCCGGGTTCCCGGGCCTGGAGTGCGAGGAGGTGACCGGGTGAGCGAGGTCTCCACTCCGCTGGCACCGCGGCGTGGGCGCGGCATCGAGCTGGTGCTGCTGCTCTTCGCGGTGGCCATCTCCGCTGCCGCGTACATCTCGGTCGACATCGGCGCCCTCGGCCGGGTGCCCGCCAATGCTCTGGGCTACTTCGGTGGCCTGGCGGCGCTGGCCGGCGTGGCGCACCTGGTGGTGCGGGTGTGGGCGCCCTACGCCGACCCGACGCTGCTGCCGCTCGTGGTGACGCTCAACGGCCTGGGCCTGGCGATGATCCACCGGATCGACCTGGCCGGAGTGAGCGAGGAGGAGCTGGCCGCGGGCGGCGTCGAGGGTGCGGCGGCTCCGTCCCAGCTGACCTGGATGGTGGTGGGTGTCGGGCTCTTCGTGGCCGTACTGGTGATCGTGCGCGACTACCGCAGGCTCGCCCGCTTCACCTACACAGCCGGCTTCCTGGGGCTGTTCCTCCTGCTCCTGCCCCTCGTCCCGGGCCTGGGGCGCGAGATCAACGGCGCCCAGATCTGGATCCGGGTCGGCCCGCTCTCCTTCCAGCCGGGGGAGGCGGCCAAGATCGTGCTCATCGTGGCCTTCGCCGGCTACCTCGTCCGCACCCGCGACGCGCTGGCACTGGCGGGGCGGCGGGTGCTCGGCGTGGACCTGCCCCGGGCCAGGGACCTCGGGCCGATCCTCGTGGTCTGGGTGACGGCCCTGGCGATCCTCGTCTTCCAGCGCGACCTCGGCCCGTCGCTGCTGCTGTTCGGCATCTTCGTGCTGATGATCTACATCGCGACCGAGCGGATCTCCTGGCTCGTCCTCGGTGCGCTGCTCGCAGTGGTCGGCGGTATCGCCGCCAACGCGCTGTTCGGTCACGTACAGGTGCGGGTCCAAGCGTGGCTCGACCCCTTCGCCGACACCGACCGCTTCTACCAGATCGTCCAGTCCCTGTACGGGCTGGCGTACGGCGGGATACTCGGCACCGGCCTCGGGCAGGGCCGGCCCGACCTGGTCCCCTTCGCACAGAGCGACTTCATCGTCTCCGCCCTGGGCGAGGAGCTGGGACTGACCGGGCTGATGGCGATCATCGTCTGCTACGGCCTGCTGACGGCCCGCGGACTGCGGACGGCGCTGGTGCAGCGTGACCCCTTCGGCAAGCTGCTGGCCGCCGGGCTGGCCATCAGCGTGGCGCTGCAGGTCTTCATCGTCGTCGGCGGGGTCACCCGGCTGATCCCGCTCACCGGTCTGACCACGCCGTTCCTCTCGCAGGGCGGGTCGTCGCTGGTGATGAACTGGGTCCTCGTCGCCCTCCTGATGCGCATCAGCGACGCCACTCGCCGGCCCGCGCCATCCGCCCCGCCACCCACCGACGAGGCGGTCACGCAGGTGGTGAAGCTGTGAACACCCCGCTGCGCCGCGTGTCGGTCGGCTTCATGCTGCTGTTCTTCGCCCTCCTGGCCAACGTCACCTACGTCCAGGCCTTCCAGGCCGACGAGCTCAACGGCCGCCAGGACAACCGCCGCGTGGTGCTCGACGAGTACTCGCGCGAACGCGGGCCCATCCTCGTCGCCGAAACCCCCGTCGCGCGTTCGGTCAGCACGGAGGACGAGTTCGAGTACCTCCGGCAGTACCCGGAGGGACCGTTGTACGCGCACGCAACCGGCTACTACTCCTTCCTGTTCGGCCGCGCCGCGATGGAGCGCGCCGAGAACGACGTGCTCGCCGGGACGGACGACCGGCTCTTCGTCCGGCGCCTGGTCGACCTGGTCACCGGGCGGGAGGCCCGCGGGGGGAGCGTCAAGCTGACGCTCGACCCGTCGGCGCAGCGCGCGGCCTACGACGGCCTGGGCAGCCAGAAGGGGGCCGTCGTCGCCATCGACACGACGACGGGCGCCCTCCTGGCGATGGCGAGCACGCCGACGTACGACCCGAACCCGCTGGCGAGCCACTCCGTGACCGAGCAGCAGGAGGCCTGGGACTCCCTCACCAACGACCCGGACCGGCCGATGCTCAACCGGGCGATCGCCCAGACCCTGCCCCCCGGGTCGGTCTTCAAGATCGTGACGTCGGCGGCCGCCCTGGAGTCCGGCCGCTACACGCCTGACTCGGTCATCCCCGGCCCCGCGGAGTACCAGCTGCCGCAGTCCACCCGGACCCTGCCCAACCAGAGCGGCCAGCCCTGCGGACCCGGCGGGGAGACCACGCTCACCAACGCGCTGCGGATCTCGTGCAACACCGCCTTCGCCTACCTCGGCAACGACCTGGGGGACGACGCCCTGCGCGAGCAGGCCGAGCGCTTCGGCTACAACAGCCAACCGCTGCCCGAGATGAACGCCGCGACCAGCGTCTTTCCCGATGATCTCGACGCCCCGCAGACGGCGTTGTCCGCGATCGGGCAGTTCGACGTGCGGGCGACGCCGCTGGAGATCGCCATGACCTCCGCGGCGGTGGCCAACCGCGGGGTGCTCATGCGGCCGTACCTGGTCGAGGAGATCCTCGGTCCGGACCTCGCGGTCATCGACCAGACGCAACCCAGCGAGCTCTCCCGTGCGATGTCCGCGGAGACGGCGCGCGACCTCACCGCGATGATGGTGGACGTCGTCGAGAACGGCACCGGTGGCAACGCGGCCATCCCGGGGGTCCCTGTCGCGGGCAAGACCGGGACCGCCCAGAGCTCGGCCGACCGCCCCCCGTACGCATGGTTCACCTCGTTCGCGCCCGCGGACGACCCTCGGGTCGCCGTGGCGGTCGTCATCGAGGAGGCCGGCGAGAACACCGACATCTCCGGTGGCCGGCTCGCTGCGCCCGTCGCGCGGGCCGTCATGGAGGCGGTGCTGGGCTCGTGATCCGACCCACCAGGACGACCACCGGCGCTCGCCGGGCAGTCGATGCAGCAGGAGAGGTCCAGTGATGAGCGAGGCCCGGGTGCTCGGCGACCGCTACGAGCTCGGCGAGGTCATCGGCCGCGGCGGCATGGCCGAGGTCCGTCGCGGGCGGGACAGCCGCCTCGGCCGTACCGTCGCGATCAAGATGCTGCGCGTGGACCACGCCAGCGACCCGACCTTCCAGGCGCGCTTCCGCCGCGAGGCGCAGTCGGCGGCCTCGCTCAACCATCGCACCATCGTGGCCGTCTACGACAGCGGCGAGGACATGCTGGCGGGCCAGCGGGTCCCGTACATCGTCATGGAGTACGTGGAGGGACGGACCCTCCGTGAGCTGATCAAGGACCGTGCGCGGTTCACCCCGGAGCGCGCGATCGAGATCACCGAGGGCATCCTCGAGGCGCTGGACTACAGCCACCGGGCCGGGATCGTCCACCGAGACATCAAGCCCGGGAACGTCATGCTCACCACCGCCGGCGAGGTCAAGGTCATGGACTTCGGCATCGCCCGGTCGCTCGCCGACGAGGGGCTCACGCTCACCCAGACCGCCGCCGTCGTGGGCACCGCCCAGTACATCTCTCCGGAGCAGGCCCGGGGGGAGGCGGCCGACGCGCGCAGCGATCTCTACGCGGTGGGGTGCGTCCTGTACGAGCTGCTGACCGGGCGGCCGCCCTTCGTCGGCGACTCGCTGGTGTCGGTGGCCGTGTCCCACGTCCGAGAGATGCCGACCCCCCCGTCGGCGCACGACCCCTCGATCCCGCCCGATCTCGATGCCGTGGTGATGAAGGCGCTCGCCAAGGACCGGCTGGAGCGATACCAGAGCGCCCAGGACATGCGGGAGGACCTGCGCCGGGTGGCGGCCGGGATCCCGGTCGCCGCGGGCTCCGAGGCGACCACCGCCCTCATCGCGCCGGTCGCGGCAGCGGCCCCGTACGACGACGCCACCGTGATGGGCGAGGAGGTCGCCGAGGAGGAGGAACCGCGGGGGACGCCGTGGGGCAAGCTGGCCCTCGGCGCCCTGGCCGTCCTCCTGCTGGCCGGCCTGATCGGCTACCTCGCCTTCCGGGACGACACCCGTACGGTCCGCGTGCCCTCCCTCGTCGACCTCAGCGTCGCGGAGGCCGAGCAACGGCTCGCCGACCGGGGCCTCGAGCTCGTGGTGGCCGAGGAACGCGAGACGGACGAGGTGGAGCCGGGGATCGTGCTGGAGCAGGACCCCGCCCCCAACGCCGAGCTCGAGGAGGGCTCGTCCGTCGAGGTCGTGGTCTCGGTGGGGGTCGACCAGGTGATCGTGCCCTCGGTGGTCGGGCGCGACCTGCAGGAGGCGCAGACCCTGGTCACCGAGGCCGGGCTCGTCGTGGGTGACATCACCCAGCAAGCGAGCTCCCGACCGGCCAACGAGGTGCTGTCCACGAACCCCCCCGGTGGGTCGTCGGTCGACCCGGGGACGACGGTGAACATCACGGTCTCCAGCGCCGAGGTCGAGGTGCCCGACGTATCGGGCCTCACCCGGTCCGAGGCAGAGACGCGCCTGCGCAACGCCGGCTTCGAGGTCGAGGTCGACACCCAGGTGACCGGGGACTTCCCGGCCGGCACGGTCTTCGGCCAGGAGCCGGACGCCGGCGCACTGCTGGG
>DATHUJ010000052.1:0-42590 GCA_035462375.1 Jiangellales bacterium
CCTCGGCGGCCATGAGCAGCCGGCCGCGCCGCAGCAGGGTGAGCGGCGGCTTGCGGCGTTCCACCAGGTCGCGGACCAGCCGGCGGGCGAAGTTCTTCCACGGGGCCCGGCGGAGCACGATCGCCTCGGCCAGGATCCCCCTGTCCCGGCACGGGGCGACGAGCTCCGCGGCGAAGAGTCCCTCCGCCACGAAGGTCGTCGCCCCGTCCACGCAGAATCGGCGCGTGGACGTAGCCCGGTCCTGGGTGATGTCGTACACCGGCACGTCGGCACAGCCCGTCCGGCAGATCGTCTCGAGTGTCGCGACGGCGTGGTCGGCGTCCCAGGCGCTGGGGTCGTCCCAGTCGACGATGCCGAGTCCCGGCTGCCGCGGCAGGTCCGGGTCCTGCCCGTCACGGTAGAAGTCGTCCAGGGGGAGGACGGGCAGCCCGGAGGCCTCCGCCAGGTGCGACTTCCCGCTGCCCGACGGTCCGGCCAGCAGGACCACTCTCGCCCTCACCGGCACCGCCTCGCCGTCCACGGGGCAGCAGTCTCCCAGGCCGCGGAGAGCGCCGGAGCCCAGGACCGGCGCATCGGGGACGTCCCTCGCGTACGCCGCGACCCGGGCCCGCGAGGGCCGAACAAGTAGGACGTTCTCATGTTTCTCTCACCCTCATCTCACCCGGGAGTGGGAGCCTGGGGGAGTGGAGGTCGGGTCTCTCAGCTGCCGCAGGGCCCGGCCCTCCACCCCGTGCCGTCGGCTCCGGACCTGCGGCGGGCGGGACCGAGGACCCGTGCCGGTGGCTGTGACCCCCCCGTAGCCGTCGGATCCCCCTCCGGTCCTCCTTCCCGTGCTCCGGCCCGACCTTCGGGCCGGAGCACGAGGACGTTCGGGGGGGTACCGTCGCGGTCGCGATGGACCGCCTACCCACCCGTCCCGCGCCCGCCACCGTCGACCGGGTGCTCGCGATCGGCTGCGCGGTGGTGGGTGCTCTCTCCGTCCGTCCCGGGGGCGGTGACCAGGTCGGTGAGCCGGCCGCGGCGGTTGCCTCGCTGCTCGGTGTGGTGGCGGGCCTCACGCTGCTGTGGCGGTCGCGGCGACCCCGGACCGTGGCCGTGACGGCGACGACGGCCTGGGCCGCGCAAGCGCTGGTGTGGGGCCCGGTCGTCCCGTTCGCACCGTGGCTGGCGCTGCACGGCCTTCTTCGCACCGCGGGGCCGCGAGGCGTGGCCGGCGCGGTGGCGGTCGCCGTCCTGGTCCTCCTCGGACTTGTCACCGTGGTGGCCGGGGGCGGGTCCATCGCTCCGACCTACCTCCTGGTCGGGGCGCTGGCCGCTGCGGTCGGGCTCGTGGGGTGGGCCGCGGCCGGCCGCCGGGAGGCCCAACGCCGGGAGGCGGCGGCCGAGGAGCGGCTCCGGCTGGCCCGGGACCTGCACGACGTCGTCGGCCACGGGCTCGGAGCGATCGCCGTGCAGGCCGGGACCGGCCGAATCGCGCTCGACGCCGGGGAGGCCGAGGAGACCCGCCGGGCACTGCTGGCGATCGAGGAGACCAGCCGGGCGTCGCTGGCGGAGACCCGCTGGTTGCTCGGTCTGCTCCGCGACGGCAGCGCTCCCGGGCTGACGGGCCTCGACGGCCTGCTGGCTGCCGCGCGACGCTCCGAGCTGGACGTCTCGGTGACCGTGGAGGGCGACGTCTCGGCGGTTCCCGCGGCGGTCGGCTCCGCCGCGTACCGGGTGGTCCAGGAGGCCATCACCAACGTGGTCAGGCACGCCGGGGCGGGGCACGTCGAGGTGGTGGTGCATGCCGGTCCCCCGACGTCGGTCGAGGTGCGCGACGACGGGGCCGGCCACCCGGCGTCCGAGGCGGCTCTCGGCGACCTCGGCGGTGGGCACGGTCTCCGGGGGATGCGCGAGCGCGTGGAGGCCCTCGGTGGTGAGCTGGAGACCGGCCCCAGGTCCGACGGGCTTGGCTGGCGCGTCGTAGCCCGCTGGCCGCGGAACCGGGCGGCGGCCAAGTGACCCGGGTCGCGATCGCCGACGACCAGGCCCTCGTCCGCGACGGCTTCGCACTCCAGGTCCGGCTGGCGGCGGACCTGGAGCTGGTCGGCACCGCCGACACCGGCACCGCTGCCGTGGCGCTGGCCGGCGAGACTCGTCCGGACGTGCTGCTCATGGACGTGCGGATGCCCGGCCTGGACGGGATCGAGGCCACTCGGCGGATAACCACTGACCCCGCGACATCGGCGGTGCGGGTACTCGTGCTCACGACCTTCGACCTGGACGAGTACGTGTACGGCGCGCTGCGCGCCGGCGCCAGCGGTTTCCTCCTCAAGGACGTGCCCCCGGAGCAGCTGCTGCACGCGATCCGGGTGGTGGCCACCGGAGAGGCCCTGATCGCCCCGTCCGTGACCCGTCGCCTGGTCGCGGAGTTCGCGCGGGGACCCGCCGGGCGACCCGACCGTCGGCTGGTCTCGCGGCTCACCGAGCGGGAGGTGGACGTGCTCCGGCTCGTCGGCCGCGGCCTGTCCAACGCCGAGATCGCCGACGAGCTCGTGGTGAGCCCGCTGACCGCCAAGACCCACGTGAGCCGGATCCTCACCAAGCTGGGGGTCCGCGACCGCGCCGGGCTGGTGGTCCTCGCCTACGAGGCCGGTCTGGTCGTCCCGGGCAGCCGCTAGCGCCGCGACTACTCCGCAGGGAGTACGCGGGGTGACTCCCGCACGCGGACGACCGGGCGCCTCCCGGGGCGGAGCCTCGGGCCATGGCACTCATCGAGCTGGACCGGCTCACCAGGCGCTACGGCGCGGTGACCGCGGTCGACGACCTGTCTTTCACCCTCGAGCCCGGAAGCATCACCGGCCTGGTCGGCGCCAACGGTGCGGGCAAGTCCACCACCATGCGGATGCTGCTGGGGCTCACCACGCCCACGTCCGGGCGCGCCCTCATCGACGGGCACCCGTACGCGGAGCTGGAGCACCCGACCACCGTGGTCGGCGCGCTCACCGACCCCGACCAGTTCCACCCTCGACGCACCGGTCGCGACGCCCTCCGGGTGATCGGTCGGCCGATCCGCGTCCCGGACCGCCGCGTCGACGCGCTACTCGAGGACGTGGGCCTCGCGAGCGCCGCCCGTCGTCGCGTCGGCGGTTACTCCATGGGCATGCGTCAGCGCCTCGCGCTCGCGGCTGCCCTCCTCGGCGACCCCGAGACGCTCGTGCTCGACGAGCCGGCCAACGGCCTGGACCCCCAGGGCGTGTACTGGTTGCGCACGCTGCTGCGCCGGCTCGCCGCCGAGGGTCGCACGATCCTCGTCTCGAGCCACCTGCTCGCCGAGCTCGCCCGCACGGTCGACGACGTGGCCGTGATCGACCGCGGTCGCCTCGTCGCCCACGGATCCGTCGAGGAGATGGTGGCCCGGGCGGGCACCGACTCCCTCGAGGACCTCTACCTCGGCCTCACCGACCCGGAAAGGACCCGGCCATGACCGCGCTCGTCGCCACCGAATTGCTCAAGATCCGCACCCTGCGGCTGTCCCGGGCCGTCGTCGGCCTGGCCGTCGTCCTCGCCGGCTTGGTCTGCTACGCCGCGGTGTCCGTCGCCACAGGGACCGGCGACGGCGACCTCACCGCCGCCGACGTCGACCTGGCCTTCCTCGTCCGCGCACCGGCCGAGGGCGTGTGGTTCCTCGCCATCCTCGTGGCCGTCGTGGCGAGTGCCGGAGACTGGCAGCACCGCACCGTCCGCGCGACCTACCTGGCCGAGCCGCGACGTTCCCGCGTCGTCGCCGCCAAGCTGGCCGCCTCCGCCCTCTCCGGGCTGGTGGTCGCCGCGGCCTCGACAGCGACCTCCCTGGTGGCTGGCAGCGTCCTCCTCCACCGGGAAGGGCTTCCGGTGGGCCTCGGCGACGTGGCCACCTGGCGCGCCGCCGCCGCCGTGGCCGGCCTCACCGCGCTGTGGGCGGTGGTCGCGACCGGGTTGGGGACGCTCGCCGGGAACACCACGGTCGCGATCGTCGCGCTGCTGATGTGGCGCTTCGTGGGCGAGGGTGTCCTCCCGGTCGTCTCCGACGTGGACCCCCGGTGGCTACCCAGCGGAGCGGCGCAGGCCGTCCTCCAGGGCGGCACGGGTCGCCCCGACCTGCTGGAGCCGCCGGCCGGAGCCGGGATGCTCGCCGCGTACGCCGCGGTCGTGACGGTTCTCGGCGTGGCTGTGCTGCTGCGCCGCGAGGCCCCGTGACTTCGGCCACCTTCCCCCGTACAGGAGGACTGTTCCCTCCCGTACGGGGGAAGCAGCGGTCCATGACGGACGTGCGTAAGGCGGAGGGGACCACCGCGGATCATCCCGGTGCCGGTGCGGAGCGACCTGCCGAGCTGCCCAAGAAGGCGTGGGGACAGGTCCTCAAGCGGGCGTGGAAGGAGTCCGGCCGCGACAGCGTGGGCCTCCTCGCCGGCGGGGTCGCCTACAGCGCCTTCCTCGCCCTCGTGCCCTCCCTCGTGGCCGCAGTGCTGGTCTACGGGCTGGTGTCCTCACCTGAGGACGTGGCGCGCCAGGTGGAGGAGGTGGGCTCGGCACTGCCTCAGGAGGCGCAGACCCTGCTCACCGAGCAGATGGAGCGGGTGGCCTCGGCGCCGCAGCAGGGCCTCGGCATCGGGCTGGTGCTGGCCCTGCTGCTCGCGCTGTGGTCGGCCTCGGCGGGTGTGGCCGGGCTCATCGGCGCGGTCAACCTCGTCTACGACGAGGTCGACAACCGCAACTTCGTCAAGAAGCGCGGGCTGGCCCTCCTGCTCACCCTCGGGGCCCTGGTCTTCGTCGCCATCGCGATCGGGCTGGTCGCCGTGCTTCCCGCGGTGCTCAACGCCGTCGGGCTCGGTACGGCCGCCACCGTCGCGGTCCAGGTCGTGCGGTGGCTCGGCCTGGTCGTGGCCTTCGTCGTCGCCCTTGCCGTCGTCTACCGCCTTGCGCCGGACCGGGACTCGCCGCGGTTCCGGTGGGTCACGCCGGGCGCCGTCGTCGCCACGGTCCTGTGGGTGATCGCCTCGATCGGCTTCTCCGTCTACGTCGACCAGTTCGGCTCGTACGGCGACACCTACGGCCCGATCGCGGGGGTCGTCGTGCTCCTGCTCTGGCTCTACATCACGGCCTGGGTGGTGCTCTTCGGTGGCGAGATCAATGCCGAGGCCGAGCTGCAGACGGCCCAGGACACCACGAAGGGCGAGCCGCTGCCGATGGGCGAGCGCGACGCGGTCAAGGCCGACAACGTGCCCGAGCGCTAGATCCCGACGGGGTGCCAGACGGTCTTGGTCTCGAGGGCCAGCCGCATCCGGTGCAGGCCCGGGTCACGGGTCCAGTCCTCCTCGGCAACCGGCGCGCGCAGCACGCGCTTGAGGTTGTCCGCGGCCGCCACCTCCAGGTCCCGGGCCAGGTCCGGGTCCTCGACCCCAGCGAGGTCGATCGCGTTGACGTCCATGTGCGATGCCAGCCAGGGGGCGACCTCGGCGGCGCTGCCGGTGAGCACGTTGACCACGCCACCCGGCACGTCCGAGGTGGCGAGTGCCTCGGACAGGGTGACGCCCGGGAGGGGGCGTTCGTACGACGTGAGCACCACGCAGGTGCTACCCGTGACGACGACCGGGGCCACGACGGACACCAGGCCCAGCAGCGACGACGACTGAGGCGCGACGACCGCGACGACGCCGGTCGGCTCCGGGGTGGAGAAGTCGAAGTACGGCCCCGCCACGGGGTTGCTCGAGCCGAGGACCTGGGCGAGCTTGTCCGACCACCCGGCGTACCAGACCCAGCGGTCGATCGCCGCGTCCACGAAGGTCTCGGCCCGGCGCGCCTGGACACCCTCGCCGCGCTGCACCTCGGCCACGAACTGGTCGCGCCGGCCCTCCATCACCTCGGCCACGCGGTAGAGCACCTGACCGCGGTTGTAGGCGGTGGCACCCGACCAGCCCGGGAAGGCCTTGCGCGCGGCGACGACCGCGTCGCGGGCGTCCTTGCGGCTGGCCTGCGCCGCGTTGGCGAGGAAGCGCCCGCGGGCATCGGTCACCTCGTAGGACCTGCCGCTCTCGCTGCGTGGGAACTTCCCGCCGACGTAGAGCTTGTACGTCTTGCGGACGTCGACCCGATCGCTCACGAGAGCCCCTCCGCGTCCAGGTAGCTGGCCAGGCCGTGCCGACCGCCCTCACGGCCGTAGCCGCTCTCCTTGTAGCCGCCGAACGGGGACGACGGGTCGAAGCGGTTGAAGGTGTTGGCCCAGACCACGCCGGCACGCAGGTGCTGGGCCATCCACAGGATGCGAGAGCCCTTCTCGGTCCAGACCCCGGCCGACAGCCCGTACGGGGTGTTGTTGGCCTTCTCGAGCGCCTCTGCCGGCGTGCGGAAGGTGAGCACGGAGAGCACGGGACCGAAGATCTCCTCCCGGGCGATGCGGTGGGCCTGTGAGACCCCGGTGAAGACGGTGGGGGGGAACCAGTAGCCGCGCTCGGGCAGGTCGCAGGCGGCGGTCCAGCGCTCGGCGCCCTCGGCGTCGCCCACGCCGGCGAGATCGCGGATGCGCTGCAGCTGCTCGGCGGAGTTGATGGCGCCGATGTCGGTGTTCTTGTCCAGCGGGTCGCCCATGCGCAGCGTGCTGAGCCGCCGCTTGAGCCGGTCGAGCAGCTCGTCGTTGACCGACTCCTGGACGAGCAGGCGCGACCCGGCGCAGCAGACGTGGCCCTGGTTGAAGAAGATGCCGTTGACGATGCCCTCGACGGCCTGGTCGAGCGCCGCGTCGTCGAAGACGATGTTCGCGGCCTTGCCGCCCAGCTCGAGGGTGACCTTCTTGTCGGTCCCGGCGACGGAGCGGGCGATCATCTTGCCCACGTCGGTGGACCCGGTGAACGCGACTTTGTCGACGTCGGCGTGCTCGACGACAGCGCGACCTGTCTCGCCCGCACCTGTGAGGATGTTGACGACCCCTGGCGGCAGGTCGGCCTGCTGGCAGATCTCAGCGAACAGCAGCGCGGTGAGCGGTGTGGTCTCGGCCGGCTTGAGGACGACGGTGTTGCCCGCGGCGAGCGCTGGCGCGACCTTCCAGGCCAGCATGAGCAGCGGGAAGTTCCACGGGATGACCTGCCCGGCGACGCCGAGAGGCCGCGGCGACGGCCCCAGACCCGCGTGCTCGAGCTTGTCGGCCCAGCCCGCGAAATAGAAGAAGTTGGCCGCGACCTGCGGGATGTCGACGTCACGCGACTCCCGGATCGGCTTGCCGTTGTCCAGCGACTCGAGCACGGCGAGCTCGCGCGAGCGCTCCTGGAGGATCCTGGCCAGGCGGAAGAGGTACTTGGCCCGCTCCCGCCCGCTCATCCGCGACCAGGTGCGGGTGTAGGCGCGGCGGGCCGCCTTGACGGCGCGGTCGACGTCCTGGGCGCCGGCCGCGGTGACCTCGGCGAGGACCTCCTCGCTGGCCGGGTTCACCGTCTTGAACGGGGTGCCGTCGACCGGGTCCTCGAACTGTCCGTCGACGAACAGCCCGTACGAGCTCCGGACGTCGACGATCGCCCGCGACTCCGGTGCGGGCGCGTACTCGAAGCGGGTCATCGTGTCGTCCTCAGTCGAGGGTGAAGTAGTCGGGGCCGGCGTAGCGACCGGTCACGGCCTTCTGGCGCTGCATGAGCAGGTCGTTGAGCAGGCTGGAGGCGCCGAGGCGGAACCAATCGGGGTCCAGCCACTCGTCGCCGACCGTCTCGTTGACGAGCACGAGGTAGCGGACGGCGTCCTTGGTCGTCCGGATGCCGCCAGCGGGCTTCACGCCGACCTGGCGCCCGGTGAGGTCGCGGAAGTCGCGGACCGCTTCGAGCATGACCAGGGTGACCGGCAGGGTGGCGGCCGGGGCGATCTTGCCGGTGCTGGTCTTGATGAAGTCTGCGCCGGCCAGCATCGCCAGCCAGGACGCGCGGCGCACGTTGTCGTACGTGGCCAGCTCGCCGGTCTCCAGGATCACCTTGAGGTGGGCGGCGCCGCAGGCCTGCTTGACCGCGACTACCTCGTCGAACACGTCGCGGTAGCGGCCGGCGAGGAAGGCGCCGCGATCGATGACCATGTCGATCTCGGCCGCACCGGCCGCGACCGCATCACGGGTGTCCTGCAGCTTGATCGGCAGGGCGGCGCGACCGCTCGGGAAGGCCGTGGCGACGCTCGCCACCTTGACCCCGCTGCTCCCCAGTGCCTCGACGGCAACCGCGACGAGGTCGGGATAGACGCAGATCGCGGCGACCTGGGGGACCGTCGGGTCGGAGGGGTCGGGTCGCATTGCCTTGGCGCACAGGGCGCGGACCTTGCCGGGGGTGTCCTGGCCCTCGAGCGTGGTGAGGTCGATCATCCGGATGGCCAGGTCGATGGCGAACTGCTTGGCCGTCGTCTTGATCGACCGCGTGGAGAGCATCGCGGCGCGAGCCTCGGCCCCCACCTGGTCGACGCCGGGCAGCCCGTGCAGGAATTGCCGGAGCGAGGCGTCGGTGGCGGTGACGTCGGCGACGGCCTGTGGGTCCAGCTGCGCGGTCGCGGTCACCCCCAGAGCATAGGACCGTCCCCTGGCGGGGTTACCTGGTCGGTGTCGGCGTGACCTGACGACGGTGGTCCGGCGGCCGCAGGGCCGAGGCGGAACCCCTCGGGCCGGCCCCTCAGGGACCAGCGGTAGAGCGGGAGCCGGGGTCGTGGGCGCACCATGCTGAGCCGGCGGTGGTACGCCCCGTCGAACGGAAGGGAGGCGCTCAGGTGGGCCGGGACGTGGCGCCCGCCCTCGTCCAGCCCGGCCTCCCACACCCAGGGCACGGCCGGCTCCCCGTCCGGCCCGAGCACCTGGAGCCGGCAGCCGGCTGCGATCAGCAGCGCCGTCACCGTGGACCAGAGCGCCCCGGCATCCGGCTCCGACTCGATCCGCGCGAGGGTCCGCGCGGGTACACCCGCCTGCTCGGCCAGCTCGCGTTGACTGAGCCGCGCGAGGGACCTCAGCGTCCGGACGAGCCCACCGAGATCGTCGTGCCCGACGACCGGCCCCGCCGAGGACAGGCGTCGGCGGAAGTCGGCAACCAGCCGCGACCGCTCGGCCTCCTGGTCGTCGTGCCGAGCTGCCCGGAACGGTCGTAAGGGGCGGGCTGGGTCGGTCATGCGATCAGCCCACCGGCACCGGCGGCCGCTGGGGGGCGCACGCCGGGGGGGAGCCGAGGACGCGGAGGGCGGCCGCCGGCGGCCCCGGGCACGGGGGCCCGTGAGGGCGCTTGCGAGGATGGCGGTGCGGCGGCGAGCAGACCGGGAGGTCGACCATGCGCGGGGCCGGGGCGGTGGAGCAGTCGTTCCCTGGACGTAGCCGGGTGCTCGGCCTGGTGCAGACCGCCCTCGCGCTGGCGGTGGCCGTGGTGGCGCTGGTCGTCAGTGGGGCCACCCGGGGCGCCGTCGTCGGAGCGCTGCTGGCGCTGACGTACGCGGCGGTGGCTTACGCGGTGTTCGCCCGCCCGGCGGTCGTGGTCGGGAGCGGTGGCCTGCTCCTGAGGGGCGAGGTGCGCGACACACTGGTGCCGTGGAGAGCGGTCGACTCGGTGGAGGCCACCGAGACGGGGCTACGGGTGATCGCCGGTGACCGGGCGGTCCGGGCCCGGGGGGTCGGCGGCTCGCCGCCGGGCCTGGTGAGCCACGCACCCGGGGCCAGGGTGGGGGGCGACCCGGCCGTGGAGGCCTACTGCGCCGACGTCGCGGCAGGCGTGCGGGACGCGGCGCGGCGGCACCGGGGGTCCGCCCCGATCGCGCCGTTCGATCCGGGTGAGGTACCGCGCGAGCGGACCCGGTGGGACCTGGTGGCGTTGCCCGTCGTCCTGCTCCTGGCCGCGCTCGTGCTCGTCGCGGCCTGATCCGGCCCGATCTGCCCCTGGGACCAGCAGCCGAGCTCCGGGCTACAGCCCGAGGATCGCGGACAGGTCCGCCCGGATGGCGTCGAGCCGTCGCGCCGCCCGGTGCCGGGCCGGCGCGACGTCCGCCCCCTCGACCGCCTCGACGACCTCCAGGTAGCACTTGAGCTTCGGCTCCGTCCCGCTCGGCCGGACCACGACCCGTGCCCCGCCCGCGAGTCGGTAGCGCAGCCCGTCGGTCGGCGGGAGCCCGCCATCGCCGCGGGCGAGGTCGTCGGCCCGCTCCACCGCCAGCCCGCCGAGCGACTCGGGCGGGGCCGCGCGCAGGCGGGCCATGGCGTCGGTGATCAGCGTCAGGTCGTCCACCCTGACGGCGAGCTGACCCGTCGCGTGCAGCCCGTACTCACGGGCGAGGTCGTCGATCGCGTCCCCGAGCGTGCGCCCCTGGGCCTTGAGGGTCGCGGCCAGCTCGGCGATCAGCACGGCGGCCGACACGCCGTCCTTGTCCCGGACGGCGGCCGGGTCGACGCAGTAGCCGAGCGCCTCCTCGTACCCGTACCGGAGGCCCTCCACCCGGGAGATCCACTTGAAGCCGGTCAGCGTCTCCTCGTAGCCGAGGCCGTGCTGCTCGGCGATGCGTCCGAGCAGTGACGAGGAGACGATCGAGCATGCGAGCACACCGGTGACCTCGGGTTCGCGTCCGACGAGGTGCGCGGCGAGAAGCCCCCCGACCTCGTCCCCGCTGAGCATCCGCCAGCCGTCCGGGAAGCGCGCGGCCACGGCGCAACGGTCGGCGTCCGGGTCGTTGGCGATGACGAGGTCGGCGCCCTCCTTCTGGGCGAGCCCGAGCGCCAGGTCGATCGCACCCGGCTCCTCCGGGTTCGGGAAGGACACGGTCGGGAACTCCGGGTCCGGTTCCGCCTGCTGACCGACTACCAGCGGCTGGGGGAAGCCCGCCTCGACCAGCGTCCGGACCAGCACGTCGCGTCCCACGCCGTGCAGCGGGGTGTAGGCGACGAGCAGGTCGCGGGGTGAGTCGGGCAGCGCGACGGCCGCTGCACGGGAGACGTAGTCCTCGAGCAGCGCCTCGGCGTCCACCGTCTCCCACCCCGATGCAGCGCGCGGGACCGCACCGACCGGGCCGATCGCGTCGATCTCGGCCGAGATCTCGGTGTCGGAGGGGGGGACGATCTGGGAGCCGTCGCCGAGATAGACCTTGTAGCCGTTGTCCTGGGGCGGGTTGTGTGAGGCGGTCACCATCACGCCCGCGTCGCAGCCGAGGTGGCGGATGGCGAAGGCGAGCACCGGCGTGGGCAGCGGGGACGGGAGCACTTTCGCTTCGAGGCCGGCGCCGACCAAGACCGCGCAGGTGTCCTCGGCGAAGGCGTCGGACTTGTGCCGCGCGTCGAAGCCGACCACCACCGAGCGGCCCCCGTGCGCAGTGACGTAGGCGGCCAGACCCGCGGCCGCCTGGATGACGACGGCGCGGTTCATGCGGTTTGGGCCGGCCCCGAGCGCCCCCCGCAGCCCGGCGGTGCCGAACTGCAGCCGGCCGGAGAAGCGGTCCCCCAGGTCGGCCAGCGCGGCCGCGTCACCCGCCTCCGCCCGCTCCACCAGCGACCCCAGCTCCGCTCGGGTGTCCGGGTCGGGGTCGTCGGCCAGCCAGGCCCGGGCCTCGTCGAGGACGTCGGGCCCCGGGCTCGGCATGCGCGCATCGGCGGACACCTAGATCCGCCCCACCACGTCGGCGAGCAGGTGGCCCATCCGCTCGGCCGCCGCACGCCCGGCCTCGAGCACCTCCTCGTGGTCCAAGGGCTCGCCCGTCATCCCGGCCGCGGCGTTGGTGACGAGGGAGAAGCCGAGCACGTCCATCCCTGCCTCGCGAGCGGCGATGGCCTCCAGCGTGGTGGACATGCCGACCAGGTCGCCTCCGAGGGTGCGGACCATCCGGATCTCCGCCGGAGTCTCGTAGTGCGGCCCCGGAAGCTGGACGTAGACGCCCTCGTCCAGGCCGGCGTCGACCTCGCGGCACAGCTCACGCAGGCGCGCGGAGTACAGGTCGGTGAGGTCGACGAACCGGGCACCCGAGAGGGGTGAGCGGCCGGTGAGGTTGATGTGGTCGGAGATCAGCACGGGAGTGCCCGGGGACCACTCGGGGCGCAGACCCCCGCACCCGTTGGTCAGGACGGCGGTGCGGCACCCGGCAGCGGCCGCGGCCCGGACGCCGTGCACGACCGGTTCGACGCCGCGTCCCTCGTAGAGGTGGGTCCTGCCGAGCAGGACCAGACACCTCCGGTCCCCGGCTCGCACGCTGCGGACCTTGCCCGCATGGCCCTCGACCGCGGGTGGGGCGAAGCCCGGCAGGTCCGTGACGGAGACCTCGGCCACCGTCTCGCCGATCCGGTCCGCGGCCGGTACCCAGCCCGAGCCCAGCACGAGCAGCACGTCGTGCCGGTCCACGCCGGTGAGCTCGGCGAGGCGAGCAGCCGCTACTGCGGCGGCGTGGTACGGGTCGGTGGCGGGAGCCGAGGTCGTGTCCACGGCCGGACCCTAGCGCGCCGCCGGACCCGGGGTTCGACGTCCGGGTCGGGGCCGGTCCGGGGCCACTTGCGCGGTCCACGGCAGGCCCGGACGCCGTCAGGGGCCGACCGACCGGCAGGGCCGTCGACGGAGCTCGGCGACATAGTCGTCCGGGGCGCCGGCCGCCTCGGCCGCGTCGGCCAGGATCCCCAGGTAGCGGGCGGACGGCAGCCCGCCCTCGAAGGCGTCCAGGACGTAGAGCCAGGCCAGGTCGTCGCCCTCCATCGTCTGGACCCGGACCCGGATCCGCCGGTACAGCGAGTTGTCCACACCCTCCCACCGGTCGAGCGCCCCCTCGTCCTGCGGCGAGACGTCGTAGAGCGCCACGAAGACCCGCGATCCGGGCGCCTCGACCACGGTCGACAGGGCCCCCTCCCACCCACGCTCCTCGCCCCCGAAGGTCAACCGCCAGCCCTCCAGCCACCCGGTGCCGCGCTGCGGCGAGTGCGGGGCGCGCTCGGCCATCTGGGCCGGGTCCAGGTTGGACGCGTACGCCGCGTACAGGCTCACGAGACCGGGAGCGTAACGGTGCCCGTGACCTCGGCCGACTCCCCGTACGGGAGAATGCCCGCCGTGACCCGGATCGCGATCCTCGGTGGTGGGCCCGGTGGCTACGAGGCGGCCCTGGTGGCCGCCCAGCTCGGCGGGGACGTGATCGTCGTGGACAGCGACGGGCTGGGTGGCTCCGCGGTGCTGACCGACTGCGTCCCCAGCAAGACCCTCGTGGCGACGGCCGAGGTCATGACCGAGACCGAGGCCGCCTCGGAGCTGGGGGTGGTCGTGGGCGAGGCCACGGATCCGGACGCGGTCGTGCGGGTCCGGCTCGACCTCGTCAACGCCCGGGTCAAGGCGCTCGCCGAGGCGCAGTCGAGGGACATCGCAGAGCGGCTGGACCGGGAAGGGGTCCGGGTGCTCCGCGGCACCGGACGGCTCGTGCCCGGCGAGCGGGTGGCCGTCGACCTCTCCGACGGGGGGAGCGAGGAGCTCACGACCGACGTCGTCCTCGTGGCCACGGGAGCGCGGCCGCGGGAGCTGCCGGATGCGGCCCCGGACGGCGAGCGCATCCTCACCTGGACGCAGGTCTACGACCTGTCCGAGCTCCCCGAGCGGCTGGTGGTGGTGGGCTCGGGCGTGACCGGTGCGGAGTTCGCCAGTGCCTACGAGGCGCTCGGCTCCGACGTCGTGCTCGTGTCGTCGCGGGACCGGGTGCTGCCCGGGGAGGACGCCGACGCCGCCCACGTCCTCGAGGAGGTGTTCGCCCGACGGGGCCTGACGGTCATGTCGAGGTCGCGGGCTGCCTCGGTCGCGCGCACGGGCGACCGGGTCCTGGTGACGCTGGAGGACGGCCGCACCGTCGAGGGATCGCACTGCCTGTTGGCGGTGGGCTCGGTGCCCAACACCGAGGGCATCGGGCTGGAGGAGTGCGGCGTGCACCTCGGTCGCGGGGGGTTCGTCGAGGTCGACCGGGTGTCCCGGACGGCGGCCCGGGGGATCTATGCCGCCGGCGACTGCACCGGGGTCAACATGCTGGCCTCGGTCGCCGCCATGCAGGGCCGGATCGCCATGTGGCACGCGCTGGGTGACGCCGTGTCTCCGCTGGACCAGCGGACCGTCGCCGCCAACGTCTTCACCTCGCCGGAGATCGCCACCGTCGGCTGGAGCCAGGCGGCCGTCGACGCCGGGGAGATCGAGGCGCGCACGGTCAAGCTGCCGCTGGCCACCAACGCGCGAGCCAAGATGCAGGGCATCCACGACGGCTTCGTGAAGCTCTTCTGCCGTCCCGGCACCGGCATCGTGGTCGGCGGGGTGGTCGTGGCGCCCCGGGCGAGCGAGCTCGTCCACCCGATCTCGCTCGCCGTGGACGGGCGGCTGACGGTCGACCAGGTGGCACACGCCTTCACGGTCTACCCGTCGCTGTCCGGATCGGTGGCCGAGGCGGCCCGGCAGCTGCGCCGGGTCGACTGAGCTGAGCGGGTGCGTCCCGCCCGCGGTCAGCCCGGGTCCTCCTCGATGCCCCGGCCACCGGCCCAGCCGCCCGTGGCGTCGAAGCCGCCCTCGGTGAGCAGGTGCTCGCCGCCGACGGCCGCGCCCAGGACCGTGCCGCCGAGCAGCCCGGGCGTCGCCGCGCCGTGGTAGCCGGCGAACCAGCCCCCGTACGCCCGGCCGGCCTCGTGGAACGGCCGTACCTGCCCGCGACCGACGGGCACCTCCCGTATGGCGAGGGTAAGGCGGTCCCGGTCGAGCGCGGCGTCCTCGGCGCAGGCCGGGACGAGGCGCGGGCCGTCGCCGGGGGGCGTCCACGCCACCTGCGTCACGGCCGACCCGTGGCGTGGGTCGAAGAAGCAGGGCGGGTGCCGGGGCGGCGGCTCCTCGCCGTCCAGCCGGGCCCGGGCGACCTCGAGGTACCAGTGGCCCTCGGCGAGCGCCGAGGTCACCTCGTGCACCTCGTCGGCTCGCTCGACCCGGTCGAAGGCATGCCGGGCGCGGTCGAGGGCTCGTACCGCCCGGGACAGGCTGGCTGTCGCGGCCTGGTCCCGCGTGGTCCCCAGGGCGGCCTCCAGCCGGACGAGCTCCTCCTCGTACGCGGCGATGTCCGCGGCGACCACAGGGCGCAGCAGGCCCACCTCGGCGCGCTCGACGCGCCGCCGGTTGCGGCGCCAGACGACCACGCTGCCCAGCAGCAGGAGTGCGAGCGCTCCGGCGCCCAGGCCGACCGTCCCGGCGTCGACGGCGAGCTCGTCCGAGCCCTCGTCGTCGGGCCCGCCGCCGAGTTCGTCCATCCGCGTGACGAAGCCTCCGAGGAAGGCCCCGACGTCACCGCCGGAGTCGGCGTAGGCCTCGGCGGCGAGCCCGTCGACCGTGCTGCCGGCGAAGTCGGTGGACCCGGCGTCGAAGAGACCGTCGGCGATGACGACGAGGTAGGTGCCGGGTCTCGCCGTGGCCTGGTAGAGCAGCTGGGGGGGTGCGCCCTCGACCTGGCCCGCGGAGGCCGGGAGCACCGCCACGTACACGTCGACGGACGTCTCGTCGAGCTGCCGCCGCAGGTCCTCCACCTGCTGGGCGGTCGGGGCGATGCCCCCGAGCTCCTGCACCGCGTCCGAGGAGACGTAGAGGCGGGTGTCGCCCTCGCCCAGGACCCGTCCGGCCTGGGCGTACGGGTCGGCCACGGGCTCCGACGTCACCGATCTCTCCGTGCCGGGCGGACCGTCAGCCGGCGATCTCGCAGAGGACCGCCCCGCTCGACACCGTCGCGCCGACCTCGGCCGTGAGCCCGGCGACCGTCCCCGCCTTGTGGGCGGCGATCGGCTGCTCCATCTTCATCGCCTCCAGGACGACGACCAGGTCGCCGGCCTGGACCTCCTGGCCGTCCTCGACGGCGACCTTGACGATCGTGCCCTGCATGGGCGAGGTGAGGGAGTCGCCACCGGCGGCGCCCGCGCCCGCGCGCCCGGCAGAGCGTCGGGCCGGCTTGCGGCCGGCCTTCGGGGTCCCGCTCGCGGCGGCGCCCAGGCCGGCCGGGAGGACGACCTCCAGCCGCTTGCCAGCCACCTCGACGGTGACCCGCTCCCGCTCGCCGGCGTCGGCGACCTCGCCCGCGGGGGCGTCGTACGGCGCGACGCCCCCGGCCCACTCCGTCTCGATCCAGCGGGTGTGGACCGTGAACGCCTGGTCGGGGTCGTCGGGGGCGAAGGCCGGGTCGGCTACCACCGCGCGGTGGAAGGGCAGCACGGTCGCCAGTCCCTCGACCTCGAACTCGGCCAAGGCCCGGCGAGCCCGCTCCAGCGCCTGGCGGCGGGTAGCGCCCGTGACGATCAGCTTGGCCAGGAGGGAGTCGAAGCTCTGACCGATCACGCTGCCCGACTCGACGCCCGTGTCCAGCCGGACGCCCGGCCCGCTCGGCGGGCGGAAGACGGCCACGGGACCGGGGGTGGGCAGGAAGTTGCGGCCCGGGTCCTCGCCGTTGATCCGGAACTCGATCGAGTGGCCGCGGACCGGGGGGTCGTCGTAGCCCAGCTCCTGGCCCTCGGCGATGCGGAACATCTCCCGGACCAGGTCGATGCCGGTGACCTCCTCGGTGACCGGGTGCTCGACCTGGAGCCGGGTGTTGACCTCGAGGAAGGAGACGGTGCCGTCCTGGCCGACGAGGAACTCGCAGGTGCCCGCCCCCGCGTAGCCTGCCTCGCGCAGGATCGCCTTGGAGGCCCGGTAGAGCTCGGCGTCCTGCTCCGCGTCGAGGAACGGGGCCGGCGCCTCCTCGACGAGCTTCTGGTGGCGGCGCTGCAGAGAGCAGTCCCGCGTCGACACCACGACGACGTTGCCGTGCTGGTCGGCCAGGCACTGGGTCTCGACGTGCCGTGGCCGGTCCAGGTAGCGCTCGACGAAGCACTCGCCCCTGCCGAACGCCGCCGTCGCCTCCCGTACGGCGGAGTCGTAGAGGTCCGGGATCTCGTCCAGGGTCCGGGCGACCTTGAGCCCGCGCCCGCCCCCGCCGAAGGCCGCCTTGATCGCCACCGGCAGCCCGTTGTCCTTGGCGAACGCGAGCACCTCGTCCACGCCGGACACCGGGTCAGGGGTGCCGGCGACGAGCGGGGCGCCGGCCCGCTGGGCGATGTGCCGGGCGTTCACCTTGTCCCCGAGCGCCTCGATCGCATCGGGTGGCGGGCCGATCCAGACCAGGCCGGCGTCGATGACCGCCTGGGCGAACCCGGCGTGCTCGGCCAGGAAGCCGTAGCCGGGGTGCACCCCGTCGGCCCCGGAGCGGGTGGCGACGTCGAGCAGCTTGTCGACCACGAGGTAGGTCTCAGCACTGGTCTCACCGCCCAGCGCGTAGGCCTCGTCTGCGGTCCGGACGTGGACGGCGTCGCGGTCCGGGTCGGCGTAGACGGCCACGCTGGCGATCCCCGCGTCCCGGCAGGCCCGCGCCACGCGGACGGCGATCTCGCCCCGGTTGGCGATGAGGACCTTGGTGATGCGGCGCTGCTCGGGCACGCGGGTCTCCTCCCTCGGCTGCGGTCCGGACTCTAGCGTCGCGGCCGGGCACCGCCCGACGGCAACCTCGCTCCGCCGTGCCGCGTTCGGTGGCTCAGGTGAGGCGGGTGAGGTCGTCCCGGCAGCGGCGCTCCAGCTCGTCCAGCTCGGCGAGGGCTTCGTCGAGGTCGCGGCGGCGGTGCTCGAGCTCCTGGCGCCGGTCGCCGATCTGCGCCAGCAGGTAGCGCAGCTGTCCGGACTCCCCGGGTTCGGCGTCGTACATGTCCACGATCTTCTTGATCTCCTCGAGCGGGAAGCCCAGCCGCCTGCCCCGCAGCACGAGAGCGAGCCGGACCCGGTCCCGCGGGTGGAAGACCCGCTGCTGACCACGGCGCTCGGGAAAGATCAACCCGTGCTCCTCGTAGAAGCGGACGGTGCGCAGGGTGACGCCGAAGTCCCTGGCGATCTCCGCGATGCTCCAGGTGCGCGCATCCTCGACGTCCCCCCGTTCGCGGGTGCTGACGCTCTCGCTGGTCACGGACGGCCCCCTTGCGGATCGTGTGGCAATGCTTTACGTTGACGTAAGCGTAAACTAGATCACCCGGGAGGACCAGCACCATGACGTTCGAGCTGACCGCCGAGCACGAGGCGTTCCGCAAGGTGGTGCGGGACTTCGCCGAGGCGGAGATCGCCCCGCACGCCCACCGGTGGGACCGGGAGCACCACTTCCCGGTCGACGTGGTGCACCAGATGGGCGACCTGGGGCTGTTCGGCATCGTCGCGCCTGAGGAGTACGGCGGCGCCGGCGGCGACTTCACTTCGCTCTGCGTGGCGATCGAGGAGCTCGGCCGCGTCGACCAGTCGATGGGGATCACGTTGTCGGCCGGCGTCGGCCTGGGGATCAACCCGATCCTGTCCTTCGGCACCGCGGAGCACAAGGAGCGCCACCTCCCGGACCTGGTCGCCGGGCGCGCCCTGGCCGGCTTCGGCCTCAGCGAGCCGGAGGCCGGGTCCGACGCCGGTGCCACCCGCACCCGGGCGCGGCTCGACGGCGGCGAGTGGGTGATCGACGGGGCCAAGGCCTTCATCACCAACAGTGGGACCGAGATCACGACGGTGGTGACGGTGACGGCCCGTACGGGTGAGACGGCCGACGGTCGGCCGGAGATCTCGGCGATCCTGGTGCCGTCGGGCACGCCCGGCTTCACCGTCGAGCCGGCCTACGACAAGCTCGGCTGGCACGCCAGCGACACGCACGGACTGACCTTCGACGGGGCGCGGGTGCCGGAGGACCACCTGCTGGGCCGCCGAGGCGACGGCTTCAAGCAGTTCCTCGCCATCCTCGACGACGGCCGCATCGCCATCTCGGCGCTCGCCGTGGGCCTCGCCCAGGCCTGCCTCGAGCAGTCCCGCGACTACGCCCTCCAGCGGCAGGCCTTCGGCCGGCCGATCGGCGCCAAGCAGGGCGTGGCGTTCCAGATCGCCGACCTGCAGGTCATGGTCGAGGCGGCCCGGCTCCTCACGTACAAGGCGGCCTGGCTCAAGGACGAGGGGCGTCCGCACGAGCAGGTCAAGCGAGCCGCGGCCGTCGCCAAGGTCTACTCCACCGAGGCGGCGACGAGTGCGGCCCGGATCGCCACGCAGGTCTTCGGCGGCTACGGCTTCATGGAGGAGTACCCGGTGGCCCGGTTCTACCGGGACGCCAAGATCCTCGAGATCGGTGAGGGCACGAGCGAGATCCAGCGGATCGTCATCGCCCGCTCGCTCGGCCTGCCGGTCGAGTGACAGGAGCAGCACCGAGCGCGAGGATGCGCCTGTGACGCACGACCACTGGAAGGACGTCTCCGCCGCGCGCGAGGCCACGCTGGCGCCGTCGGATCGGGCTGCGGCCAAGCTCCGGGACCAGCGCAAGCTCTACGTCCGCGACCGGCTGGGCCTGCTCTTCGACGAGGGCACGTTCGTCGAGGACGGGCAGCTGGCCAACGCGCAGGCGACCCTCGGTGGCGCGGGGCTGCCGGCCGACGGCGTGGTCACCGGCCGGGGACTGGTCGACGGGCGCCCGGCGCTGGTCGTCGCCAACGACCCCACGGTCAAGGCGGGGTCCTGGGGCGCCCGCACGGTGGAGAAGATCGTCCGCGTCACCGAGACCGCCCTGCGCGACGAGCTCCCGGTCTTCTGGTTCATCGACTCCGCAGGGGCCCGGATCACCGATCAGGTGGACCTCTTCCCCGGGCGTCGCGGGGCCGGGCGGATCTTCCACAACCAGGTGGCCCTGTCCGGCAAGGTGCCGCAGATCTGCTGCCTGTTCGGTCCCAGTGCCGCGGGAGGTGCGTACATCCCGGCGTTCTGCGACGTCGTGATCATGGTCGAGGGCAACGCCTCCATGTACCTGGGGTCGCCCCGGATGGCCGAGATGGTCGTGGGTGAGCGGGTCACGCTCGAGGAGATGGGCGGCGCCCGGATGCACGCCACCGTCTCCGGCTGCGGGGACAACCTGGCCGCCGACGACGCCGAGGCGGTCGAGTTGGCCAAGGCCTACTTCAGCTACGTGCCGGGGTCATGGCGCGATCGCCCACCCACGTACGCCGCGCACCCCCCCGCGCGGGAGCTCACCCGGGAGACGGTGCCCGAGCAGGAGTCGGCGGGCTACGACGTGCACTCGGTGATCGAGACGCTCATCGACGACGGCAGCTTCTTCGAGGTCAAGCCGCTGTTCGCCCCCGAGCTGGTCACGGGGTTCGGGCTGCTCGAGGGCCAACCCGTGGGGATCGTGGCCAACCAGCCGGCCGTCAAGGGTGGGGTCCTCTTCGTGGACTCCGCCGACAAGGCGGCCCGCTTCATCTGGCTCTGCGACTCGTTCAACCTCCCTCTCGTCTACCTGGCCGACGTCCCGGGCTTCATGATCGGCTCCGCGGTAGAGCGGCAGGGGATCATCCGGCACGGTGCCAAGATGATCACCGCCGTCTCGGAGGCGACCGTTCCGACGGTCTCGGTCATCGTCCGCAAGGCCTACGGTGCCGGCCTGTACGCGATGTGCGGCCCGGGCTTCGGACCGGACGCCTGCCTGGCCCTGCCCACGGCCAAGATCGCGGTGATGGGCCCGGAGGCGGCCGTCAACGCGGTCTACTTCAACAAGATCCAGGCGATCGAGGACCCAGCCGAGCGCGAGGCCTCCGTGGCCCGGCTCCGGGAGGAGTACGAGGAGGACATCGACATCCTGCGGCTGGCCTCCGACCTCGTCATCGACGGCATCGTCGAGCCGGAGGCGCTGCGCGGAGAGCTCGTCGCCCGGCTGGCCGCCGCGGCCACCAAGGACCGGGCCTTCTCGGCGCGGCGCCACGGGGTGCCGCCGGTCTGATCCGCCGATCACGAGGCGGTGCGGTGCTCATCGGTCGACGACGCTGACCGGTCTCGGCTGGGCAGCCGCGGAGACCGGTCCGGGTCAGCCGCTCGCCCACCTCCCCGCACGACTCGGCCGGAGCAGACTGGGTGACACAGCGGACAGGTGGGAGGCGCGCATGACCGAGCAGCCGGACCACGAGCTCGAGGAGCTGCGGCCCGACCCCGACCAGCCGGCCCGGCCCGAGGAAGAGATCGCCGACGCCGTTCGCGCCGACCCGGCGCCGCACGAGGTCCGCAGCTCGGGACGCACCGGTCGGCGCCCGGACGACCGGTGACCGCCCGGCAGGTCGGGCGGGCGCGGCCGAGCACGTGCGGGGCGCCCGGTCGAGCATCCGCCGCCGGATTTCAGCCGGGAGCGATGTTGTGGTTGAGCCGGAAGAGGTTGTCGGGGTCGTAGCGGCGCTTGACCTCGACCAACCGGTCCCAGGTGGGGCCTGGGTACGCCTCGCGGATGCGCTCGGCGCCGTCGTCACCGAGGAAGTTGACGTAGGCGCCGGGGCGGCCGTCGGCCAGTCCGGCCGAGAGATCCTGCACCCACGCCTCGTGCGTGGTGCGTTCGGCGGGGTCCGCGAAGAGCGCCGCCACGTTGATCATGAGTCGGCGGTCACGGTGGGCGTAGGCGCTGGTCTCGTCGGGGACCCGCGCAACCGCGCCCCCGAGGACCCGCAGCTGGGTCACCGACATCATGGCGGAGGAGGCGTCCAGCGCCCCGATCACCCGCTCGGCCCGCGCGCGGTCGAACGAGTCGGCGTACATCGTCCGTCCCACGGCGCTCGGGTGGAAGTCGTTCTCCTCCGGCGGGAACATCCCGGCGTAGGGGATGCGCTCCACCAGATCGGCCAGCGGTGTGGCCAGCGAGCGCAGGCGCCCGACCACGCGCTCGGCCGTCGCCTCGGGACCGGCGTGCGCGAGCAGCATCATGACAACGGGCCTGCCGTGGTGCTCCGGCGCCAGGAACGGCATCGGCGGTGCGGTCACCACGTTGGCGATCAACGACAGGTCGTCGTCCGCCTCCTCCCCCTCGGCGACCAGGTCCGCGATGACGGCCGGCGTCGCCGGGAGGAACAGCATCCCGCCCAGCACCGACCGGACCTCGTGCAGCCGGAACCGGAACCGCGTCGCCACCGCCAGGTTGCCGCCGCCGCCGCGGAGCGCCCAGAAGAGGTCGGGGTGCTCCTGCTCGTCGACGACCAGGTGCTGCCCGTCGGCGGTGACGACCTCGGCTGCGAGCAGGCTGTCGACGGTCAGCCCGTGGCGCCGGACGAGGAAGCCGACCCCGCCGCCCAGGGTGATCCCTCCGATCCCGACCGTCCCGGTGTCACCGAAGCCGGTCGCCAGCCCGTGCTCGCCCGCGGCCGCGGTGTACTCCCCGGCCGTCAGCCCCGTCTCGGCCCAGGCCGAGCGACCGTCCGGGTCGATCTCGAGGGCCTTCATCCCGGAGAGGTCGAGGACGACCCCGCCGTCGGTGGTGCCGTGCCCGACGGTGCTGTGACCGCCGCTGCGGACGGCAAGCTCGACGCCGTGGTCGCGGGCGAAGCCGATCACCGTGGCCACGTCGCCCGCATCGGCCACCCGGACCAGCGCGGCGGGACGGCGGTCCGGGCCACCGTAGAAGACTGCCCTCGCCGCGTCGTAGCCCTCGTCGTCGGGCGTGATCACTGGTCCGCGGACGGCGCTGCGCAGTTCTGCGACCGGGACGTCTGGCCACCAGGTGGGGTCGGGGACGGACGTGTACACGGGCAACTCCTCAGGAGCGGTGCGGTCCCGGTGCAGACCCGGAGACGCACCGGAACTCATCGCCGGTGACGGTAGCCCGAGGCTCGGACAGTCCGGGCGGTCTCGGCTCAGTCCGGGGGCGGTCTCGGCTCAGCCCGTGGCCAGCCCCGACCCGATCCGGGACCAGAACTCCTCGACGTGACCCCGCCCCTGGCCGGGCCAGCCGCACACCAGGTAGCCGACTCCCGAGTCCTGTAGCCGCTCCGCAGTGGCCCGGACCTCGTCCCACGGCTCGGACAACGACAGGGACGCCGCCCGGCGGATGGCCGCGGGATCCCGCCCTGCTTCCTCGGCCAGCCGGTCCACGCGGGCCGAGTCCTCGGCGAACCGGCCCGCCGCGTTGGTGTGCCATACGTCGGCGTAGCGGGCGACGAGCGGCAGCGTGCGTCGCGGTCCCGAACCGCCGATCCAGATGGGCGGGTGCGGGCGCTGCACGGGCACCGGCCGCAGTTGGGCATCGGCGAGACCGACCCGGTTCCCCTCGTACGAGACGACGTCACCCGTGAAGAGCCGCCGGAAGATCTCCAGCTGGTCCTCGAGCAGGTCGAACCGTTGCCCCTTCGGGGGGAAGTCGATGCCGAGGCGCCGGTGCTCCGGCTCGTACCAGGCCGCACCGACGGCCAGCTCCAGGCGGCCGCGGCTGGCGTGGTCGATGGTGACCGCCTGGGCGGCCATGACCGACGGGTGCCGATACGTGACGCCGGCCACGAGCAGCCCGAGCCGGATCCGGGAGGTGAGCCCCGCCAGCACCGCCAGGGTGGTCATGCCGTCGAAGCAGTTGCCCGGGCCCTCGCCGTACATGGGAGTGAAGTGGTCGAAGCCCCAGGCGCCGGCGAAGCCCAGGTCCTCGGCGAACCGCACCCGGTCCACCACCTCGTCCCACTCCAGCCGTTGCTGCGCGACGTCCAGCCCCAGGTCCACGTCCGGCTCCCTCGTCGGTCGGGTGCGGTCGCCGCCCATCGTGTCGCAGTGTCGCAGCCGCGTCGCTGCCGCGCAGCCGCGTCGTCGTGGTCAGCCTCCGGCGACGGACGGCAGCACCAGCACCCGGTCGCCATCGCGGAGCGGCTGGCCGAGCAACCCGCCCGTACGGACGTCCTCGTCGCCCAGGTAGACGTTGACATGACGCCGCAGGACCCCGCGCTCGTCCCGTAACCGGCGCTCGAGTGCCGGCTCGCTCACGGCGAGCCGGTCCAGCAGACCGTCGACGGTCGTCCCGTCGGGGACGTCGACGGCGAACTCCGCCTGCCCGCGCGCGTAGGACCGGAGCGCACCCGGGAGCGCCACGCTCACCCGCACCTCGTGGTCCTCAGCCGATCCGCGCCGCGCGCACGGACAGCACGTCCGGCAGGTGCTCGGCCACGGTCGTCCACGACTCCCCCTCGTCGGCGCTGGCGTAGACCTCGCCGTTGCGCGTGGCGACGTAGACGCCTGGCGGTTCGTGGTCGTCGACGCACATCGCGTCACGCAGCACGATGCCCGAGTGCGGCTCGTCGGGCAGGCCCTTGGCGAGCTCTCGCCAGGACGCTCCGGCGTCGTCCGTACGGAAGACCCGGAACCGGCCGGTCGCCGGGCGGCGGTCGGCGTCGGCGACGAGCGGGAAGACGTAGGCCGTGTCGGCCCGGGCCGGGTGGGTGACGACCGGGAAGCCGAAGTCCGACGGGAGGCCTGCTCCGATCGAGGTCCAGGTCAGCCCGCCGTCGTCGCTGCGGAACACGCCGCCGTGGTTCTGCGCGTACAGCCGGTCGGGATCCGCCGGTGACCTGGAGACCTTGTGCACGCACTGGCCGAACTCGGGCTCTGGGTCGGGCATGAAGTACGCGGTGATGCCGCGGTTCGACGGGCTCCACGAAGCGCCGCCATCGTCGGTCCGATAGACGCCGCCGGTCGACATGGCCACGAGCAGCCGGGCAGGGTCGGCCGGGTGCGGCACCACGGTGTGCACCGCCTGCCCCCCGTAGCCCTCGCCCCACTCGGGGCGGTGCGGGTGGTCCCACAGCCCGTCGACGAAGGCATAGGTGCGGCCGCCGTCCTCGGAGCGGAAGAGTGCGGAGGGCTGGGTGCCGGCCCAGACGACGTCGGGCTCGGACGGCAGCCCGGGCTGGAGCTGCCAGACCCGCTTCAGCGCCGTGTCCGTGCGCTCCGGGAAGGCCAGTGCCGCCTGCTCGGGCTCCTGCCAGGTCGCGCCCAGGTCGTCGGACGTGAGGACGGTGGGACCCCAGTGCTCGCTGTCCGTGCCGGCGAGGAGGCGCGGCGTCGCCCGGCGGGTGTCGATCCCGACGCCGTAGACGGCGTTCATGCCGAGCTGTCGCTCGGACAGCTCCCAGCCCGAACGGTCCCCGGTGTCCCGGGCCAGCCAGAGGCCCTTGCGCGTGCCGATCACCACGACCGTCGCCATCTCGCTCCTCCCTCGTCTGATGCCCCGCAGACTCCCGTACGGGTGGGAACTCATCGCCCGCGCGCCGCATCCGGCCCGGGCGCGTCTGCCACCGTAGGCCTCGCCGTTCGGGTCGCACCACGCCGCACCGGGTGACGGGACAGTGGTATGCAGGTGTGACGGAACGGGAGGCGGCATGCCGGACGTCGAGATCGTCGAGGTGTCCCCGAGGGACGGCCTGCAGAACGAGCCCGCGCTCGTCGACACGGCTACGAAGGTCGAGCTGGTGCGCCGGTGCGTCGAGGCGGGAGTCCGACGGGTGGAGGTCGCCAGCTTCGTCAACCCCACCCGCGTCCCCCAGATGGCCGACGCGGAGGCTGTGCTCGAGGCGCTTCCGAACCGAGCCGACGTCTCCTACATCGGGCTGGTCCTCAACCGGCGGGGGCTCGACCGGGCCCTGGCCACGAAGGTCGACGAGGTCAACGTCGTCGTCATCACCACCGAGACCTTCAGCCGCCGCAACCAGGGCTGTTCGGTCGACGAGGGGGTCGAGGCGTGGCTGGACATCGCCCGCGATGCCCGGGCCGCGGGGGTGAGGGCTTCGGTGACGGTGTCCACCGCCTTCGGCTGCCCGTTCGAGGGCGAGGTCCCCGAGCCGACGGTCCTCGACCTGGTCCGGCGGGTCGCCGAGGGCGGGCCGTCGGAGATCGCGCTCGCGGACACGATCGGGGTAGGCGTCCCCGCCCAGGTCCGGCGGTTGGTCCGCGGGACGCTCGAGGCTGCGCCCGGGGTACCTCTGCGGGCGCACTTCCACAACACGCGCAACACCGGCTACGCGAACGCCCTCACCGCGTACGAGGAGGGGGTCGGAGTGCTCGACGCCAGTGCCGGCGGGATCGGTGGCTGCCCCTTCGCGCCCGACGCGACCGGCAACGTGGCCACGGAGGACCTGCTCTACGCGCTGCACCGCTCGGGCATCAGCACGGGCGTGGACCTCGACGCCGTCGCGAGCACAGGGACCTGGATCTCGCACCTGCTCGGCAAGTCCGAGGCCCCGGCGCTGCTCGGCCGGGCCGGAGACTTCCCCGCCGCCGCCCGTGGCGCCTGACCGGCCCCGAGTGACCACGTTCACGACCCTCGTCGGGTCGTCACGAGGCGTCCGCGCCTGGTGATGGCTCCGGCAGCCTGGTGGTGGCCGGGGCGTGCGGTCCGGCGAGTCCGTGGCCGGCGCGCTGGGTGGAGGAGGGTGACCGTCGTCCGGACGAGGCGCCCGCGCCGAGCGCACCGTCGCCGGGCCGGTCGATCATCGGTCGGCGAACCGGGCGCCCACGCGGGCCTCGTCCGATCCGGCCACCGGTGATCGTTCCAGGGACCGAGCGGGGCGCACCCAGGCCACCACCAGGCTCGTGGCATGATCACGAGGCTCCAGCGCCTGGTGATCCCACTACGCGGGTGGTGAACGTGGTCATTCGGGCGGCGGCCGAGGTCACTCGGGACCGGCCGGGCCCGGCCCCGGGCGACGCGCCCAGAGGTCGGTCCAGGTCACGCCGAGATCGGCCAGCAGTCGCCGCAGCAGCGGCAGCGAGATGCCGACGACGTTGTGGTGATCGCCTTCCACGCCCTCCACGAAGGCCCCGCCGAGCCCGTCGACGGTGAACCCGCCGGCGACGACCAGCGGCTCGCCGGTGGCGACGTAGGCCTCGATCTCGGCGTCGCTGACGTCGGCGAAGTGCACCCTGGTCGAGGCGACGGCCGAGGCCTCGCGCCCGGTCCGGGTGTCGATGACGTGGTGGCCCGTGTGCAGCACGCCGTTGTGACCGCGCATGCGGCGCCAGCGGCTCACCGCCTCGGCCGGCGTGCCGGGCTTGCCGTGGGTCTCGCCGTCGAGGTCGAGCACCGAGTCACACCCGACGATCACAGCGGGGCCGTCCAGCCCTGCAGCGACGGCGCGCGCCTTGAGACCGGCCAGCACCAGCGCCGTAGCCTCCGGGAACCCCTCGTCGACGCCGGACTCGTCCACCCGGCTCACCACGACCTCCGGGGCCAGCCCGGCCCGGCGGAGAGTGGCGAGCCGGGCGGGCGAGGCCGAGGCGAGGACGAGACGGGTCACGGCCAGCGACGGTATCCGGGGGTTCCGGTCGGCGGGCACGAGGAGCACCCTGGGACGGGGAGAGGGAGGATGATCATGGACGCGTTCGCGATGCACCGCGCTGCGGTAGGCGTGTGGTTGGACCGCGTGGACCACGTCACCGAGGGCCAGTGGGGGGCTGCGACCCCGTGTGCGGAGTGGGACGTCCGCCAGCTGGTGGAGCACCTGGTCGGCGAGCAGCTCTGGACACCTCCGCTGATGGAGGGCCGGACCATCGAGGAGGTCGGCGACCGGTTCGACGGGGACCTGCTCGGCGACGACCCGGTCGGGGCGACGCGACGGGCGGCCAAGGCGGCGGTCGAGTCCACCCCGCCCGACGGGGACCAGGGCCGCATCGTCCACCTGTCCTTCGGAGACGTGCCGGCGGAGGAGTACGCACACCAGCTGGCCGCCGACCACCTGGTCCACGCCTGGGACCTCGCGGCGGCAACAGGTGGCGAGCGGGAGCTCCCGGCCGACCTGGTCGACGCCGTGGCCGCGTGGTTCTCGAAGCGTGAGGGGGACTACCGGTCATCCGGTGCGATCGGCGAACCGGTGCCGATGCCGGAGGGCGCCCGGGCCCAGGACCGACTGCTCGCCGGCTTCGGGAGGGATCCGAGATGGGTAGCGACGTCCTCGACGTGATCGCCCGCTTCAACGCGGCCTTCGACGCCCGCGACGTCGACGCCGTCATGGCGCTGATGACCGACGACTGCGTCTTCGAGTCCACCGACCCAGCCCCCGACGGGGTCCGGCACGAGGGTGCCCAGGCGGTGCGGGCCGCGTGGGAGCTGTTCTTCGCGTCCACGCCCTCGACGACCTTCCTGGTCGAGGACGCCTTCGGCGCCGGAGACCGGGCCGTCCAGCGCTGGCGCTTCGACTGGGGGGTCGACCACGTCCGCGGTGTCGACGTCTTCCGCGTGCGGGACGGGCGGGTGGCCGAGAAGCTCTCGTACGTGAAGGGTTGACGCCGGGCAGGGGGCCCAGCGGCGAACCACCCCGTCAGGGGGCCCGCTCCAGGATCACCAGCGGGATGGCCCGCTCGGTCGTGCGCTGGTAGGCGTCGTAGTCCGGCCACACCGCGGTCATCACCGGCCACAGCCGGTCCTTCTCGTCCTCCGACGCCGTGCGTGCCCGGGCGGTGAAGCGGTCGCCCCAGACCTGCACCTCGACCTCGGGGTCCTGCTCGATGTTGTGGTACCAGTCGGGCGGGGTGTCCGCGCCCCCTTTCGACGCGACGACGACGTAGCGGTCGCCGTCCTGCTGGTAGATCAGCGGCGTCGTGTGCTGCGTCCCCGACCGGCGGCCGGTCGTCGTGAGCAGCAGCGTGGGGGCGCCGCGCCGCCAGTCGTGCCCCTCCTCGCCGTCGGTCTCGCGGTAGCGGTGGACGTGCTCCGCCCCGTAAAGGTGAGCCATCGGACCTTCCTCCTAGAGCCGGGCCAGGGCCTCGCGCAGCGGGTCGAGGCCGAGGGAACCGAGGTTCAGCGCTGCGGTGTGGAACGACCGCAGGTCGAAGGCGTGGCCCAGCCGGTGCCGGGCATCCTCACGGGCCTGCAGCCAGATCCGTTCTCCCACCTTGTACGACGGGGCCTGACCCGGCCACCCGAGATAGCGGTCGAGCTCGAAGCGGAGGAACTCGTCGGGCATGCGGCAGTGGGCCCGCAGGAACGTGTACGCCGCCTCGGGGGCCCACGGCCCTTCGTCGAGCCCGCGCCCGCGTGGCATCGGCTTCTCCAGGTGCAGGCCGATGTCGACGACCACCCGGGCGGCCCGGAAGGCCTGGCCGTCGAGCATGCCGAGCCGGTCGCCGGGGTCGTCGAGGTGGCCGAGGTCGGCCATCAGTCGCTCGGCGTAGAGCGCCCACCCCTCGCCGTGCCCGGACACCCAGCAGAGCAGGCGCTGCCAACGATTGAGCAGGTCCTTGCGCAGCACCACGTTCGCCACCTGCAGGTGGTGGCCGGGGACGCCTTCGTGGAAGACGGTCGTCGTCTCGCGCCAGGTCGAGAACGACTCGACCCCCTCGGGCACCGACCACCACATGCGTCCCGGCCGTGACAGGTCCTCGCTCGGTCCGGTGTAGTAGATGCCGCCGTCCCGGGTCGGGGCTATCCGGCACTCCAGCCGGCGGATCTCGGCCGGGATGTCGAAGTGCACCCCGGCCAGGGCCTCGACGGTGCGGTCGGACAGTTCCTGCATCCAGCCGCGGAAGGCGTCGGCCCCCTCGATCCGTCGGGCCGGGTCGTCGTCGAGCGCGGCGACGGCGTCGTCGACCGAGCCGCCGGGCGCGATGGACCCCGCGACCTCGGCCATCTCGGTTTCGATCCGGTCCAGCTCGGCCAACCCCCACTCGTACGTCTCGTCGAGGTCGACGTCGGCCCCGAGGAAGAAGCCCGAGGCGATCGCATACGCGTCCCTCCCGGCCGCGTCGCGGCTCCGGGCCCGCACGGCGAGGTCGTCCGCGAGGTAGGCGGCAACGTCGGCGTACGCGTGGGAGGCGGCCTCGGCGGCGGCGCCGAGGCCGGCCTGCAGCGCGCCGCCGACCGTGGCGGTGGCGACGAGGTCGGCGAAGAAGCCACCAGCCACGCGGCGCGCCTGCTCGGCCACCGCGAGGACCTGACGGCGGGCCGGCGGGAGACCGGCGGCGGTGTCCGCCTCGAGCGTCCGTCGGTAGGCGTCCAGCGCGCCGGGGAGGGCGGCGAGCCGGGCCGCCACCGCCGCCCAGTGCTCCTCCGTCCCGGTCGGCATCAGGTCGAAGACCAGGCGGGTCCAGTGCAGCGGGCTATCCAGGACGTTGAGGCCCCGGTCCATGCCCAGGTCGTGGAGCGCGAGCCCGCGGGTGAGCCGCTCGACCATCGCGTCCCGGGCCACGTGCTCGCGCTCGTCGGCCGGCTCCACCGCGGCGAGGTCGGCCAGCGTCCGCCGGTCCAGCTCGGCCCTGGCCTCGAAGCCCTCGGGGGAGAGGTCGGTCGTCTCGTGGTCGTGCCCGGGGATGCCGGCGTAGGTCGCCGTGTACGGGTCGAGCGCGGCGTACTCCTCGACATAGGCGTCGGCGAGCGAGGTCACGGTCCGGGTCGTGGGTGCGGTGTCCGTCACGGCCGGCACGGTATCCGCTGCCATCCCGGGCTCAGCGGGGGAGGGCGCTCGCCCGCCAGGCCCCCGGTCCCGGGGGCGGCGGGGCACCCACAGTGCGCCAGTAGGCCGCCCACGTGCGGGGCTGCCCCCCCGTCTCTGACCGGGTGCCTGCCGCCCGCGCGGCGACGACAGCCACGAGCGCGGCCAGCTCCTCGTCCGTCGGCTCGCCCCGGACGACGCGCAGCAGCGGGCGCTCGTCGGTCACGGCTCCTCGTCCCCGTCGTCGAGGTCCAGCTCACCCCGGGCCACGCGGTACTCGGGCACGACGAAGCCGGCCTCCTCGAGGCGGTCCACGACCGTGTCGACGGTGCTCTCGTCGATGATGCCGAGGGCATCCATCAGCCGTGCGGGCGGCTCGCCCTCCCGGACGCCGACGACCAGGTGCACGAAGAAGTCGTCGACGAGCACCCCGAGGGCCACCCCGGTGGCGGCTCGCTCCTCGACCGCCTCGACCTCCTCGAGGCCCAGGACCCGCAGCGTCTGCTCCTCGTACGAGCCGAGGGCGTCCTGGAAGGCGTCGGAGGCGGCCTCCAGCCGGGGGTCCACGAGGGGGTCGTCCTGGGGGGCGGTCTCGGCTGCGACGCCGACGACGGTGTGGTGCCAGGCGTCCAGGCGCGCGTGGAGTGTCGCCAGGGCGGCACGCAGGTCCTGGGTCGCGTCGGTGCTCACAGCGGGATGTTCCCGTGCTTCTTCGGCGGCAGGGTCTCGCGCTTGGTGCGCAGCGCTCGCAGCGCCTGCGTCACCGCGACCCGCGTCCGCGACGGGGCGATCACCCCGTCCACGTAGCCGCGTTCTGCCGCCACGTACGGGTTGGCGAGCCGGTCTTCGTACTGCTCCACCAGCTCGCGGCGCCGCGCGTCGGGGTCGTCGGCCTCGGCGAGCTCGCGCCGGTAGAGGATGTTGACCGCGCCCTGCGCGCCCATGACGGCGATCTGGGCGGTGGGCCAGGCCAGGTTGACGTCGGCCCCGAGGTGCTTGGAGCCCATGACGTCGTAGGCGCCCCCGTAGGCCTTCCGGGTGATCACCGTGATCTTCGGGACGGTCGCCTCAGCGTAGGCGTAGATGAGCTTGGCGCCCCGGCGGATGATGCCGTTCCACTCCTGGTCGGTGCCGGGCAGGAACCCGGGCACGTCGACGAAGGTCAGCACCGGGACGTTGAAGGCGTCACAGGTCCGGACGAAGCGCGCCGCCTTCTCGGAGGCGTCGATGTCCAGCGTGCCGGCGAAGTGCATCGGCTGGTTGGCCACCACGCCGACAGATCGCCCCTCCACCCGCCCGAACCCCACGACGAGGTTGGGGGCGAACAGCGGCTGGACCTCGCAGAACTCGCCGTCGTCGAGCACCGCCTCGACGACGGTGCGCATGTCGTACGGCTGGTTGGCGCTGTCGGGGACGAGGACGTCGAGCGCAAGGTCGGCCTCGACGACCTCGAGGGGGACGTCGACGTCGTACGCGGGCGGCTCGTCGAGGTTGTTGGACGGCAGGTAGGACAGCAGCGCCTTCACGTACTCGATCGCGTCGGCCTCGTCGGCAGCCATGTAGTGCGCGTTGCCGCTCTTGGTGTTGTGCGCCCTGGCGCCCCCGAGCTCCTCGAAGCCGACGTCCTCGCCGGTCACCGTCTTGATGACCTCCGGGCCGGTGATGAACATGTGGGACGTGCCGTCGACCATGATCGTGAAGTCGGTGATCGCGGGGGAGTAGACCGCCCCGCCCGCACACGGCCCCATGATCAGCGAGATCTGCGGGACGACCCCCGACGCGTGCACGTTGCGCTGGAAGATCTCGCCGTACAGGCCGAGTGAGACCACGCCCTCCTGGATCCGTGCACCGCCGGAGTCGTTGATGCCGACGAGCGGGCACCCGGTCCGCAGCGCGAAGTCCATCACCTTGACGATCTTCTCGCCGAAGACCTCGCCGAGGCTGCCGCCGAAGACGGTGAAGTCCTGGGCGAACACCGCGACCTGCCGGCCGTCGACGGTCCCGAAGCCGGTGACGACCCCGTCCCCGTACGGCCGGGTGGCGTCGAGCCCGAAGGACGTGGAGCGGTGCCGGGCGAACTCGTCGAGCTCGACGAATGTCCCCTCGTCGACGAGCAGGGCGATCCGCTCGCGGGCGGTGAGCTTGCCCCGGGCGTGCTGCTTCTCCACCGCGGGCGACGACCCGGCGTGCACCGCCTCGTCCAGCCGGCGGTGCAGGTCCGCCAGCTTCCCGGCCGTCGTGCGGAGGTCCACGGCGTCCGGGCCCGGCGAGGGGGCGGAGGCGGTCATCGCGGGTGTCCTCCAGCGGGTCGTCGGCGGAACGGCCGGTCACGGCTGCGCCGTAGCCTAGGACTCGCCCGCCCGCCCGGGTGTCGCGAGGCCGCTGGTCCGCCGAGTGAGACCGATGTCTCACCCTTCGACGCCCTCACTACCCTGGCGCACATGGCCGCCACCGGCACCGGATCGCGTGACGACGCCCGGTTCGAGGTCCCCGAGGCGCTGCGCCGCGACGTCCGCCTGCTGGGCGACGTGCTCGGCCAGGTGCTCCGGGAGTACGGCGGGCAAGGGCTGCTCGACGACGTGGAGCGGTTGCGCGAGCTGGTCATTGCGGCGCACGGGCCGGACGAGGAGTCGGCGGAGTCCGCGGCCACGGCGGCCGAGGAGCTGGCGGCCGGCTGGTCGCTGGAGCGGGCCGCCGACGTTGCCCGCGCCTTCACCTGCTACTTCCACCTGGCCAACGTCGCCGAGCAGTACCACCGGATCCGCTCGCTCCGCGCCGGCGACGTGGCCGACCGGCCGCTGTCCGGGACGGTCGCCGCCGCGATCGGCGAGGTGGCAGCTCTGCACGGCCCGGCCGCCGCGACCAGCCTGCTCTCGGGCCTGGAGTTCCGGCCGGTCCTCACGGCCCACCCGACCGAGGCCCGCCGCCGTGCCGTGGTGACCGCCATCCGCCGCATCGACGACCTGCTCGCGCGCCGGGACGACCAGCGCCTAGGAGCCTCCGAACACGCCGAGACTCGTCGCCGGTTGCTCGAGGAGGTGGACGTCCTCTGGCGCACGGCGCAGCTGCGCGAGGAGCGCCCGGGACCGCTGGACGAGGTCCGCACGGCGATGGCGGTCTTCGACGAGGTGCTCTTCCTGGTGGTCCCGCAGGTCTACCGGCGGGCCGACTCCGCCCTGGCCGGGGAGGCTGCCGGGGCGGAGCAGCCGCGGGTCCCCGCCTTCCTCCGGCTGGGGTCCTGGATCGGCGGCGACCGGGACGGGAACCCGCACGTGACGGCCTCGGTCACCCGGCAGGCCATGGCGATCCAGTCCGAGCACGTGCTCCACGCCCTCCAGAACGCCTCCGGTCGCATCGGGCGGTCGCTCACCGTCGACATCGCCACGACACCGCCGTCCCAGGCCCTGCGCCGCCTGCTCGATGACGCGCGCTCCTCCTACCCCGAGCTGCTCGACGACCTGCTCACCCGCTCCCCCGGGGAGCCGCACCGCGTGGCACTCCTCCTCGCGTCCGAGCGCGTCGCCGCGACCCGCCGCAGGGACGCCGACCTCGCGTACGGGTCGCCCGGGGAGCTCCTCGCGGACCTGCGGGTGGTGCAGCGCTCGCTCGACGCGGCCGGTGCCCGCCGGCAGGCGTACGGGGAGCTCCAGCACCTGGTCTGGCAGGTGGAGACGTTCGGCTTCCACCTGGCCGAGCTGGAGGTGCGGCAGCACAGCAAGGTGCACGCGGCGGCGCTGGCGGAGGTCCGGGCCGGCGGTGAGCTGTCGCCCCAGACCGAGGAGGTGATGGCCACGCTGCGTGTGGTGGGGCAGCTGCAGCAGCGCTTCGGCCAGGACGCCTGCCGGCGCTACGTGGTCTCCTTCACCCAGGCCGCCGAGGACGTGGCGGCGGTACACGAGCTCGCGGCACACGCCCTGGACGGCCGCGACGTGGAGCTGGACGTCGTCCCGCTCTTCGAGACCGGTGACGACCTGGACCGCTGCGTCGACGTCCTCGAGGACGTGCTGAAGCTGCCCGCCGTACGGCGTCGGCTGTCGGCGACGGGGCGCCGTTTCGAGGTGATGCTCGGCTACTCGGACTCCGCCAAGGACGTCGGCCCGGTCTCGGCCACGCTGGCGCTCTACGACGCCCAGGCGAGACTGACTGCCTGGGCCGCGCGCCACGCCCTACGGCTCACGCTGTTCCACGGCCGCGGTGGTTCGCTGGGGCGCGGCGGGGGCCCCGCGCACAGGGCGATCCAGGCCCAGGCGCCGGGGTCGGTGGCCGGCCGGTTCAAGGTCACCGAGCAGGGCGAGGTCGTGTTCGCCCGGTACGGCGAGCCCGCGATCGCCCGGCGCCACATCGAGCAGGTCGCCTCCGCGGTGCTGCTCGCCTCGACCCCGGCCGTCGAGGAGCGCGCCCGGGTGGCCGCGGTCGAGTTCGCGGACACGGCGGCCACGCTGGACCGGGCGGCCCGCACCGCCTACCACGCCCTGGTCCGGGCCGAGGGCTTCGCGGAGTGGTTCGGGCAGCTCACGCCGTTGGACGAGATCGGCGCGTTGCCGCTCGGCTCGCGGCCGGCCCGCCGTGGGATGTCGGTCTCCTCGCTGGAGGACCTGCGTGCCATCCCGTGGGTCTTCGCATGGGCCCAGACCCGGGTGAACCTGCCCGGCTGGTACGGCCTCGGTGTCGGCCTGCAGGCCGTCGGCGACCTCGACGTGCTGCGCCGGGCCTACTCGGCCTGGCCGCTGTTCACCGTGATGCTCGAGAACGCGGAGATGTCACTCGCCAAGACCGACCGCCGGTTCGCCCGGCGCTACCTCGAGCTGGGCGGCCGGCCCGAGCTCACCGAGATGGTGCTCGAGGAGCACGCCCTGGCGACCGCCTGGGTGCTGAGGGTCACTGGGCACGCCCGCCTGCTCGACGACCGCCGCGTCCTCGGCCGGGCCGTCGCCCTGCGCAACCCGTACGTCGACGCGTTGTCCACGCTGCAGGTCAGGGCGCTGCGCGGCCTCCGGCAGAAGGAGCCCGGTGCCGACCCGGCGGCCCTGCGCCGGCTCCTGCAGGTCACCGTCAACGGGGTCGCGGCCGGCCTCCAGAACACCGGCTGACCCCGCCGCCCGTTCGCGCGTACGGTCGGGGCGTGACGGGAGATGCGCTCGACGCCCAGCAGGTCCGGACCGGGCTGGGGCCCGACACCCCCTGGTCGGACGTGCGCGCGGTCCCGACGACCGGGTCGACGAGCTCCGACGTCGCCGATCTGGCCCGCGACGGCACCCCTGAGGGGCTGGTCCTGCTGGCGGCCCACCAGAGCCGGGGCCGGGGCCGGCTCGGGCGCTCCTGGACTGCGCCGCCGGGCACGTCCCTGGCCTGCTCGGCGCTGCTGCGTCCGGAGGCGGTGCCCGTGAGCCGGTGGTCGTGGCTGTCGCTGCTCGCCGGTGTGGCCGTGGCCGAGGCGGTCGACGACGTCTCGGGTGTGTCGGCGCTGCTCAAGTGGCCCAACGACGTGCTGGTGGGGGACCGCAAGCTCGCCGGCATCCTGGCCGAGCGGATCGAGACGCCGAGCGGGCACGCGGTCGTCCTGGGTGTCGGGCTCAACGTCACGGCGCGGCCGGAGGACCTCCCCGAAGGTGGGACGTCGCTGGCCGCAGAGGTGGCCGGGAGGGGCACTGGCGAGAACCCCGGGGGCCCCGCTCTCGTCCCGGTCGCCGTCGCCCTGCTTCGCCGCTTGGGCGAGGGCTACCGGGCCTGGACCGGGGTCACCGGCGACCCGGCGGGCGGGCTCGCCGAGGACTACCGACGGCGCTGTGGGACCCTCGGCCGTCGGGTGCGCGCGGACCTGCCGGGCGGCACCCACGTCGAGGGCACCGCGGTGGACCTGGACGCGGCCGGGCGGCTGGTGGTGCGAGTCGTGGACGGCCGGCAGGTCATCGTCGGAGCCGGGGACGTGGTCCACCTCCGGTGACCTCCCGGCGGTCGTGCCAGGATGCGGGCATGGCCTTCCCGCAGCGGTTGCTGGGAGACGACGAGCAGGTCGAACTCCACCTGCGCACCCACGCCAAGGCCCTGGTCGCCCCGGTTCTCGTCCTCCTGCTCGTCGCGGCGGCGGCCGGCTTCGCCTGGGGATCCCTCCCGGCCTCCGGGGCCGGTCCCACGGCCCGCCTCGTCGTCCTCGGGCTCGCGGTCCTCGTGGTGCTGCGCTGGACGGTGTGGGCGTTCCTGCGCTGGCTGACCACCACGTACACCATCACCTCGGAGCGGCTGATCACCCGTACGGGCGTGCTCAACCGCACCGGGCGGGACATCCCGCTCGGACGGATCAACGACGTCGCGTACGAGCAGAGCCTCGCCGACCGAGTCGTGGGTGCCGGCACCCTCGTGGTGTCATCGGCCAGCGAGCAGGGCCAGGTCGTGCTGGACGACGTCCCGAGGGTCCACCGGGTGCAGCTGCGGCTGTCCGAGCTGGTCCGGGCGGCCCACGGCGTCGATGTCGACGGCACGGGCGGAGACGTCGGGGCCCGGTGAGCGACGACCCGCCCACCGCCGAGGACCTGGAGCGGCTCCTGCTCGGGGCCGAGCGCACGCTCGACCGCGACCAGGTCGTCGAGCGGGTCGGGATCCCTGTCGCCGAGGCGCGGCGCTACTGGCGCGCCCTGGGGTTCCCCGACGTCGGTGAGTCCGTGGCGTTCACCGACGAGGACGTCCGCGCCCTGGCCGTGGTGGCCGAGCTGGTCCGCCTCCGGACCCTGGACGCCGAGACCACCGAACGGCTGGTCCGGGCCCTGGGCAGGACGACCGCGCGGCTCGCGGAGTGGCAGGTCGAGACGCTCGCCGAGGTCGTGGAGGCCGCGGAGGCCACCGGGCTGGGGACCGGCAGCAGGCTCACCACCTCCTACCTCGTCGCCCAGCGCGTGCTGCCGGAGTTCGAGCGACTGCTGGTCTACTCGTGGCGGCGGCACCTGGCCGCCGCTGCCGGCCGGCTCGTGGCCGCGGGTACCGACCGGGTCAACCCCCTGCTCAGCGCCCATGCATCGGTGGGCTTCGCCGACCTCGTGTCCTTCACCAGGCTCTCTCGCGGGTTGACCGAGGACGCCCTGGCGCACCTGGTGGAGCAGTTCGAGACCGCCGCGGCCGACATCGTCGCCGCCGAGGGGGCGCGGCTGGTGAAGACGCTGGGGGACGAGGTGCTCTTCGTCGCCGACCACCCGTCGACGGCGGCCGCGGTCGCCTGCGGCCTGGTCGAGGCCATCGGCAACCACCCCAGCCTCCCCGACGTCCGCGTGGGGCTCGCGACCGGGGCCGTCCTCTCCCGGCTCGGTGACGTCTTCGGCACCCCCGTCAACCTCGCCGCGCGCCTGACTGCGCTCGCCGAGCGAAACGTCGTCCTGGCCGACCGCGCCACCGCCGAGGCCCTCGGCGAGGACTTCGCGTACGCCGTGCGGGCGCAGCCGCAGGCGGAGGTCCGCGGCCTCGGCGTGGTCCAGCCCTTCGCCGTCGCCCGCAGGTCCGCCTGACCCTCCTGCTGGCTAGGGTCGACCGGGTGAGCGCGCACCCCGGAGTCCTCGTCAGGACAGCCGACAACCACCCGCACGTCGCCGAGCTCGTGCTGGACCGGCCCAAGGCGCTCAACGCCGTGTCGACACAGCAGGCCCGCTCGATCGCGGCCGCCTGCGCCGAGCTCGCCGCCGCACCCGGCGTCCGGGCCGTCGTCCTGTCGTCTTCGGGCGAGCGGGCGTTCTGCGTCGGCGCCGACCTCAAGGAGCGCAACAGCTTCACCGACGCCGACCTGGTCCGCCAGCGCCCCGTCGCCCGCGCCGCTTACCGCGGTGTCCTCGACCTGCCCGTTCCAGCGGTGGCTGCCGTTCACGGCTACGCCCTCGGTGGCGGGCTCGAGCTGGCGCTGGCCTGTGACCTGATCGTGGTCGACGAGACTGCCGTCCTCGGGCTGCCGGAGGTGACGGTCGGTGTCGTACCCGGCGGCGGGGGCACGCAGCTGCTGGCCCGCCGGGTCGGTTGGTCGCGGGCGGCCGACCTGGTCTTCACCGGACGTCGGATCGACGCCGCCGAGGCCTTTCGGATCGGCGTCGTGGACCGCCTCGTCCCGGCCGGCGACGCCCGCACGACCGCGCTCGAGCTCGCCGGCACCATCGCCGGCAACTCCCCCGTGGGCGTGCGCAACGCCAAGCGCGCGATGCGGCTCGGTCTGGACGTCGACCTGGCGACCGGGCTCGAGGTCGAGGACGCCTGCTGGCGGGCGACGGCCTTCTCCGGCGACCGGGCGGAGGGGGTCGCCGCCTTCAACGAACGTCGGCGGCCGGACTGGCCGGGGGAGTGACCTCGCGAGCTCAGCCGGGCCGGACGGCGTGCTGCTCGCCCTCCTCCTCGACCGCGGTCAGGACCGCAGGGAAGACCCACCGCCGATAGGACCAGAAGCGGAAGGTCGTGGCCAGCGCCAGACCGACGACGTTGGCCGCGATGTTGTCGGCGATCGGCCCGGACAGCTCCAGCACGTATCGGGAGAAGGCCAGGCACGACAGGGCGATCGCCAGGCCGACGGCGTTGAGCACGAAGAACAGTGCGTACTCACGGGCGTAGCCCGAACGCCCCCGGTGGCGGAAGGTCCAGAACCGGTTCCCCGCGTACGTGACGAGGGTGGCGACGACCACGGAGATGGTCTTGCCGGTGAGCGGGCGGTCGTAGAGCGGGCCCTCCCCGCCCGCGTAGAGCAGCGCGTTGAAGACGCCGACGTCGACGATGTAGCCGGCGCCGCCGACCGTGAGGAACTTGGCGCCCTCGCGGACCAGGGCGTGCAGGCGGTACCACGCCTGGGGGACGAGGCTCACGCTCGGCTCCGCTCTGGGACGGGGCACGTCGCCGGGGGGGCGGTCGGCACCCGGACAGGGTAGGTCAACGAGCGCCGCGGCCCACACCGGCTCCAGGAACCTGGGCTCCGGGACCTGGCCGTTACCCTGCAGCACCGTGAGCTTCCCCGTCGTCGGCATGGTCGGTGGTGGCCAGCTGGCCCGGATGACGGCTCCGGCGGCCGTCCCGCTCGGAATCGGCTTCCGCGTGCTCGCCGCGCGCCCGGACGACTCCGCGGCGCGCGTGGTCCCGGGCGCCGTCGTCGCCGACGAGAGATCCCTGGCGGACCTCCGCGCCTTCGCGGCCGGGTGCGACGTGCTCACCTTCGACCACGAGCACGTGCCGACCGCGCACCTGCGGGCGCTCGAGGCCGACGGCGTCGCCGTACGGCCTGGGCCGGACGCTCTCGTGCACGCCCAGGACAAGGGGGTGATGCGGGAGCGGCTCACGGCCGCCGGACTCCCGTGTCCCCGCTGGCGCCACGTCGACGACCCGGCGGAGGTGGCCCGCGTCGCCGAGGGACTCGGCTGGCCCGTGGTGCTCAAGACGGTCCGCGGCGGCTACGACGGCAAAGGGGTCTGGGTCGCCGGCTCGGCGGACGACCCGGCGCTCGAGGAGCCGTTCCGGATCGGAGTGCCGGTCCTGGCCGAGGAGCTGGTGGACTTCCGCCGAGAGCTCTCCGCGCTGGTAGCGCGATCCCCCCACGGGCAGGCCGTCGCCTACCCGGTGGTCGAGTCGGTGCAGGCCGGCGGCATCTGCGTCGAGGTGGTCGCTCCGGCCCCCGGGCTCGATCCCGACCGGGCCGCCGAGGCGCAGCGCGTAGCCCTGTCCGTCGCGCAGGAACTCGGCGTCGTCGGCGTCCTGGCGGTCGAGCTCTTCGAGGCGCGCGAGGGCCCGCTGCTGGTCAACGAGCTCGCCATGCGCCCGCACAACACGGGGCACTGGACGATCGACGGGGCGGTCACCAGCCAGTTCGAGAACCACCTGCGCGCCGTGCTCGACCTGCCGCTCGGCGACCCGCACGCCCACGCCCCGTACACCGTGATGGTCAACGTGCTCGGCGGCGAGCTCACGGAGACCTACTCGGCCTATCGGCACCTGCTCGCGCGCGACCCGGGGCTCCGCGTGCACTGGTACGGCAAGGCGGTGCGGCCGGGGCGCAAGGTCGGCCACGTCACCGCGTCCGGCGACGACCTCGACGACCTGCGCGGGCGTGCCTGGCACGCCGCGCGTTACCTGCAGGGGGACATCGATGAGTGACGCCACTGCACCGCTGGTCGGGGTGGTCATGGGCTCGGACTCCGACTGGCCGGTGATGTCGGCCGCCGCCGAGGCCCTGGCGGAGTTCGGCGTCCCCCACGAAGTGGACGTCGTGTCCGCGCACCGCATGCCGCGGGACATGCTCGCGTACGGGGAGGGGGCGGCCGACCGGGGACTGCGGGTGCTCGTCGCAGGTGCGGGCGGGGCGGCCCACCTGCCGGGGATGCTCGCCTCGGTCACGCCGCTGCCGGTGGTCGGGGTCCCGGTGCCGCTCGCGGTCCTGGACGGCCTCGACTCCCTGCTGTCGATCGTCCAGATGCCGGCCGGGGTGCCCGTGGCCACGGTGGCGGTGGGGGGTGCGCGCAACGCCGGGCTGCTCGCCGTACGGATCCTCGCGGCAGCAGACCCCGACCTCCGGGCCAGGGTGGAGCAGTTCCAGCGAGACCTCGACGCCGGCGCGCGGGCCAAGGGCCGAGCCTTGCGGGCCCGGCTGACCGCGGAGTAGGGCCGAGGCGCTCAGGCGGGTGGGCCGAGCAGCGGCCATTCGATCGCAGGACAGCGGTCCATGACCATGTCAAGCCCAGCCACGGTCACGCGCCGGTAGGCCGCAGGGTCCACCACCCCGAGCTGGAACCACACGGCCCGGGCTCCTGCTGCGACGGCCTCGTCCGCGATGCCGCCCGCCAGCTCGGAGCGGACGAAGACGTCGACGCAGTCGATGGGGAACGGGACCGCCGCCAGCGTCGGGTAACCGGTCTCCCCGTGCACCGTCTCGGCGCGCGGGTGGACGGGCACGATCCGCTTGCCGTGCTCCTGGAGGAACCGCGCGACGCCGTGGGCCGCGCGGGCGGTGTTCGTGGACAGACCGACGACCGCCCAGGTCTGGCACTCTTCCAGGATCCGCCGGACGGCCTCGTCGCTCCCTCGCGCGATGTCCACGGCGGGATCCTGCCATGCCGGGACTACGCTCAGGGGCGTCCGAGGCCCCGGTAGGTCCACCCCGCCGCCCGCCACGCCTGCGCGTCCAGGCAGTTGCGGCCGTCGATGACGTACCGGTTCCGGACGATCTCGCCCAGCTCGTGCGGGTCAATCTCGCGGAACTCCGCCCATTCCGTCAGGTGGAGTACCACGTCCGCCCCACGGCATGCGTCCGCGGCGGACTCTGAGTAGTCGAGCGGAGGGAACATGCGGCGGGCGTTGGGCATCGCCTTGGGGTCGTAGACGGAGACGTGCGCGCCGGCCAGGTGGATCTGGCCCGCCACGGTCAGCGCTGGGGAGTCGCGGATGTCGTCGGACTCGGGCTTGAAGGCCGCGCCGAGCACGGCCACGCGGCGTCCCGGGAAGTACCCACCGACCGCGGTCCTGGCCAGCGCCGCGACGTGGGTCCGGCGGCGCAGGTTGATCGCGTCGACCTCCTCCAGGAAGTTCAGCGCCTGCCCGGCGCCGAGCTCCCCGGCTCGGGCCATGAACGCGCGGATGTCCTTGGGTAGGCAGCCGCCGCCGAAGCCCAGACCCGCGTTGAGGAAGCGCCGGCCGATCCGCTCGTCGTGGCCCAGCGCGTCAGCCAGCGCCGTGACGTCAGCGCCGGTCACCTCGCAGAGCTCGGACATCGCGTTGATGAAGGAGATCTTGGTGGCGAGGAACGCGTTCGCCGCGACCTTGACCAGCTCGGCGGTGGCCAGGTCGGTCACCACCACCGGGCTCCCTCCGGCGATCGGCTTGGCGTACACCTCGCACAGCACCGCCTCCGCGGGGGCCGAGCGCACGCCGAGGACCAGGCGGTCGGGCTGCAGGGTGTCGTCGACCGCGTGGCCCTCGCGGAGGAACTCCGGGTTCCAGGCCAGGTCGACGCCGTCGCCCGCCGGGGCCAGCTCGGTCAGGCGCTCGGCCAACCGCGCCGCGGTCCCGACCGGCACGGTCGACTTGCCCACCACGAGACAGGGCCGGTGCATGTGGCGGGCGAGCGTGTCGACCGCCGCCTCGACCTGGGTGAGGTCGGCGGCCAGGCTCTCCGCCCGCTGCGGCGTGCTGACGCACAGGAAGTGCACGTCGCCGAAGTCCGCCGCCTCGGCCATCGAGGTCGTGAACCGCAGGGTGCCCTCGGTCACGTGCCGCGCGAGCAGCGGCTCCAGGGCGGGTTCGTAGAAGGGCACCCGGCCCTCCCCGAGGGCGGCGACCTTGGCCTCGTCGACGTCGACGCCGAGGACCTCGAACCCCAGCTCGGCCAGGCAGGCCGCGTGAGTCGCACCGAGGTATCCGGTGCCGATCACGGTGATGCGCA